>NZ_AZUS01000004.1:0-329646 GCF_000527195.1 Streptomyces sp. CNH189
GCCAAGAGCGCGCACACGAAGGCGCAGTCGGACGTCACGTCCGCACAGGGCGCGCTGGACGCGGCGAAGAAGATGGCCGCGGACGCGCGGAAGATGCGTGAGGAGGCGGCGCGGGACGCGAAGTCGAAGATCGACGAGGCGTCGGACGCGGGGATCCAGAACCGGTCGTGGTGGGAGGAGATCGGCGACTGGTTCACCGACAACTGGGACAACATCGTCGCCGCCTGCAAGATCGTGGTGGCGGTTGTCGGCATCGTCGCCATGATCATCGGAGGGCCGATCCTCGGCGCGATCGTGCTCATCGCCGCGCTCGTCGTCCTCGCCGACACGCTCTACAAATACTCCAAGGGGCAGGCGTCCCTCTGGGACGTGGGACTGGCCGCGCTGGACTGCATACCCGGCATGAAGGGCTTGACCACCCTCGGCGGCCTCGCCAAAGGCATGAAGGCCTTCGGCAAGACCGGGCTCAAGGGCATGGCCCTCGGGGTCCGGGGACTGGGCAGAAGCACGAGCGGCCTCGGCCGGCAGATGAAGCAGCTCATCACCCGGGGCGACCCGGTCGATCTCGCCACCGGGGAGATGGTCATGTCCGCCACGGACGTGACGCTGGAGGGAGTCCTGCCCCTGACGTTGGAACGCCACCATCGGAGTCGCACACGCGGCGGTCGCCTTCTGGGACCCAGCTGGACCAGCACGCTCGACCAGCGACTGGTTCTGGACTCCGACGGCGTACGTCTCGTGGTCGACGACGGCATGGTGCTGCATTACCCCGTCCCTGAGCCGGACCTCACCGTTCTGCCCGTCACCGGCCCCCGATGGCCGTTGAGCTGGGACGGCACGGCCGAGGGGGAGATGGTCGTGGCGCGGAGCGAGACGGGGCAGCGTATGCATTTCCGCCCTCTCCCCGGGCGGCCGGCCGCGGAGCTGCCGCTGGCCGCGATCCGCGACCGCAACGGCAACTCCGTCGACGTGACCTACGGCGAGGACGGCATGCCTCGGGAGGTCGTCCACCACGGCGGCTACCGCATCGGCGTGGCCTGCGAGGACGGCCGGATCACCGAGCTCGCGCTGCTCAGCCATCCCGACCGGCCGACGCTGGTCCGGTACGGGTACGACCACCGCGGCAATCTCTCCGCCGTGTACAACTCCTCCGGCCTGCCTCTTCGGTTCGACTACGACGACGGCAGGCGTGTCACCCGCTGGGAGGACCGCAACGGCGTCTGGTACCGCTTCCTCTACGACGCAACCGGCCGCTGCACGGCCGGCCACGGCAAGGAAGGCTTCCTCGACTACACGTTCACGTACGACGACGATGCCCGTCGTACCGTGGCCGTCGACTCGCTGGGCCACGCCACCCATTACCGGTTCAACGACTCCTTCCAACTCGTCGAGGAGACCGACGCACTCGGTCACACGGTGCTTCACGAGTGGGACGACCACGACCGTCTGATCCGGCGCACCGACCAGCTCGGACGAGCTCTGCGCCTGGAGTGGGACGACGCGGGACGGCTGACGTCCGTGCGGCTGCCCGACGGCTCCGAGTCGACGGCCCGCTACAACGACCTGGGACTGCCGGTCGAGATCACCGAGTACGACGGCGCGACCCTGCGACAGGAGTGGGACGAACGCGGCAACTGCGTCGCACTGACCACTGCCGACGGCTCCACGACCAGATTCACCCGCGAGCCCTCGGGCGCCCTGGCAACCCTCACCGACGCCGAGGGCTCCGAGTACCGCTTCCTCAACAACGCGGCCGGGCAGCCGACCGCGGCGGTCGACCCCGTCGGCGCCGTGATCACGTACACGTACGACCCCTTCGGGCGCACCGGCCTCGTCACGGACTCCCTGGGCGGCGAGATACGCCGGACCTGGTCCGTGGAGGGCCTGCTCACTTCGGTCACGGACACGGACGGCACGTCGGAGCGCTGGACGTACGACGGCGAAGGCAATCTGATCAGCCACACGGACCAGATGGGCCGCGTCACCCGCTTCACCTACGGTCCGTTCGACGTGCTCACCTCCCGCACGACCCCGGACGGCGTCCGGCACACCTTCACCCACGACTCCGAGCTCCGGCTGCTGCGGGTCACCGATGCGCGCGGACTGACCTGGGACTACCGCTACGACCCGGTGGGCAACCTGGTCTCGGAGACGGACTTCGACGACCGTACGCTCACCTACACCTACGATGCCGCCCGTCAGCTCATGAGCCGGACGAACGCCGTCGGTCAGACAGTCGTCCACGCGTACGACGAGGTGGGAGCGCTGACAGCGTCGACCCTCGAGGGCCGTGTCACGACCTACCGCCACGACCGGGCCGGCCGTCTCGTCCACGCGGTGGGGCCCGACGCCACCCTCTCGTACACCTACGACGCCGCGGGGCGGGTGACCGCGGAAACCGTCGACGGCCGGACGCTCACGACCGTCCACGACCCCCTGGGCCGTCCCATCGCCCGGACCACGCCGAGCGGGGCCGTCACCAGGTACGCCTACGACCGGGCCGGCCGGCGCACCCACCTCACCACCGCCGGCCGCACGCTCACGTTCGCGCACGACCTCCTCGGCCGGGAGACCGCCAGGAGCTACGACACCGGTCTCGCCCTCGCCTCGACGTGGGACGCCCGGGGCCGTCTGACCAGCCAGGAGATGACCGCTGCCGGACGAGCGGCCCCGGTGACGCAGCGGACGTACGCCTACCGGCCGGACGGTCATGTCACCGCACTCGCCGAGAGCGGAAGCGGGCGCCGCGCGTTCGACCTCGACCCCTCCGGCCGCGTACTCGGCGTGCGCGCGGAAGGGTGGACCGAAACCTACGCCTACGACGCGTACGGCAATCAGACCCGGGCATCCTGGCCCGACCGGTGTCCCGCACCGGAAGCCCAGGGTGACCGCGTCCATCAGGGCAACCGCGTCGTGCGCGCGGGCCGCGTCCACTACGAGTACGACGCGGCCGGCCGGGTGGTGCTGCGCCGCCGGGTGCGGCTGTCCCGCAAGGCCGACATCTGGCGGTACGCCTGGGACGGTGACGACCGGCTCGCGTCGGTCGTGACACCGGACGGCACCATGTGGCGCTACCTCTACGACCCGCTGGGCAGGCGCGTCGCAAAGCAGCGCCTGGCCGTCGACGGGCGCACGGTGGCCGAGGAGACCCGGTTCACCTGGGACGGGCCGCATCTGGTGGAGCAGGTCACGGCGCGCGCGGATTCGTCCGAGGTGTCCACGCTGACCTGGGAACGGGACGGCGTCCGGCCCATCGCCCAGGTCCGGCGCTCCGCCCTCGCCGACGCGCCGCAGGACGTCGTCGACGAGCAGTTCCACGCGATCGTCACGGACCTCATCGGCACCCCCACGGAACTCGTCTCCGAGGAGGGTGAGGTGGCGTGGCGCGCGAGAGCGACGCTCTGGGGGCTCACGCCGGACGAAGGCTCCGGCACCTCGACCCCGCTGCGCTTCCCCGGCCAGTACGCCGACGCCGAGTCGCAGCTGCACTACAACTTCTTGCGCTACTACGACCCGGTCGCCGCCACCTACGTCAGCGCGGACCCGCTGGGCCTCGACGCGGGTCCCCACCCTCGTACCTATGCGCCGAACCCACTGACGTGGTTCGACTACCTGGGCCTGCTGACCTGTGCGGAGAACGCCGCACAGCTGGCCAAGAACCTCGCGCGAGAAGGACGCGGCAAGGGGCCGGGACAGGCCGCCGCCCACCTCGTACCGTCCGGCATGAAACGCAACAAGGCGGCGGACACCCGGGCCCTGCTGGAGAAGTACGGCGTCGACATCAACGATGCGGTCAACGGCATCCCGCTGGGGCATCCCCGGCCGCACAACTTCACCCACCGCAAGGACTTCCTGCTGCGCCTCAACTCACATCTCACCGACCTCACGGAGACGATGACGGAGGCCGGGCACGGTGCGCGCGCCATTCGCAGCGCGCTGCGCCGGGAACTACGCTCCATCGGGCAACAGGTCGAGAAGGAACTGGCGGGAGGGCAGCCAGGTTCGGGAGCGGTCTGGACGGCGTAGGACGACAGGCCGGTTCCGCCCCGACGACGAACATGAAGGGTGACCCGATGACCGAAACGCCGGAGACGAGCCCGGCGGTGTACCGGCTGCTTCCGAAGCTGGCCGAGTACCAGCAGCTCACCCCGGACGGAGGGGACCTTCGCCGGCTCAAACGCTGGCAGCGGCTGGGCGCGGAGGAGGACCGGCCCGTCCTGTTCCGGACCGAATGGGCCGGAGAGCGGAAGTGGTCCAAGGGAGACTTTCCTTCGGGCTATCCCGGTGCCCCGATCCTGAGCCGGCGCCTCGTCGACCGGTTCGGAGCCGATGCGCTGCGGACGGCGGGCAGCCTGATGCCGGTCGAGATCGACGACGCGACGAAGGACGAGTACTGCCTGCTCCTGGTCGACCAGGTGATCGACTGCCTGGACCTACGGAGGTCGTCGAAACCGAAAAAGCTGAACGGGGAGGTCACCAAGGCGGTGTACCGCGCGGACGCCCTCCCTTCCCACCTCCCGGCATTCCGCCTGCCGCAGTTCCCCGGGGCCGTGCAGTGGACCGGCTGGGCAGCCGAGAGGCTGGTCGAACTGACAGGCGACCAGATCGAAGCGCGCCTGTGCTGGTCCGGCGATCCGACGGCGGTCCCGCACCCCGACCCGTGGGGCTTCTAGTCGGGTACGCCCACCCTGATGCCGGGGTCGTCAGCGCACCGCCGACATCCGGGCGCGCGGCTCCGTCCGGTGGCGCACGCCGGTCACCAGCGGTGCAGCGGTCAGGGCAAGGGCGGCTGACCGGCATGGTCAACTCCCCGGCAGCGGACGGGCGATCCGGCGCGGGCCGCCGCGCTGAATTGCCTGTCTGCGTGAGCGCGAGTGGCGCCGCCGGGTGTCCCGTCAGCCCTTCACACCCAGCGCGCCCAGCAGCATCGGCAGCGAGGCGTGCAGTTCGCGTTCCCAGTAGCGCCAGGTGTGGGTGCCGGGGCCGTAGAAGTTCGTGGTCAGGTGCTTGGCGCCCACCCGCTGCAACTCGGCTGCCAGGGCGTGGTTCTGGCGGTTGAAGTCCGCCTCGAGGGCGCTGGAGGCACCCGGTGCGTCCAGCGGGCCCGCGGTGCCGTCGCCGCAGGACAGGTAGACGGGCAGGGACTTGAGCCGCTTCGCCAGGTGGAACGGGTCGTGGGCCTGCCAGATGCGGCGCTGCGCGACCGGGTCGCCCCACACCCGGAGGGGGTCGTTGCCCTGACCCGCGAAGAGGCCCAGGATGCGGTTGACCGACTCGTCGTTGAGCAGCGGGTGCGCGGAACCCGAGTAGGCGGCGGTGGCCTTGAACATCCCGGGGTGGCGCGCGGCGTACAGGAGAGCGCCCTGGCCGCCCATCGACAGGCCGGCGACGACGCGATTGCGACCGGCGCCCCAGTCGCGTTCGAGGAGGTGGCGCAGTTCGACGGTGTGGAAGGTCTCCCAGGCGGGGTCACCGCCCTCGCCGTAGTTCCACCAGTCGCTGTACCAGCCGTTCCAGCCCGCCTCCGGCATGACCACGAGCACGTTGCGCAGGCTTTCGGTCTCCGCGACGTCCGTCAGCGAGGTCCAGGAGGTGTAGTCGCCACAGCAGCCGTGCAACAGCCAGAAGGTGGGCCAATGCTGCCGTCGGTCGGACGGATCCCAGCCGTCCGGGGTCAACAGGCGGACCTTGACGGTGCGGCCGCCCAGTGCCGTCGAGCGGACCGACAGGTCGACCTGCCGGTCCGCGACCTGCGTGACCGACACCACTTCGGCACCACGCCGTCCCGCCTCACCCTGCACCAGGGCACGCTCCTCGGAAGCGTCTGCCGGGGTCGGGGCGACGAGTGTCGGTGTGGCCGGTACCAGCGCGAGAATCAGGACGGCCAGGACGAGACGGACACGGGCTCGGAGGGTCACGACGGCGGTCACGGCGGCTCCCTTGGGTGCTGTTCGTGGCTGCAGCAACTAGTTCGGCAGGGCGCGGGCGGAAGTGCCCTGAGGCAGCATCCACCACAGGAGGCGATCGGCGACAGTCCGCAGGTCTCGCGTACCAGGCAGACGCCGGTGCCGGCGGTGATATTCGGCCTTCGCTGATGCCCACCGCGTGAGGCCGCGGCCAAGCGGCAGAGTCGTCGTGCTCCGGGTCGTCCGCCTCGCCGCTCGGCCACTGGAGCCTGGCCCTGTCAGAAGCCGACGTCCAGGCGTCAGCGCTTGCGGGGAAGAAGCAGCAGGGCGTCGCCCACCGGCCGTTCGCCCGCCGCGTCGGACGGAGCGTTGACGACCTGGCCCTTCGCCACCATCGTCGTCGATCCGCCGCCGTCGAGGTTGACGGCGTCCCGCAGGCCGAGGGAACGGGCCACCTTCGCGCTCTCGGTGATGCTCAGCCCGAGCGAGTCCGTGCTGCGGCCGTCGGCCGTGACCAGGACGGTGCGGCCGGACGCGTCGGTGCCGGCGAGAGTGCGGGGATTGCGCTTGTGGACCCAGCCGTAGTACCAGCTGGGGTCTCCGGGGTGCACCATGCCGTCGGTGGCCGGGGTGACGTGGAGGCGTCCGTCGCGGACCAGTTCGGGGCCCGCGTTGACAATGTCCGTGCCGCGCCCCGGCGTCACGCGGCGGCCCCGGTCGTCGCGGAGGCTCGTCTCGACGCGCAGGCGCTCACCGGGGCGGGCCAGAGCCGTCAGCGCGGCCATGTGTCGGCCGGTCGCCTGGATCGAGCTGCCACCCGACGGCAACGGGCCGCCGCGGAACGGGCGCAGCTCCATCACACGGCCCCTGCTGTCCAGGACGGCTTCCACGCCCTCACCCACCGGAGTACTCGCGCCGTACTCCGGTGTGAACGCGACCAGTTGGTCGAGGTTGGTGCATGTCACGTCGTGCAGGGGCAGCGAGGTGGGGCTGTCGTCCTCGCTGCCGCCGCAGTTCCGGATCAGGCCCGGGACCCGGTTGACGCCGTTGAGGGCCAGGGAGGTGCCGCGCGCCGAGACCCTGCCCTCCCAGGTGAGACGGGTGATCCGCGTACGCCGGCCGTTGTCCTGGACGACGAACCCGGGCCGCCCGCTCACCGGTTCGCTCAGCAGGCGTCCGTCGTACACGCCGACGCCCGCCGGGTCCCCCGGCGCGCCCGACCGGGGGTCGAGGACGAAGAAGCCCGCGTTGACCGCCGCCACGGCGCCGGCGTCGTTCGCGAGGGTGCTGACGGTCTCGCGGTTCTCGATGTCGGGGCCGTGGGTGGCGTCGAGGGTGCCCCGGAACGTGCGCGGGTCGATGGTGAGGACGTCCAGGCGCCACGGGCCGTGGTCCGTGGCCGCGCCGTCCCAGCCCGTGTAGGTGACCGAGCCCGTGTAGCCGGCCCTGATCATCCGGGTGCGTTCCGCTGTCGCCGCGGACTGGGACGGGAAGCCGCCGATGCGGACGCGCCAGCCGAGCGTGCCGCCCGCGTAGTCGGTCGTGCTCGGCGTCGTCACCTGCTCGGACCGCGCGTCGAAGCCGTCACCGCGCAGGTCGGCGGCGAGCTCGTCGGCGCTGGCCCTGTCCTTGAGGGTGGTCGCCGGGGCGTCCGGGTCGGGCGAGGTGTCGCCGCCGGGAATCGTCGCCTCGACGGTCCAGTGGTGCGCCGGGTCCACGGCGCCGCGCACGATGCGGGTCAGGGTCAGGCCGGGCTGCAAGGTCTGCGTGGTGCGGGTCTCCGCGAGGTCGGACGAGCCCAGTGGAAGGGTCGCGCGGCTGCTGCCGGGACGCGTGTCCGCGGACGCATGGCCAGGCGGCCCGGTCACGGCCAGGGCGATGCCGAGGGCGGCGGCCGCCCCGCACAGTCTTCTCTTCATCCTTGACCGACCTCTCGCGCGTCGAGCCTGCCCGCGTCGCCCGTCGAGCGACGACCCGGTGGGAACATGCGTCACTTTCTCGCCTTGCGCTGACGGCGTCACGAACAGTCACTTAACGCACGCTGGACAAGTATCGACCTGTGGGAACGCACGTCAAGAAGGCCTGTCGGACGAACAGTTGGTCGGACACTGGGCCGATCGGCCTACGACGGGAGGGGCAGCCTCGGGCGGTTTCTCCCACTTGTCCACAGCCCTGGGCCGTTGTCAGTGGCCGTCGATAGATTCCTCCGCGTCCCGCCGATCTGGCGAGGACATCCCCTTTCGCATGCATGGGAGATGGCGCGTTGTCGGTCTGGGAGAGGTCGAGCACAGTGCGGGTGGTGCCGTCCGCACGGCCGCGGAAGCTGGCCAAGGTGCCGTTCGTCGAGCTGGCGGACGGGCGGTTGCAGGGGGTGGTGTCCAGCGGCTCCGACATCGGACGGGTGTATGTGTCGTCGGTGGAGGCGGGGACGTACGCGTTCTCGTGCAGCACCAACAACAACCGGCCCTGTGGCGGGGCGCGCGGAGCGTTCTGCAACCACATACGGGCGCTGATCGGCGAGGCCGTGCTGCAGTACGGCGCGGAGCGCGTCGCCCGGTACCTGAAGGTGGAGGTCTCCGGTGAGGAGGCCGACGCGCACGCCCTCACCGTCGCCATGACGTCCACGCGTCCGTCCCAGGGCGACAAGTCGGCCGCGGCTCAGGTGTTCAGCCGCTTCCTGCGCCATCTGGCCTATCTGGAGTTCACGCCGACGACCGCTCCCTTGCCCGAGATGCACTGGTTCCCGACGGCCGGGGCGGTGGCGTGATGCGTGTGGATCTGCTGACCGACACAGTCGACGGGCTGGACGAGGCCCTGGCCGCCGTGGACGGATTCGACCAGGTGCTCGTCGGCGGGCTGCTCCGTCCGCAGCCGGCCCAGGCCGCCGGTCTGGCCGGGCTCGCGGACGCCGTCGCCGGGTCTCCGCTGGCCGGGCGGGTCGCCGAGGCGGCCGAGAAGTCCGCGGCGGGCGCCGCGGACGAAGACCACTTCATGGTGCTCGCCGCCGCCCGCACCGCGCTGCTGGGCTCCGTGCACGACGCGCTCGTCGAGCGGGTCGAGGGGGCGGTCGGGCGGCCGCGCTCCGAGGAGGGTTCCGCCCCGGCCGTGGGCGCGGAGCATCCGGTGAACCTGCTGACGGCGGCGCGCGGCTGGCTGTGCGACCTGGCGCGGGCCGGCTGGCAGGGCATCGACCACGAACTGGTCGGTGGTGCCGCTCCCGTCGTGACCGCGATGCTGCCCGAGCCGGCGCTGCGGCGGCTCGCCACGCTGCTCGACGGCTTCGCCGCGGAACTCGCGGCCTCCTGCCCCGGCGCCACTCTGGAGCGGGTGCCGGTGCGCCGGTGGGCCGACCTGTGGTCGCGGGCGATGCTGCTGACGCTGCCGGGTGCGGACCAGGCGACCGCCGTCACGGAGGTCACCGGTCGTCTGCTGCCGCTCGGTGTCGACCTGCACGAACACGCCACCGCCGTGCAGGCGCAGGTGCACGCGGTGTTCGAGCCGGCGGACGGCACGACGCCGCGGCTGGTGCGGGCCGGTGTGTCGGCGCCCAAGCCGGAGACCGTCGTCGGAGCCGGACTGTGGCAGCTGCTGCGGCCGCACATGTCCCTGCTGGCCGCCGTGAGCGAGGGGCGTGCCATGGAGCTCGACGCCATGCCCGTCACCGCGGAGGGTGACCTGATCTGGGACGACGCCCGCGCCACCCCGGGCGAGCCCGCCGACGTCTTCGCCACCGCGCGGGTGGCGCTGCCCACCGCGACCGCCGCCCCCCTGGCGCCGGTGGACCGGCATCCGGCGCGGATCGCCGTGCCCGTGCTGCTCGAGGGGTACGCCGTCGCGCAGGAGGACGACCGGGTCGTCTTCCGGGTAGCCGGGGAGCGTCTCACCGTCGACGCCGGGCGGGTGCCTGCCGCCGGCCCGCTGACCCCGGAGGCGGTGGCCGCGTCCGGCGCGTGCCTGGGCCTGCTGCGCTGGGACGCCGGGGAGTTCCTGCTCCAGCCGCTGGCCGTGGAGCGGACGGTGCGGAAGAAGCCCGTCGCGGTGCACGCGGGGGCCTGGGCCGGAGGCACCGCCGACAAGGCGGGCGTACGGGCCGAGAAGGCGGCCACCGATGCCGTGAACGTGCTGCGCGAGCGCGCGGGAAGGCTGCTGCGGAAATGAGCGAGGTGACCATCGACGGCGATGGGACTGAGGGGACTCCGGGGCACGGCCCCGACCCCACTCATGCTCCCGGCTTCGGCTCTGACCCCACCTCCGCTCCAGGCCCAGGCTCCGCCCCCGCTCCCGCCCCCGACCCGGACGAAAGCCGGCGGCAGGTCCTGTACTGGCGGCTGCTGGCCCGCCTCTTCGACCCGGAGGAGCAGGCGTCCCTGGAGTCGGCGAGTGTCGCGGTGGTGGAGGACATCGGTCTCCCGACGGCGCTGCTCGACCCGGCCGCGTCCGTCGACTCCGTCGTGCAGCGGCACCCGGATCTGGCCGCCGAGTTCGACGGGCTGATGACGCCCGAGCCGGATGCGGACGGTGCCCGTGACCGGGCCGCCGAGGTCCGGCGGGCGGCGCTGGCATCGAAGGTGCTGCTCAACGTCTTCGCGACCGGCAGCGGCACGGTCACCGCCGAACAGCTGGCCCGCTGGCAGTCCGACGCCGGCTGGCTGGAGCGGGCGCTGGGCTGCCGGCCCGGTGACCTGCGCGGTGGCGGCCGGGGCAACGGCGCGGGCGCCGGCGGGGGCATCAGCCCGACGGGCACCGGTGTCGGCATGCCCGCGCCCGATCTGAGCAGGCTGATCCCGGAGATCGGTCCGGAACTGGGGTCGATCGAGGCCGGACTCGTGCGGCGGATGCATCTGCGGGAGGTGCTGGCCGACCCCGCGCTCGCCTCACGGCTGACGCCGAGCATGTCGCTCATCGAGCAGCTGCTGCGGGACAAGAACAACCTCTCCGGGGTCGCCCTCGCCAACGCCAAGGCGCTGATCAAGCGCTACGTGGACGAGGTCACCGAGGTGCTGCGCACGCAGGTGGAGAAGGCCACAGTCGGTGAGCTGGACCGGTCCGTGCCGCCCAAGCGGGTCTTCCGCAACCTCGACATGGACCGCACCATCTGGAAAAACCTCACCAACTGGGACCCCGAGGAGCAGCGACTCTACGTCGACCGCCTCTACTACCGGCACACCAGCCGTAAGACGACCCCGCAGCGGCTCGTCGTCGTGGTGGACCAGTCGGGGTCCATGGTCGACTCGATGGTCAACTGCACCATCCTGGCGTCGATCTTCGCCGGCCTGCCGAAGGTCGACGTGCACCTGATCGCGTACGACACGCAGGCGCTGGACCTGACGCCCTGGGCGCACGACCCGTTCGAGACGCTGCTGCGCACCCAGCTCGGCGGCGGCACCGACGGCACCGTCGCCATGACGCTCGCCCAGCCGAAGATCGCCGAGCCGCGCAACACCGTCGTGGTGTGGATCTCCGACTTCTACGAATGGCGCACGGACGAGCTGTTCGAGAGCATGGCCGCCATCCACCGTTCCGGGGCGAAGTTCATCCCGGTGGGGTCGGTGACCAGCTCCGGCCGCGGCAGCGTCAACCCCTGGTTCCGGGAGAAGTTCAAGGACCTCGGTACGCCGGTGATATCCGGGCACATCAAGAAGCTCGTGCACGAGCTGAAGACGTTCCTCACCTGACCGTCGACGTCTCGACGTCTCGACCTCTCGACGCCTCAACTTCTCATCCCCTCGACTTCTCGACTCCCCCTCACCTCGAAAGGCTCATTCCTCATGTCCGAACTGCTGCGCGCCCCCTCCGAGATCAAGTACGCCGAGGAACTCGACTGGCTGGAGTCGATCGACGACAGCCCCAAGCCGTTCTCGTGGCGTCTGTCGCCGAAGATGGTGCGGCTGTTCATCCTCGGCTCCGAGCGGGCCGACGGACTGGACCGCGAGATCTCGCAGAAGTGGTTCGGCGACCGCAGCTTCGTGGAACGGTCGATCGTCACCCTCGCCTCCGACCGCGGCCTGCTGCTCATCGGCGACCCCGGCACCGGCAAGAGCTGGCTCGCCGAGCTGCTGTCCGCCGCGATCTGCCGCAACTCCACGCTGGTGGTGCAGGGCACGGCGGGGACGACCGAGGACCACATCAAGTACTCGTGGAACGTGTCGATGGTGATCGCCAAGGGCCAGTCGCGTGAGTCGATGATTCCCTCGCCGATCATGACCGCGATGGAGGCCGGCGCGATCGGCCGCTTCGAGGAGCTGACCCGGTCCACCAGTGACGTGCAGGACGCGCTGATCTCGATCCTCTCCGAGAAGTACATCTCCGTTCCCGAGCTGGAGAGCGGTGGCGGCGACGACAACATCGTGTTCGCCAAGCCCGGCTTCTCGATCATCGCCACCGCCAACAGCCGCGACCGGGGCGTCAACGACCTGTCGTCCGCGCTGAAGCGCCGTTTCAACTTCGTCCGCATTCCGGTGGTGACGAACAAGAAGAGCGAGGCGGAGATCGTCCGTTTCCGCACCGAGGAACTGCTGCGCCGCCACTCGATCGACCTGGACGTGCCTCCGACGCTGCTCGACGTGCTGCTGCAGAGCTTCGCCGACCTGCGGGCCTCCGCCGCGTCGGCCGGCAGCGACGACGAGAAGCTGGAGTCCGCGCTCTCCACGGCCGAGCAGATCGGTGTGCTGGAGGACGCGGTGCTGCACAGCAACTTCTTCGGTGAGCGCGCCCTCACCGCGCGCACCCTGGCGTCCTCGCTGGTCGGGTCGCTGACCCGGCGCGAGCCGGAGGACCTGGCCATACTCAACAAGTACCTGCACGGGGTCGTCGAGCCCCGCAGCAAGGACGAGGGCGGGGCCTGGCCCGAGTTCCTCGAGGGCGGCCGCGACGCGATCGCCACCCTGTCGTGAGCGGGCCCCAGGAGATTGGCGTGTTCACCGCTCTGCGTACGCAACTGCAGGAGGCGGCCACCGAGTTCGCCGGCGGGCCCGACGCCCTCGAGGGCATCCTCCTGGGCCTGGTGGACGACGTCGACCGGGCGGTACGCGAACCGCTGGAGATCTTCCCGGTCTGCCACCACTCCCCCGCCTCCGCCCTCGCCATGGCCCGCCGGCTGCGGGAGAAGCAGCCCAAGGTCGTGTACCTGGAGCTGTGCGAGGACATGGCTCCGCTGCTGTCCGAACTGCGCAACTGCCGACTGCCGGTGGCGGTCCAGGCGTTCGCGGGCGAGATCGACGGCTTCCCCCAGGAGTGGGCGCCGCTGTCGGTCGTCGCGCCGATCACCGAGGCGTCCGCCGAGTACCAGGCCATCGCCTATGCCCTGGACACCCCGGGCGTGGAGCTGGTCCTGGTCGACCGCTCCTCCGACCACGTCTTCCAGTGGGACCGCGCGGACACCGCCGACGCCTGGGGCGCTTCGGCGGAGGAGGACGCGCCGAAGGCCGAGGAGGCCGCGCTGCACGGCGAGGCGGTCGGCGTCGAGATCGGCGACCTGCGCCCGCGCTTCGCGGAGCTGGAGGAGCACCTGCTCCGCCACGGCAAGGTGCGGCACTGGTCGGAGTGGTGGCACCAGTACGTCGAGGTGCCGCTCGGGGACAGCGACCACGACACCTACCGGCAGGTCATGTTCCTGATCGGCAGCCTGTTCCGGCGGCTCGCGCCGGGCGACGGCGACCGGGTCCGGGTGGACGAGGACCGCGAGCGGTACATGTGGACGCGGATGCGTGAGCACCTGGCGGCGACGGGCGCGGACCCGCAGGACTGCCTGTACGTGTGCGGGGCGTTCCACGCGGCCAGCCGGGTGGAGGAGTTCGGCGTGCACGGCCGCTCGGGCGCGTTCACGATCTCCCCGCGCACGGCGACCACCTGGCAGTACGGCCTGATCCCGTCGAGTCACGCGGCGATCGAGGCGCAGTTCGGCCTGGCGGCCGGCTCGGTGTCGATAGCGGCGACGCAGTGGCAGAAGAGCCTCACGCGGACGAAGGTGCGGCCGTACCGGCTGGAGGGACAGGCGGGGGCGCGGAAGTCCCGCGCGAAGAAGGCGCTGCCCGCCGCCGTGTCCGCTGCCGAGGCGCCGGCCACGGACCGGCTGTCCGGGTTCCTGCACCAGCCGCCCGTCCTGGACGGTCTGGACGAGGCGGAGCTGCTCGGCTGGTCCGTGGACATCGTGCGGGCGGCCCGGCGCAACGGGTACCTCGCGTCCACCGCCGACGCCATCGCCGTCTTCGAGACGTCGATCCTGCTCGCGGGGATGCGGGACCGGGCGAAGCCGACGCCGTACGACTTCCAGGACGCGGCGGTCACCTGCATCGAGAAGGACAGGGTGCCCGGGCGGCGGGACGTGCGCCGGCTCGTCGAGATCATGATGGGCGGCGACCGGATCGGGCAGGTGGGTTACGAGGCGCTGCCGCCGCTCGCCCGGGACGTGTACGACCGGCTGGAGCCGCTGGGGCTGAAGCTGCAACAGCGCGGGGTGCAGCGGGCGTTGCTGGACATCGCGGGCCGGCCGGAGCTCGAGGCGTGTTCCGACGTGCTCTGGATGCTGCGGCGGCTGATGCCGCAGGGCGCGGCGCGGCCGATCATGGGTGAGCGGCGGCTCGGTGAGCGGTCGATCCAGGAGTCCTGGGACCTGGCCCTCGGTACCCATCAGCGGGCGCTCATCGAGCTCGGCTACGAGGGCGTCAGCCTCGAACAGGTGCTGGAGCAGCGGCTGCGGCGCGAGGCGTACGGGCCGCGGGCGACGACGGCGGGGGTGCTGGCGGCCGTCGAGGACACGCTGCTGTATCTGCGCAGCGGGCGCCTGGCGGACGAGCTGGGCACGCACGCGTTGAAGGTGCTGGCGGCGGAGCGCAGTGTAGACGGGGCGCCGGAGGTGCTGCGCCGGGCTCGGGCGCTGCTGGCGTACTACCGGACGAGCAGGCCGGCTCTTCCCGCGTGGATCGAGTCGTTCGTCAAGACGGGCTACGCGCACTACTGCACGCTGCTGCCGACCGCGTTCCGGGACGAGGACGCGACGGTGGGGCAGGTCGCGGCGATGCTGGGCTTCCTGTTCAGCATGGAGAGCCTCGCGCTGTCGCTGGGCTGCGACCGTACGCAACTGGAGCTGGCGGTCGCCCAGTCGCACCCGGACGATCCGTCGAAGACGGCACTGCTGTGGGCGGCACAGGTGCAGCTCGGCACCCTGTCGCGCGCCGAACTGCGCGCGCGGTGCGACGCGTTGCTGGACAACCCGCTGGTGGTGCCCTCCTACCCGCGCTACCTCAACGGCTTCGTGCACGCGCTGGAGCCGGTGCCGGGGCTGGCGGACGTGGTGGTGGAGGCGGTGTCGAACGCCTTCGGGCGCCTGCCGGACACGGTGCTGCTCCCGTGGCTGCCGTTGCTGATCACCACCCTGCGCAAGGGGGCCGCCGATCTGGCCCCGCTGCTGATCCGCGAGGCGGGACGGATCTTCCCGGGCCGGCTGCCGGTACTGGACGCGTGGGTGCCTCCGTGGCGGACACCGCAGGAGGACCCGTTCGCGGCCTCCCGGGCCCAGCGCGCGACCACGGCGCCCCGGGGCGCCGCGCTGCTCGCCGCGCATCCGGCGACGGTCGACGCGGTGGCGGAGCTGCTGGGGTGCGTGGACGGCTGGGAGCGGCACGACGGGCCCGCCTCACCCGGCGTGGGCCTGCTGGCCGCGTACCCGGCGGCATGCGACGCGGTGGCGGGGCTGCTCGGGTGCGACGACGGCTGGACCCCCGCGTCCGCCGGTACGGCGCCGGCAGGAGCGGTCCTGCCGAGCCGCCACCCGGCGACGGCGAGGGCCCTCGAGTCCCTCCTCACCACCCCGTGACCCACGACGGTGGCCGGGCCCTTGGTCCCAGGGCTCCGGCCACCGTCACGTCCGCCCCGAGCCAGGCGCCCAAGGCCCGCCCGAGCCTGACGCCGTCACGCCGCCCGGCGTACCCGCTCCCCATGCCCGCGGATGATGTCCGCGTACCGGTGTCCCGAGCCCTTGACCGTGCGGGCCTGGGTGGCGTAGTCGACGTGGACCAGGCCGAAGCGCTTGTCGTAGCCGTACGCCCACTCGAAGTTGTCCAGCAGGGACCAGGCGAAGTAGCCGGCCAACGGCGCTCCCTTGCGGGCGGCGGACGCGCAGGCGGCGATGTGCCGGGTGAGGTAGTCCTGGCGCTCGGGGTCGTCGACGGTGCCGTCGGGGCGGACGACGTCCGGGAAGGCGGAGCCGTTCTCGGTGACGTAGAGCTTGCGGGCGCCGTACTCCTCGGTGAGCCGCAGGAGCAGGGCCTCGATGCCGTTCGCGTCGATCTCCCAGTCCATGCCGGTGCGGGGGACGCCGTCGCGGCGCACGAAGGCGGCGCGGGGGGCCGGGCCCTCGGGGTCGTCGGCGACCACCTGCGGAAAGTAGTAGTTCAGGCCGAGCCAGTCGAGCGGGGCCGCGATGGTCTCCAGGTCGCCGGGGCGTTCGGGGAGGTCGACGCCGTAGACCTCGCGCATGTCCTCGGGGAAGCCGCGGCCGTGGACCGGGTCGAGCCACCAGCGGTTGGTGTGGCCGTCCATGCGGACGGCGGCGGCGCGGTCCTCGGGGCTGTCGCTCGCCGCGTGGATGGTGGAGAGGTTGTTGACGATACCGACCTGGGCGGCGGGGGCCGCGGCGCGGATGGCGCGGGCGGCCAGGCCGTGGCCGAGCAGCAGGTGGTAGGAGGCGCGGACGGCGGCCGTCAGGTCGGTCCAGCCGGGGGCCATCTTGCCCTCGAGGTGGCCGATCCATGCGGAGCACAGGGGCTCGTTGAGGGTGGCCCAGTGGTGGACGCGGTCGCCGAGGCGTTCGGCGACGGCGGAGGCGTACGCGGCGAAGTGATCGGCGGTGTCGCGCTCGGGCCAGCCGCCGCGGTCCTGGAGGCTCTGCGGCAGGTCCCAGTGGTAGAGGGTGACCGACGGGGTGATGCCGGCGTCGAGCAGACCGTCGACGAGCCGGTCGTAGAAGGCCAGGCCCTTGGTGTTGACCGGGCCGTCGCCGCCGGGCACCACGCGCGGCCAGGCGACGGACAGCCGGTAGGCGTTGGTGCCGAGGCGGCGCATCAGGCCGATGTCCTCGCGCCAGCGGTGGTAGTGGTCGCAGGCGGTGTCTCCGTGGTCGTCGTTGTCGATCCGGCCGGGGGTGTGCGAGAAGGTGTCCCAGATCGACGGAGAACGGCCGTCCTCCGCCACGGCGCCCTCGATCTGGTAGGCCGAGGTGGCCGTGCCCCACAGGAAGTCGTCGGGGAGGGCGGCGTAGTCGATGGTCACGAAAGTCCTTTCGGGGTGAGTCACTTGACGGCTCCCGCCGTCAGGCCGGCGACGAGGTAACGCTGGAGGAGCAGGAAGCCGGCGACCACGGGGACGCTCACCACGAGCGAGGCGGCCATGATCTGGTTCCAGTACACGTCGTTGAGGGTGGAGTAACCCTGGAGGCCGACCGCCAGGGTGCGGGTGGTGTCGTTGGTCATCACGGACGCGAAGAGGACCTCGCCCCAGGCGGTCATGAAGGCGTAGACGGCGACCGCGACGATGCCGGGTACGGCCGCGGGGACGACGACGCGGAACAGCGCGCCGAGCGGGCCGCAGCCGTCCACGAGGGCGGCCTCGTCCAGGTCGCGCGGGACGGAGTCGAAGTAGCCGATCAGCATCCAGATGGAGAACGGCAGGGAGAAGGTCAGATACGTCAGGATCAGGCCGCCGCGGGAGCCGAACAGGGCGATGCCGGTGGCGTTGCCGATGTTGACGTAGATGAGGAACAGCGGGAGCAGGAACAGGATCCCGGGGAACATCTGCGTCGACAGCACGGTCACCGTGAAGACGCGCTTGCCGCGGAAGGAGTAGCGGCTGACGGCGTACGCGGAGAACACCGCGATCACCACCGAGCAGACGGTCGCCGCGCCCGCCACGACCAGCGAGTTCACGAAGTAGCGGCCGAGCGGGACGGTGGACCAGATGTCGATGTACGGGCGGATGGTCAGCTCGGTCGGCAGCCAGCGGAACGCGCCGGTGACGTCGGCGAGCGGCTTCAGCGAGCTGGACACCATGACGTAGACGGGGACCAGTACGAAGCCGGTGAGCAGGGTGAGGAAGATCCGCCGGGACCAGAGGAACGAGCGGGGCGGGGCCATCGGGGACCGGGGCAGGCTCATGAGGCGGTCCTCCGTCCGCGTGAGGTGAGGGCGAGGTAGACGCCCGTGACGACGAGCAGGAACAGCAGGAGCAGCACGGACATCGCGGATCCGGTGCCGAAGTTCCAGGTGACGAAGGACGCCTGGTAGATGTGCACGGAGATGAGGTCGGCGGCTTCGGGCGCGCTCTTGCCGAAGAGGACGTAGGGGGTGTTGAAGTCGTTGAACGTCCACAGGAACAGGACGAGCACCAGCACCTGGTTGACCGGGCGGAGCGACGGCAGGGTGATGCGGCGGATCTGCTGGATCATGCCGGCGCCGTCGAGGGCGGCTGCCTCGTACAGTTCGCGCGGGATGTTCTGCAGGCCGGCCATCACGATGAGGAAGGCGAACGGCCACCCCTTCCACACCGACACGGTCAGCAGCGCGACGAAGCTGTTGTCGCCGATGAGCCAGAAGGAGGGCTTGTCGGTGATGCCGAGCTGGTCGTGCAGGACGTGGTTCACCAGGCCGTTGTCGTGCTGGAACATGAACACCCAGGTGATGACGGCCGCGTAGACCGGCAGGGCGTACGGCACCAGGAACAGGGCGCGCAGCAGGCCACGGCCGCGGAAGGTGTCCTGCATGTACACGGCGGCGGCCGTACCGATCAGCCAGCACAGGCCGACGGACAGCAGGGTGAAGGCGATCGTGACGAGGAACGAGTGGAGCAGGGCCTTGCCGACGGGGGCGTCGAAGTCGACCGACACCGTGTAGTTGTCGAGGCCGGCCCAGGGGGCGGTGCTCCAGTCGCGGATGTAGAACTGGGTGAGTTCCTTGAAGCTCATCACGATGCCGATGACCATCGGCACCAGGTGGACGAGGAGTTCGAGGAGCAGGGCGGGCAGAAGCAGCAGGTAGGGCAGTCCGATGCGGCGGAGCCGCCCGGTGCGGCGGCGGGGGCCGCGCGCCGCACCTGGAGGGCTCTTGCTCACGGCGGCCTGAGCTGTGGGGGCAGTGGCAGTCATGGCGGTGTCGGGGCTCACTTCGTGGGCATCTGCTGCTGCGCCTTGGTGAGCGCGGCCTTCACCGAGTCGGTGGTCACGGGCCGGCCGGCGGCGGCGTCGGCGAACAGGTCCTTGACGGCGGTGCCGACGGCGGTCTCGAACTGGGACTCGTCGGGCACCTGCGGCAGGGCGACGGCGCTCTTGGCGAGGGTGTCCTTGAGGACGGCGTTGGACGGGGAGTTGAAGGCGGGGTCGTCCTGGGCGGCCTTGACCGGCGGGATGGAGCTGTAGGCGGTGTTGAGGATCTTCTGCTCGGCGTCGCTGGTCATGAACTTCACGAACTCGGTGGCGCCGTCGAGGTTGTCGGTGTTCTTGAAGACAGCGAGGTTGATGCCGGCGACCATGGAGTTGACCTGCTTGCCGGCGCCGGGGGTGCCGGACTGCACGGGCACCGGGGCGATGCCGTAGGCGTCCTCGCTCATGCCCTGGGACTTCAGGTTGGCGGACGCGGACTGCCACAGCAGCATGCCTGTCTTGCCCTTGGCGAAGTCGCTGACCGACTGGTTCTGCGCGTACTCGGCGTTGCCCGGGGCGATGATCTTGTCCTTCGCCATGAGGTCGACGTACTGCTTGACTGCGGCGACGGCACCGTCGCTGGTGAAGTCGGGCTTGCCGTCGGCGGTGAAGAAGTCGGCGCCGTGCTGCTTGGCGAAGACGAAGGCGTGGTGGATGTTCTCGGAGGGGTTGGAGCCCTCCATGCCTATGCCCCATGTGCCGTCCTTGGACAGCTTCTTGCCGGCGGCGACCAGTTCGTCCCAGGTGGCGGGCGGGGCGTCGATGCCCGCGTCGGCGAACATCTGCTTGTTGTAGTAGAGAGCGTAGGCCATGGAGTAGAGCGGGACGGCGGCCGGGGCCTGGCCCTCGGCGCCGGTGGAGCCGAGCGCGGAGTCGACGAAGCGGTCCTTGCCGCCGATCTTGTCGAACTGCTTGTCGTCCCAGGGCAGGAGGCCGCCGGTTGCCTGGAGCGAGGCGGACCAGGTGTTGCCGATGTTCAGCACGTCCGGGCCCTGGCCGGAGGTGGTGGCGGTGAGGATGCGGTTCAGCAGATCGGACCAGGGCACGACCTCCAGCTTGACCTTGATGCCGGTCTGCTTCTCGAACTTGTCGAGTTCGGGCTGGAGGACCTTCTTGTCGACCTCGATGCTGGCGCCCTGGTTGGAGGCCCAGTAGGTCAGTTCCTTCGGCGAGTCGTTGGACCCGCCGCCCGTGCTCGAACCGCCTCCGCAGGCCGAGGCGGCGAGTGCGAGAGACAGCATGACGGCGCCTGTGGCCGCGGCTCGGATACTGCGCATGGCTCCAGTTGTCCCTTTCCGGGGGCGTGAGGCGGCGCGTCCCTGGACGCGCACGACACCGCCTCACGGCTTAATTTAGGACGTGAGTTAAACCCTCCCGGAGCGTGGCGTCAAGGGTTTGGACAGTGCGCGGTACCGGCCGCCCCGCGGCCCCTCCCCGTCGGGGTGACGGGGAGGGGCCGCGGGGCTCTCGCGCTACCGCGCGGTGGCGGGCGCCGGCGCCGGCGCGTAGCCGGTGGGACGGCTGGTGAAGGTGCCGCGGCCCTGGGTGCGGCTGCGCAACCGGGTCGCGTAGCCGAAGAGTTCGGCCAGCGGCACGGTCGCGGTGACGACCGCCGCGCCCGCCCGGGTGGCCGAGCCGCCGACCCGGCCGCGGCGCGCGGCCAGGTCCCCGAGCACCGAGCCCACCGCGTCCTGCGGCACGGTGACCGTGACCTCGGCGACCGGCTCAAGGAGCACCATCGTGCACACCCGCAGGGCGTCCCGCAGCCCGAGCCGGCCCGCGGTGCGGAAGGCGGTGTCCGAGGAGTCCTTGACGTGCGTCGACCCGTCGGTCAGCGTCACCCGCAGACCCGTCACCGGGTGACCGCCCAGCGGCCCCTCGGCGAGCGCGTCCCGGCAGCCGGCCTCGACGGCACGGACGTACTCCTGCGGCACCCGGCCCCCGACGACCGTCGAACGGAACTCGAAGCCGCGCTCCGCGTCGTCCAGCGGCTCGACGTCGAGCACGACGTGCGCGAACTGGCCCGCGCCGCCGTCCTGCTTGACGTGCCGGTACACGAACCCCGACACACCACGGCCCACGGTCTCCCGGTGGCTGACGCGCGGCCGGCCGACGGCGACACCCAGTCCGTGGTCGCTCCGGACGCGCTCCACCGCGACCTCCAGGTGCAGTTCGCCCATGCCGGACAGCACCGTCTGTCCCGTCTCGGCGTCCGTGCGCACGACCAGCGAGGGGTCCTCCTCGGCGAGCCGGGCCAGCGCCTGCGCCAGTCGGCCGGTGTCGGTGCTCCGCAGCGCCTCGACCGCGACCGAGACGACGGGTTCGGCGACACCGGGCGGCTCCAGCACCAGCGGCGCGTCCGGCGCGCACAGCGTGGCACCGGCGCGGGCGGACTTCAGCCCGACCACGGCGACGATGTCACCGGCGACGGCACGGTCCAGCCGCGCGTGCCGGTCGGCCCGGACGCGCAGGATGCGCCCGACGCGCTCCGAGCGTCCGGTGGTGGCGTTCCGCACGGTGTCCCCCTGTTCGATGGTGCCGGAATAGACGCGCAGGTAGGTGAGGCGCCCGGTGGCGGTGGCGTTCACCTTGAACGCGAGGGCGGCCAGGGGCGCCTCCGGGTCGGCGGCCCGCTTCTGCTCGGTGCCGTCGTACGTGCCGCGTACCGCCGGCACGTCCAGCGGTGACGGCAGGTAGGCGAGTACGGCGTCCAGCAGCGGTTCGACCCCGCGGTTGCGGTAGGCCGAGCCGCACAGGACGACCACGGCCTCACCGCGGGCGGTCAGGTCCCGCAGGGCCGCCGTGAGCGTCCCGGTGCCGAGCGCGCCGGTGTCGCAGAACTCCTCCAGCGCGGCCGGGTGCAGTTCCGCCACGGCCTCCTCCAGCAGCCGTCGCCTGCGCAGCGCTTCCTCGCGCAGTGCGTGCGGCACCGGCGACGGGTCGCGGGCCTCCCCGTCGTCGGTCCAGGTCAGGATGCGCATGCCGAGCAGGTCGACGACCCCGGTGAAGGCGTCCTCGGCCCCGACCGGCAGTTGCACGGCCAGCGGCAGCGGGTGCAGCCGGTCCCGGATGGAGGCGACGGCGGCGTCGAGGTCGGCGCCGGCCCGGTCCATCTTGTTGACGAACGCGATGCGCGGGACGCCGTGCCGGTCCGCCTGCCGCCACACCGACTCGCTCTGCGGCTCCACCCCGGCGACCGCGTCGAACACGGCGACGGCGCCGTCGAGGACGCGCAGGGAGCGCTCGACCTCGTCGGCGAAGTCGACGTGGCCCGGGGTGTCGATGAGGTTGATCCGGTGACCGTTCCAGGAGCAGCTCACGGCGGCGGAGAAGATGGTGATGCCGCGGTCGCGCTCCTGCGGGTCGAAGTCGGTGACGGTGGTGCCGTCGTGCACCTCGCCGCGCTTGTGGGTGGTGCCGGTGGCGTAGAGGATCCGCTCGGTGACGGTGGTCTTGCCGGCGTCGACGTGGGCGAGGATGCCGAGGTTGCGGACGACGGCGAGAGGGTCGGTGGTGCGCATGGCCCGTGGCCTTTCGGAGGGAACCGGAAAAGGGCAGCGCGATCTCCCCCGGACGCACGGCGCCGAGCATCCCTCGCCGGAGGGGTCGGGTCGGACGTGCGTCAGGGCATCCGGTGCCGGCCGCGCAGCGGGCACCGGGCGGCCGGAGACACCAGGATCACCACGGCCCGGCGGGACCGGGAACGGGGAGCGGCGGCAGCGGTGTGGTCACGCATGGCCCTGACTCCCCCCTGGTCGGTGCGCGGCCCGGAAGCGGGCGGCGTCTGCCCGCTGAGTGTACGGATACGGGTCCCCGCGCGGCCACGTATTTTCCGCGTCCAGGTCAGACCGCATTCGTCTCACATGCTGGAACGCTGTTCCTGAGACGTGAGACCTTCTGAGAATGTGGAGTGATCGTTCCCCGTGGAAAGACCGTGAAATGCCCGCACCAACCACCAGTCCGGCCCCGGCTCCCGTCAACTCGCGTTCACGCGTACTCATCGCCAGCCTCATCGGCACGACGATCGAGTTCTACGACTTCTACATCTACGCGACCGCCGCCGTACTGGTCTTCCCCACGCTCTTCTTCCCCAGCAGCGACCCCACCACCGCGCTGCTGTCGTCGTTCGCCGTGTTCGGTGCCGCGATGGTCGCCCGCCCGATCGGCGCGGTGGTCTTCGGACACCTCGGTGACCGGCTCGGCCGCAAGGGAACGCTCGTGGCGTCCCTGCTCACCATGGGCATCGCCACCTTCCTCATCGGCGTCCTGCCCACCTACGCGCAGGCCGGCTGGGTGGCGACCGCGCTGCTGGTGCTGATGCGGCTGGCGCAGGGCTTCGCGCTCGGCGGCGAGTGGAGCGGCGCGGCCCTGGTCGCCACCGAGAACGCCCCGAAGGGCAAACGCGCCCTCTACGGCACCTTCCCGCAACTGGGCGCCCCGCTCGGGTTCATCATCGGCAACGGTCTGTTCCTGGCCATCGGCGCGCTGCTGCCGTCCGCGGCCGGCGCCGACCCCTCCAAGCCGTCCGAGGCCTTCCTGAACTGGGGCTGGCGCATCCCGTTCCTGTTCTCCGCGGTGATGGTCGCGATCGGCCTGTGGGTGCGGATGCGCCTGGTCGAAGCGCCGGTGTTCGCCAAGACGCGTGAGGCGGGGCTGGTGCGGAAGCTGCCGCTGGCCACCGTGTTCCGCAGCCACTGGAAGCATCTGGTGCTCGGCACGTTCTTCATGCTGGCGACGTACGTGCTCTTCTACCTGATGACGACGTTCTCGCTGAGCTACGGCCGTACGGCCAAGGACGCCGACGTGCCGGGACTGGGCTACGGCTACACGACGTTCGTGCTGATGATGATCTTCGGTGTGCTGTTCTTCGCGGCGTTCACCCTGATCTCCGGCCCGCTCGCGGACCGGTACGGCCGGCGCGCCACACTGATCGCGGTCACCGCCGGGATCCTGGTGTTCGGGCTGGTCTGGGTGCCGCTGATCGGCCTGGGCACGGTCGGCGTGGTGCTGTGGCTGGTGTTCGGCTTCACGCTGATGGGCATGACGTTCGGCCCGATGGGCGCGCTGCTGCCGGAACTGTTCCCGACGAGCGTGCGCTACACGGGCTCCGGCATCTCCTACAACGTCAGCTCGATCCTCGGCGCGGCCGTCGCCCCGTTCATAGCGGTGGCCCTGTGGGAGGCCGGCGACGGCTCGCCCTGGCTGGTCGGCGTCTACCTGTCCTCGATGGCCCTGCTGACGCTCGTGGCGCTGGTGCTCGGACGGGAGACGAAGGACGTGGGGCTGGAGGAGGGCGAGGCCGTCGAGGCAACGGCCCGCGAGGAGGCCGCTGTCACCGCGGCGGCTTCCTGAGCCCCCTGATCCCTCTGATCCACAGAGGCCCTCCGCGTCCGACAACCGGACGCGGAGGGCTTCTGCGTACCGTTCACCCGCGGCGCGTCGGCATCAAGAACGTCAGCCGTGACCGGACCCGGCCGGAGCCCCCCCGGTCGCCACTCCCGACGCGGACCGGCCTGCCGCCGTCGGCGGTCACCTGACGTGGAATCCGTAGACGTGGTGGGTGCCGGCCCCGGTGAAGGGAGCCAAAGTGTGGGGCGGGAGTACTGAGACGTCCCATCCCAGGTTCGTCCTCCAGAAGACGACCACCTCGTGGGCGCCCGAGGAGAAGGAAGTGACCCCGCCCTGTCCGAGCGAGACGTCACCGGGTCCGGTCCAGCACCGGCTGTGCTCCGTGCCGTTCTCCAGGTACGTCACCCGCACGGCATCCGTGCCCGCGCCACAGTCGATCTCCTCGGTCGCCAAGGCGGGGGCCGCCGGGAGCGCGAGGCTCATGGCGACGGCCGCCACGGCACCCAGCGCCAGCTTCCTGGGTCGGCTCTTCATAGTCGTGGTTCCTTCCGGTCGGAGCTCGATGGAGCCCAGTTTTAGATGAACCATCAACCATGAACAGCGTCACTCAACGGTGCGGCGAGAAGTCTCCGCAAGTCGGCCGACAATGGTGCATGCCGGTACCACGGACCGGAACACCGGACACTGTGATGATCGGGCCGCCCCTGAGCGCACCTCACCCGTCGGCGCGGCGCCCCGCCGGGCGGGGCCGACGGGGCGGTGACGCCGAGACCAGGGCGCGGAGGGCGGGACCGGCTTGTGCGACACACCGGTCACGCACCCCGCGGACGGGCGAACCGGCCACACGGCCGGCCCGTGCCTCACACCGGCAGTGCGTGCAGTGCGGTGCCGTGCAGGGCGAAGAGGCGCTCGCCGTCGGTGGCCGCCAACCAGGCGTGGTGGTCACCGCTGCCGTCGTTGAACGTCCAGCGCACGTCACCGGTCTTCGCGTCCATGGCGATGATGCCGCCCTTCGCGTCCAGGTCCGTGGCACCGAAGAGGGTGTCCCCCACCTTGACGTACTGGCGCGGCACCTGGAGTCCCGCGTCGGCGAGGGACGTCGACTGCCAGAGGATCCTGCCCGTTCGGGGGTCGACCGCCCGCAACGTCCGTGCACTGTCGGCGATGTACAGCACGTCCTCCAGTACGGCCGGTTCCTTGAAGAGGTCGAACTCCGAGGACTTCAGAGTCCACTTCTCGGTGCCGTAGGAGAGGTCGAAGGCCTGAAGGACGTTCCCCTGCGGGACGATGACCAGATTTTCGTGCACGGCGAAGAAGCCGTAGTTCGTCTTCGTCGTCTTCCGTGTCCACACCTGTCCGCCGGTGGCGGTGTCGCGGACGGTGAGGTTCTTCCTGAAGTCGGTGTAGACGAGGTGGCGGCCGCGGACGGCGGCGTGGATGCCGTTCTGCATGGTGCCCAGGTCGCGCTGTTCCTTCCAGGCGATCCTGCCGGTGCCGCTGTCGAGGGCCGCGATGACGTTGGTCTTCGACGACCCGTCCTCCTCGAGGATCTCGGCGATGACGTACACCTGTGTTTCGTCCACCGCGACGGGCCGCGGCTGCCGGTAGCCCGTGCCCAGGCGGCTGCGCCAGGTCTCCTTGCCCGAGGCCGGATCGTATCCGGTGACGGCACCGTCGTACTGACTGCTCGCCAGGTACAGCGTGTCCTTGCCGAGCAGCAGGGGCGCTCCGGGGACCACGCCGTCCGGCAGGGACCACTTCTGCTTGCCGGTCGCGGTGTCGAGGGCGGCCAGCGGGCTGCCGCTGGCGAGCACGACACCGGCGGCGACCACGAGTTCGTCGTTGTCCCCGTACGTCTCCGCGGACGTCGTCTTCGTCCACAGTGGCTTCGGTGCCTTGCCGTCCCCGCCCGTGGCGTCGTCGCCGGGCTTCTTGTCGTCACCCTTCGGCTGCTCGCCGCCGGCGGTTTCCGGGTCCTCGGCCTCCACCGCACCGTCGTCGCAGCCGACGGCGCCGGTGGTCAGGGCGGCAAGCGTGAGACCCCCGGCGGCCAACCGCAGCAGACGCCGGCGGGAAGAGAACCCCGGCTCCCCCGCCGTTCCGTCGTCCGACGTGCTGTTTCGCTCGGCCATTTCGCCGTACCCCCGTGAAGCGTCAGGAACATGAACGTGCGGGCCATGCCGTACCTCACATACGGACGTGGCCCCTGTGACCTGGAACGTTAGCGAGGCTTCTGCGATGTCCCCACGGCGGGATCGCAACCGGGACAGCACCGTGAAGTAATCGAGACGTGTCGGGCACACCCCCGAAACCACGGGGAACCGCAGCTCAGCCCCGTTGTCAGTGCCCCTCCGTAAGGTGAAGCCATCATCTGGACGGACCAGGATCCGTCCGGGGTTCACGCCTCGGACGGACACGTCCGCCCGCGGAAAAGGGCGTTGGGGAACTCCCCGGCGGCCGAGGGGGAAAGGGATGGACGCGATGAGCGCCACGGTGAAGGACCGGCTGAAGAAGCACTTCGTGAACCACGTCGCTCTCGTCATCGACAAGTCCGGGTCGATGCAGGGCCACTCGGAGCAACTGGTGCGCGTCGTCGACGAGTTCGTGAAGGGGCTCGCGGAGGAGTCGGACCGGCTCGGGCACGAGACGCGGATCAGCCTCTACGCCTTCGACCACCTCGTCGAGAACCTGGTGTGGGACATGGACGTGAAGCATCTGCCGTCCATGCGGGGTCTGTACACCGTCGAGAACGGCGCGACCGCGCTGATCCAGGCGTCGGTGAAGGCGCTCGACGACCTCGGTCACATCTGGGAGGAGTACGGCGAGCACAGCTTCCTCCAGGTCGTCGTCACCGACGGCGAGGAGAACGCCTCCGGCGCCGACACGACCGGTTCGCGCCACGACCTCATGCCCGACGGCCGCGCCGTGCTGGACGAGTGGCGCGAGAGGATCGCCGACAAGCTGAACGGCCTTCCCGACCACTGGACCTCGGCCATCATGGTGCCGAACTCCCTGGCCAAGCGCACCGCCCAGCAGTACGGCTTCCCGACGGGCAACATCTCGATCTGGGACGCGGACTCCGACCAGGGCGTCGAGGAGGCCATCGGTGCCGTCAAGTCGGCGGCCACGAGGTTCCTGCGGGACCGCGAGCAGGGCGTGCGCGGCACCAGGAACCTCTTCGCGATGGGCCAGGACCTCAGCGCGGCGGACGTGAAGTCCAGCCTCCAGGCCCTGGGCGCCGGCAAGTACGTGCTGATCCCGGTGGACCAGCCGACGTCGATCCGCGACTTCGTCACCAGCGCCGGCCATCCGTACCGGACCGGCTGCGCCTTCTACGAGCTGTCCAAGCGCGAGAAGATCCAGGCCCGCAAGCAGATAGCGGTGGCGGAGAAGGACCCGGCCACCGGCCGCATGACCGGGAAGGTGTTCACCGGTCCCGCCGCCCGTCAGCTCCTCGGCCTGCCGTCGACGGAGGTCACGGTGACGCCGGGGAGCAACGACGCCTACACGGTGTTCGTCCAGTCGACCTCGGTCAACCGGAAGCTGGTCCCGCAGACCAAGCTGCTCGTCCTGCTGTAGCCGTCACCATCCATCACACCTCGGAGACCTCCCGTGCCCTCGCTCCATGACGTCACCACCTGGCAGCCCCTGCTGCGCCTGTTGCACGCCGCGCACGCGGACACGCTCTCCGCGCCCGACGGGCACGTTTCGGGGCAGATCAGTCCCGGTGCGTGGAGTGTTCCCCTCCCGTACCGGCCCCCGCGGCCGGGGCGTGCCTCACTGGTCTCGGACAACCAGGACGAGTTCGACGCCGTGGGCCTGGTCGTCGAGGCGCTCAAGGAGGACGGGAGCGACGGTGTCTCTTTCGTGGTGGAGGCCTCATCCACGCCCGGTGGAGTCCGGCTGCACCTGATCGAACCGAGCGCCTCCGCCGAGCCGGGCATCGCGACCGCGCACCCCGGCACGCTCCTCCTCGCGGACGGGGCGCTGCCCGAGCCGGTGCGCCGCCTGCCCGATCCGGTGCCGGACGCGGTGCCGGCCGCGTCCGCGGACGTGGAACTGCTACGGCGCACTCTTCGCGAACGGCTTCCGGACGCGGTGGGCGCCACCGAGGAGGAGATCGCGGCGGCCGAGGCGCGCCTCGGCGTGCCGCTTCCCCCCGAGCTGAGGGCCCTGTACCAGGTCGTCCGGGGCCGGTACGAGGACTGGGACGACTCCCGGGACCCGTACGACATCATCGGCTGCGAGCTGTTCCCCCTCGGCGAGGTGTACGTCGCCGACGCGGCGTCCCGGGACGTGTTGTGGCGGTTCGGCGCCAAGGAGGCGGTCGAGACGGGGCCTGAGGACTCCGTGCAGCAACTCGTCGGTTCGCCGGGCTGGATCGTCTTCGGTGACAACGGGGGCGGGGACCGTATCGCCGTCGACGTCACCCCAGGGCCGGACGGGCACGTGGGACAAGTGATCATCATCGGTCACGAGGGGAACATCGGTGCCGGGCTGGTCGCCGAGTCCCTCACCGACATGGTCGTCCACCGTCACTTCGGCGGCAGACCGGTGCCGAGGGTCGAACGACCCCCGCTCGTCGCCCACGTCAATCACGTCTCCGTTCCCAGCATCGAGGCGGCCGCCCACCCTGGTCTGGAGGTCCTCAGCATCGGAGTGTGGAAGGAGGAGCCCCTCAGCCTCGCCCCCGTGTTCGGCCTGCCGCGCTTGCGGACCCTCTGTGCGTACGAGGGGACACTCGCCGATCCGTGCGAGATATCCCGGCTCATCCATCTCGAGTACCTGAGCCTCCCGCCCGCGGAGTGGCGTGTCCTCCTCGACGCGGGAGCCGTGCCCACCGGGCTCCTCGCCGCGGGCATCGAGGCCCGCCGGCAGCGGGACAACCCGTTGCGGATCATCGCCCTCGCCAACGAGATCCTCGCCCTCTACGGCCGGCCGCCGATCAGCGAGATCACGGTGCTGGAGGGGACGGCCTCTTGAGTCACCTCGCCGACGAGGGACGGCCCGGGGCCTACAAGATCTCGACGGCGCCCGGCGGGACCGGGCCCTCGCCCGCGTAGGAGTCGCCGCGCGGTGCGGTCGGGGCGTCGTCCTCCGCGACGGTCACGGTGGGCCAGGGGGCGGCCAGGGTCGCGTCGTCCAGGGTGAGGCCCAGGTGGTCGAGGACGAGGGTCACCACGGGGGCCATTCCGGAGCCCTCACGCTCGGCCAGGGCTTCCCGAACCCTGTCCCACCAGGGACCGGGACCCACGGACGGGGGTTGGTCCAGGTCCGGTTCGAAGTTCTCCACGCACCGGCCGTCGCGCCAGTACTGGAAGACGACGAGGCCCTCGGTGGACAGGACGCTGTAAGTCTCCGTGCCGCGGGACAGCGCGGTGAGGAGTTCGGGCCATGAGCCGATGACGCCGTCCTCCTCGACGCAGAACGTCCAGTCGCCGAGCCTTCCGGACCGCAGGAGAGACACCGCTCCGTCGGCGAACCGACCTGTGGGCAGGTCGGCCGCGGCGTCCGCGTCGAGCAGGCGGGAACGGGCCGGGGCGGCGCCGTAGCGGGTGAACACCTCGGCGGGGTCCAGGTCCCGGCTGAAGGTGACGCACATCTGGTCACCCGCCCAGTCGAACGCGTCCGTCGTCATGTTGCCCGCGTCTCTCTGGTGTCGGTGGATTTCGGGCAGGGCAAGGGCCTGCGCCTGCTCGTGAGGATTCCCTGCCGCTCGCCGCTCCGCCGCCGGGGGCGAACGCGCATTCGCGTGACTGGAGTTCCTGCGAACCTCTACCGCGACTCCCGGCGCCGCCCGACCGCACGGCGTCACCGCTCCGGAGAGGGCCTCTCCGGAGCGGTGACGCCGGAGTGGCTCACTGGACCAGTTCGATGTGGGGGTGGGACGGGTCGGCCGGGCAGACATGGAGCTGGAGGTTGTAGCCGCCGACGATGTCGATCAGGGTGAAGTTGCCGTCCCGGGCGCCCAGGGGAGGCGGGGCCGGAGTCGTCCGGTCCTGCTCGGCGATCCAGGACTCGCTGATGCCGTCCCACTCCGAGGAGGCGATGGTGAGGAGTGGGACCTCCTCGGTGCCGCACTCGGGGCACGGGCGGTCGACGGGGTCGATGTCGCCCCAACTGGTCCAGCCGCCGGTCTTCCAGCCGGGGGCGGTGGACAGGCTGCCCAGGTAGAGCTCGCCCGGGTCGTCCGCGTAACTGATGTACTGCGCAGGGGCGATCGACTCCCAGCGGCTCATGTCGTCCAGCTGGTCCCGGAGCTCTTCGTCCAGCTCCCTGGGGTGGGGGAAGTCGGTGACCTGTTCCGGCGAGAACAGGCACGGTTCCGGGAGGTAGCTGCCGTCCTGGACGATCGGCGGCTCGGGCGGTGCGTCGAGGACATCGACGACGGTTGCGGAGGATCGCCAGAAGAGTGCGGTCCTGGGATGGGGGTGTTCCGCGTGGTCGAAGGGGCACCACAGGACTTGGAGGAGGTCCACGCCGGGCGGGCGCGGAAAGGGGATGTCGCGGGCGTAGAGCTGGGCGACGGGGAGGAGGGGGATCCGTCCGTCGAACCACGGACGGTCCGCCTTGAGCCGCTGCAGGGTCTCCAGTTCCTCTGAGGTCCACTCGGGTGCCTCAGAATCGAGGTGCAGCCGCTCGGCCGACGCGGCGCGGATGCGGCGCAGGAGCCGGATGTCGTCCGGTGAACGCACCGCCGACGCCGCGCCACTGTCGTGCGGCTCGTCACAGTGAGGCCACGGCTCGTGGGCGGGCCACAGCAGCGGCCCGCCGACGGAACTGTCGTGCACGGTCGGCGATCCCGGCCGCGGGTGCAGCCGGGTCGCCGTGCGCGCCAACGGGGCCAGCTGAGGGAAGAGGGCCGTCACGTCGAACGGCCGTGGTGGGGTGGTGAAACTCATGCCGGCTCCCGAGGCGTGAACTGGTGCGATGTGTCGGTCAGTTACCGAGGTTGAGCGTCCCGGTGTTCATGAGCGTGTTGGTGACGTAGACGTTGGGGAAGAGTTCCTCGGTCGTCCCGCTCGCCCGTTGGATGTCGGCGCGCATCGTGACACCCACCGGGATGGTGCTGCTCGCGTCCTTGTAGACAGGTGTCACCTGGTAGAGGATCGCATCGTTCGCTCCGAGACCGGAGCTGGAGTCCTGGATCATCTTCTGCGCGATGTCCTCGTAGGTCCGCATGCTGGGCGTGCCCGTGTTCATCCCGGACTGCCAGCAGGGGACGAGGTTGAACCGAGTGAGCTCACTCGTGCCCTTGCCGCCGAGGATCCTCGCGATGAGATGGCACCGGGCCAGGCCGTTGGTGACTCCGCTCGCCTTCTTGAACTCCTCCGCGTCCTTCCACCCGGTGATGGGATCGCTGGTTCCACTTCCCTTGGTGGTCTTCCTCCCCAGGCATGCCTGCGCCTCGGTCGGCCGCAGTCCGGGCCCGTCCGCCGGGGCGGTCTTGTTGACAAGCGGAACCGGCTCGGTGGTGTTCTTGAACCAGCCGTCACCGTTGGGAAGCGAGCCGGACGGCGGGGGGTCGTTCAGGCAGCTGGCCTGCGGTCCTGTGTCCGGCGTCGAGAACGTCAGCTGGAACTCGTCGGCGTCGATCACCCGCCAGTCCCTGAAGCCGTCGGCGAGCTGGGCGTCGGCGAACTGCTTCTCGGCGGGGGTGACGTGGGCCTGCACGCAAGGTGATGCGGGGTCCACGACACGGGCGTCGTTGAGGATGTAGGTGTCCCACTCACCATTGCCGAGGTTGGGGATCACCTCGACGCACCGGTCGCCGGGGGCACCGCCCTCCTTCGCCTCTCCGAAGGGGAAGTCGGCGCAGGAGTCGGCGTCGACGAGCTCCGGTTCGGCCGTGAAGCCGCCGCAGGTGGTGGCGGTGCGGCCGGCCACGCCGCTTGTCGACCGGGTCAGCGGGCTGCCCTTCTTCCCCCAGGCTCCGCTGAGGTTCTTCTGGGCCCACGCGTAGGAGGCGACGGCGCCGCCCGCGTCCGCAGCGGTCGCCTTCATCGACAGCTCGGGCATGACCGACGGAACCGCACAGCCCGCCACCGAGGTGCCGCCGACGGCGTCGTCGCAGCGGATGGTGCGCGGGTTGTCCCACGAGGCGTTCGGGTCCACGGCGGTGGCGCCCGGGGACGTCACGTACATCTTGTACCCGGTGGTGAACGACACGGCGGTACCCGCCGCCGGGGACGAGCTGTACTTGACGGCTCCGCTCAGGTTCCCGCCGACGACGATGTCGCTCTTGTACCAGGGGGCTGTCGTCGTGGCCCTGCAGCCGGCCGTGCAGGAGGCACGGAACTTGGCGTCGAGGGCCGGCACCGCGGGACTGCCACTGATCATGGTGACGTCGACCTGCTCGCTCCAGGTCGTGGCCTGGGCGGACAGGGTGGCGCTGGTCGAGACCTGCAGGACGCCGCGGCCCAGTTCCACACCGCTGGAGTCGCGGAGGATGTAGGTGACGTGGATGCCGCTCACGCAGTACGAGAAGCGCCCGTAGCTGTAGGTGCCGGGGCTGGTGATGTCGCAGCTGCCCACAGGGGCGTCCGCGGCCGCGAGGGTGGCGGCGGGACCGGTGCGGGTCCTCGCCTTCGCGGTGACGGGGGCCGGGGTGACCGTCACGCATGACTCGACGGCACCGGCGCGGCGTTCCTCGGAGCCGGGCGCGGTGGCGGTGCACTCCTCACCGGAGCCGTCCGCGAACCCGCTGCTCCTGTGGGTCTTCGCGTCGGGTGCCGGGGACGTGGAGGTGGTCACGGCCTTCGCCGTCGCGGGCGGCTCGGCCGCCCGGCTCGTCGCGGCCGTGGGGAGGACGAGGGCCAGGGCGGTGACGACGGTCAGGGCCGTCGAACGGGCACGTCTTCGAGGGACGCGCCCGCGGCGTATTCCGGGCATGGGCGGAACTTTCCGTAGGAGGGAGGGGGCGCCGCCCGATCGCGGCGCCCCCGGGGAAGCGGAAGGGAATCAGGCCGCCAAGTCGTAGAGCTTGCTGAGGCCCTTGGTGATGGGCGAGACCAGGTCCTCGCCGACCTCCGTGATCTTGCCCACGACGGGCTTGACGAGAGCGCCGCCGAGCGCCTTGTCGGCCGCGCCCACCCACTTGTAGGCGCCGAACGTGACCAGGCTCAGGCCGGTGCCGACGGCGGACTCCCAGAAGGCGCCGCTGGTGAAGCCGTGCTCGATGCCGGTGAAGAGGGTGCCGAGGGCGCCCGCGCCCGCGGAGACCGCGGCGAAGAAGCCGGCCGCGGCGAGGGCCGGCGGGAAGACGAAGGCGGCGAGGCCGCAGCCTGCCGCGAGCAGACCGGCGCCGATGCTGATCACGTCGGCGGCGTCCGCGTAGAACTGCGCGTCGTTCCACCACTCGTCGGCGTCGCCGTCGCCGGTGCCGTGCGGATTGACCTGGTCGTTCTTGCCGTTGTCGGCCGGGTTCTGCTTCTTCGCGCGCTGTTCCTCGGCAATGCGGGCGCGTTCCTTGGCCGCGGCGATCTCCTCGGCCCGCTTCTTCTCGGCGACGATCCTCTTGGCCTGGGCGTACGCCTGGGCGGCGGCCTTCGCGTCGGCGGAGGCGGCGAGTTCGGCGGCGCGGGCCGCGGCGGCGGAGCGCTGGGCGGCGGCGGACGACGCGACGGCCGCGCGCGCGGAGTCGACGGCCTTGTTGGCGGAGTAGTTGGCCGAGCGGGCGGCGGTGCGGGCCTTGGCGGCGGCGTTCTTGGCGGTGTTGGCGGAGGCCTGGGCGGCGGCGGCCGACTGGTCGGCAGCCGCGGCGTGGTCCCGGGCCTGCTGGGCGTAGTCCTCGGCCTTGGCCGCGGAGTCGAGTGCCTTCTGCGCCCACTGCTGGGCCTCGGCGGCGGCCTTCCGTGCGTCGGCGGCGGCCTTCGAGGCGAGGGCCGCGTTCTCCTGCGCCTTCTCCGCGATCTTCGCGGCGGCGGAGATTGCCCCGCGGATCGCGGCCACGTGGGTGGCGGTGTCATGGTCGAGCTGGGCCGTGCGGTACTGGATGACGGTGATGAAGTTGCGCAGCATCCACGCCGGTCCCTCGAGCGCGACCTCCGCGTACGCCTCGGTGTAGGGGCCCGCGGTGGTGATGAGCTGGTTGGCCAGGACCTTGTCGTCCTGCTTCTGCGCCCGCGGGTAGGCCTCGTCGAAGAAGTAGTTGAGCGACTCGGTGGTGTTCTCGTCGAGCGCCTTGTTGGCGGCCTCGGTGACGGCTCTGCCCGCGCCTTCGGCGAGGATCTTGTTGATGGCGACGCGCAGATCCTCGTTGGATGCCCGCTTCATGCCGATGGTGAGGAAGTCGCCGACGGCCTTGGACTCGTTACTCTCCAGCGCGGCAGCGGCGGCGGCGGCGACCTTCGGGCCGGCGATCGCCGCCACGTGGAGGGTGGTCTCGCGGTCGTCCTGTTCCTGGGCGAGGGCCCGGTCGAGGTCGATCCAGGCGTAGACGTCGTCGTCGGAACCGGCGAGGGCGTGCTGGGCGGCCTGCCGGGTGTGGGCCCCGCGGGAGTCGATCAGGACGACCGCGGCCTTGCGGCCCAGGGTGGCCGCCAATGCCATGTCACCCGAGTACAGGGCCTGTTCGGCCTTCGCGATGGTGTCCAGGGTGTCCTGAGCGGTGCGCTCCGACATGAGCCGCTTGTCGCGGACGTCGGACAGCTCGTTCGCCTCGATGGCGGCGAGCTGCTGGGCCTCCTCGATGGCCTGCTGCTTGTCCTGCTCCAGGGTCTGCGCCTCGGCGGCGCGCGCGTTCTTCTCCACCTCGAGGGCGTCGGCGACGGCCTGGGAGGCGATGTTGGCGGCCTTCACGGCCGCGTCGGCGTGGGCGGTCGACTTGTTGGCGTAGTCGATGGCCTTGCCCGCGTTGAGGACGGCCTCCTCGGCCGCGGCGGCGGCCTTGTCCGCGTGCTCCGCGGCGGAGTTCGCGGCGTCCCGCGCGGTGCGTGCCGCCTTGGCCGCGGCGCTCGCCAGCGCCTGGGCGGAGGAGGCGGCATTGGTGGCACGGTTGGCGGCGCTGTTGGCGATGGCGGCCTGACGCTTGGCCTCGTCGGCCTCGGCCTTGGCGACACCGGCCGACACCGCGGCCTGGGCCGCGGCCGCGGCGGCCGCGGCCGAGTTGCGGGCGGCGGAAGCGGCGGAAGCACCCGCCGAGCTGGCCGCCTCGCCGGCGATGGCGGCCTTGTCGGCCGCGGCGGCGGCGCTGCGGGCCTTGGCGGCGGCGTTCTTGGCGGCGACCGCCGCGTTCTTGGCGGCCTCCGTCTTCTTCGCGTCCTTGGACGCGGCTATCGCGGCGTTGTAGGCGGCGGTCGCGGCGCTGCCCGCCTTCGAGGCGGCCTGCGCGGCACCGGCGGCCGCCCAGGAAGCACGGCGGGACGCCTGCACCGCCGCGTTGGAGGCGTTGATGGCGTTGCGGGCGGCGTCCGCCGCGCCCTTCGCCGCGCTCGCCGCCTTGCGGGCGGCGGCCCCTGCCTTCTGCACGTCGTTCTGGGCGGCGGAGGCCTCGGCGGCGGCCTTCTCCGCGGCCTCCTTGGCCTTGGCGGCGGCGGTCTCGGCGCGGGCCCCGGCCTCCACCGCCAGGTTGGTCTCCTTCTCGGCGCGCTTGCCCTCACGCTCGACGACGGCCACCAGTTCCTCGATGGTCGCCGCTTCCTGGTCACGGGCTCGGGCGATGTGCTGACCGGTTTCGATGAACCACTCGATGTCGGCCGCGGTACCGCTCAGCGCGCGGTCCGCGTACTTCTGCACCTCCGGACCACCGGTCATCAGCATGGTGCTGACCTGTACCCGGGTGTCCTCCAGTCGCGCGTCGTACTGCTTGTCGGTAAGGAAGGTGACGAGCGCCGCTTCGGTGCCGGCGTCCAGGGCGGCACCGGCCTCCCGGTTCACGCCCCTGCCGCCGGTGGACGCGACGATGTTGGTGGCGACCTTGAAGTCCTCCCGCATGGCGGGCTGGAAACCGTTGGTCAGGAACGCGGCGATCGCTTCGTCGCCGGACTCCAGGGCGGCGACGGCCTCACGGCGCAGGCCCTTGCCCGCGCGGTCCAGGCTGCTGATGATCGCGACCCGGTTGTCCTGCACGGTCTGCTTCGGCAGCGTCTCGGCGAGGAAGGTCGAGATGTCGGTGTCCGAGCCGTAGAGGGCCGTGGCGGCGGCGGCCTTGACCCCCCTGCCACCGGTCAGCCACGCGCGGACGACCTTGGCCCGGTCGGTGTCCGGCAACGGTACCGGCTCGGGCGCGGTGCCGTCGGCGGCCGCGGCGGTGGCCGGCCGCAGGACCGAGGGGGTGGCGGCGACGGCGGTCGCGGCCGCGAGCGCGCCGAGCACGCGGCGTCTGCTCCAGAACATTGTCTGCATGGGGAATTCCTCGCGAAAGCTGGATAAGGCCCACAGCGATCCTGCGGGCCGGGCTGACCACGGAATGCGGCGGATAGTCGTCACTGGATTGCGCCGACCTTAGCAACTCACTGAATCGTCGGCCGAGTTATTAACCGTCCGTTGGACTCGACTGCAATGCAAACCTTTATTCATCAGTGTCCGGACAATTCACCCCAGTCACCGTGCGTCACTCACGGAATCTTCACAAATGAGGTGCTGGATCATCCCCCCGGTTCGTGTTGACTTGACGAGGTCCACGGGATTGATCACCCGTCACACCCATGGCTCACGGCGGTAGATGAGCCATTTCAAGCCACCGAAGCGCCCCTCGAATGCGGGGCCTGTTTCGCATGCCCGTGATGCCGTTCCGGACTGAGGAAGCGATGAGGAGAAACAGCACAATGACCCTGCGGAAGCGCAGAAATCGGCTTGCAGCGAGGATTCTCGGCGCTGCGGCGGCCGGCACCCTCGCGATCCTCGCGGTAACCACCGGTCTCCCTGAATCGTCCACCCATGGGACGTCGCCGGAACTTGTCGTGGACGAAGCCCCCGGCTATGCCGTTGAGGATTTCAACTACCCGTTTGCCGACGAGATTCTGGCTGAAAAGAACATTGTCCTGAAGCGCGGCGACGGCCACATCACGCTGGCCGACTGCGCGGTCGGCACCGGCCAGATCGAGATCTCGACCCGGATCAGCGAAGACAACCTCTGCTTCGACACCGTCGGCGACGAGGGCTGGCTGACCTTGGAGATCCCCGCCGTCTACTCCATCAAGGGCAACGACTACGCCACCACCGTCGACATGACCGTCGGCACCGAGGAGAAGACCGTCGAGGTCCGCAAGAACGCCTGGACCCCGGTGGGCGAGTCCGCGGACCCGCAGGGCCGCGACCACATGCTCGTGGAGATCCGGACGGTCAAGTAGCCGAGTCCAGCGCGCCGTCCCGGCCCGGACCCGCTCCCCCGACCACCCTGCTCAGCCTTGTGATTGAGGTAACCACTCCCATGCATCCCAGCAGACTCTCCCGCGTCGCCGCGCTCGGTGCCGTCCTGGCCACCGGGTCGCTGGCGTTGTCCGCGGTGCCCGCGGCCGCCGTCACCGGTGGTACTCCGGTCGCCGACGCGGACACCACCTACGCCTACACCGCCCAGGTCATCGTCGGCGGGCACGACCGCGGCTGTTCCGCGGTCCTCGTGGACACCGAATGGCTGCTCACGGCCGCCAGCTGCTTCGCCGCAGACCCGGCCGTCTCGCTCGCGGTCACTCCCGGCGCCCCGTCGAAGGCGGTCACCGCCGTCATCGGACGCAGCGACCTCTCCAACTCCCAGGGCGCCGAGCGCCGTGTCGTCGAGCTCGTGCCGCGCACGGACCGTGACCTGGTCCTGGCCAGGCTGAACCGGCCGGTCACCAACGTGGCGCCCGCCGCCCTCGCGACCACCGCGCCCGCGGCCGGCCAGGAAGTGACATTCGCCGGGTACGGCCGTACCGCCGACGAGTGGGCCCCGCTCCGTCTGCACACCGGGTCGTACACCGTCGACTCGGTGGCCGCCACCTCCGCGAACGTGACCGGCGTGAACGGCGCGGCCGCCTGCATGGGCGACGCCGGAGGCCCGGTCGTCGTCGCGGGCACGCTCATCGGCCTCAGCAGCCAGTCGCACCAGGGTGGTTGCTACGGCACGGACGCCGCGCAGACCGGCACCGGCGGTGTGATCTCCCGGGTGGACGACCTGGCCTCCTGGGTGAGCTCCAAAGTCCGCGCCCCCCGCATCACCGACTTCAACGGTGACGGGATCGAGGACATCGCCATCGCCGACCCGGCGGCCACGGTCGGCGGCGACACCAACGCGGGTCTCGTGCGGATCGTGTACGGCGGCGGCAAGGGTACCGCCGAGATCAACCAGGACCTCGACTGGGTGGCCGGCGCGGCCGAGCAGGGCGACTGGTTCGGTGACGCGATCGACACCGTCGACTACAACGAGGACGGCTACACCGACCTCGTCGTCGGCAGCACCCTGGAGGACGTCGGCAGTGCCGCCGACGCGGGTTTCGTCGACGTGCTCTACGGTGCCGCCGGCGGCCTGGGCACCGGGCCGCTGAAGAACACCCACCTCGAACAGGGCGCGGGCACCGGCGCGATCAAGGCGTCGGCCCCCGGGGCCGGTGAACGGATGGGCGACTCCATCGCCGCGAGCACCACCGCCGCAGGCGAGCCGTACCTGCTGATCGGTGTGCCTGGTGAGACCGTGAACGGGAAGGCCAAGGCCGGTATGGCCTTCTACCTGCGCGGCGGCACCAATGTCGCCGTCCACCAGGACTCGACCGACGTGCCCGGCGCCGTCGAGGCCGATGACGGCTTCGGCGCGGCCGTGGCGGGCGACGCCAACCACATCGCCGTCGGCGCGCCCAACGAGAACATCGGCGGTGACGACGCGGCCGGCAACCTGGCCGTCTTCTCCCACACCCTCCACGCCGAAGGCCACCCCAAGCCGCTGTTCGGCCTCGACCAGGACCTCGACAACGTCTCCGGGGGTGCCGAAGCCGGCGACGAATTCGGCTACGCGCTGACCCTTACCGACTACCGGCCTTCCGGGGCCGCGACGGCCAACGAGTCGATGCTCGCGATCGGTTCACCCGGTGAGGCCATGATCGTCGGCACCGCCTCCAAGGCGGCTGCCGGCCGTGTGGTCGTCGGCCGCGTCACCGCCGCCGGCGCCTGGCAGGAGTCCCGCCAGCTGTGGCAGGGCACCGCCGACGACGACGTCTCCGGCACCGCCGAGGCCGGCGACCGTATGGGCGAGAGCCTGACCGCCGTGAACACCGACCCGCGCGCCGTCTCCACCGCGGCCACCATGCGCCTCGCCGTCGGTGCCCCCGGTGAGGCCCTCGGCACCGCCGACAACGCGGGTGCCGTTCACACCTTCTCCCTGGTCGCCGCGGCCGGCGCCAACGACAGGTGGATCGAAGCGGGTGACGGCGACGGCATCCCCGGCGCTCCCGGCGCCAACCAGTACCTGGGCCGCAACATCCACTACACCGGTACGCACCTGTACGTGGGCATGCCGTACGGCCCCGGCCTCGGCGCCCTGTACGCCCTGCCCATGTCGAACACCGTCGTCGGCGGCGCGGTCGCCCCGGTGACCGCCTACAAGCCCGGCACGGGCGGTCTGCCCAACGTCGGCATACGATTCGGCGCGCAGGCACGGTAGGCGTCGTACGCGGCACAGATCGGCCAGAACAAGGCGGAGCCCCGGGGGTCTTTCGGTCCTCGGGGCTCCGCCCTGTTCCGTGGCGTGTCCGGATCCACCAGCACCCCCGGGAACGCCTCGAGGGCCCCGACCGTGTGGTCGGGGCCCTCGTGGGAACCAAGTGTCCGAGGGGGGACTTGAACCCCCACGCCCGATAAAGGGCACTAGCACCTCAAGCTAGCGCGTCTGCCATTCCGCCACCCGGACAAGGTGTCTGTCGCATGCGGGTGGTCCCCGCGGCGACATGGACAACCATACCAAGGTTTCGGAGTGCCTTTCACCTGCGTTTCCGTCGCCCGGGAGGCGGTGCGGACGGCAGCGTGCGCGGCCGGGCCGCGACGGGCTCAGGGCATCAGATGGTGGTCCGGGAAGTTGCCCGGCAGCCTCTCCCCCGCCGGGCCCTGGGTGACCGCGCGGACGAGGAGCTCGCCGCCGACGAAGGCGCCGCTCCAGGACGCGCCGAAGCCGCCGAACAGCTCGTCCCGGTCACCGCGTGAGCGCGGCACCCCGTGGCCGATCTTGAAGGCGCGGATGTGCGGGGCGAGCCGGTCGAAGGTGGACCGCTCGTCCGTGGAGAGGGTGGCCACCAGGGCGCCGTTGGACGCGTTCATGGCGGCCAGCAGCTCCGCCTCCGTGTCGACCAGGACGATCGTGTCGACCGGGCCGAACGGCTCCGCGTGGTGCAGCGGGGAGGAGCGTGGCGGGTTGAGCAGCGTGACGGGCCGGACGTACGCCGACGTGTCCTGGCCGGGCAGGAAGCGGGCGCCGGCCGGGGTGCCCCGGTGCAGCGGGACGGCGCCCCGGTCGATCGCCTCGGCGACCTGGTCGTGCAGCTCCTTCGCCTTCGCCGCGTTGATCACCGGACCGAAGTCGAGCGTCGGGTACGGGTCGCCGGGGTGCTCGACGGCGAGGGGGTGGCCGATCCGCAGGGTGCGGACGGCCGGGAGGTAGGCGGCGAGGAACTCGTCGAAGAGGCTGCGCTGGACGACGAAGCGCGGGTAGGCCGTGCAGCGCTGCTTCCCGTAGTCGAACAGCTTGGGGATCACCGCGCTCAGGGCGTCCCAGCCGGAGTAGTTCCAGATGCCCCAGGTGTTCAGTCCCTCCTGTTCGAGGATGTGGCGTTTGCCCAGGTCGGCGACTGCCGTGGCGACCGCCGCGCCGGTGTCGCGTCCCCCGACGAAGGACACGCAGCCGATCTCCGGCGCCCGTACCAGCGCCTCGGACAGCTCGCTCCCGCTGCCGCTGACGAGGGTGACCGGGATCCCCTCGCGGGCGGCGAGTGCCGTGGCCAGGGTGAGGCAGGCGACGCCGCCGTCGGTCGGGGTCTTGGCGACGACCGCGTTGCCGGTCAGCGCCTGCACCAGCAGGGCGTGGACCAGCACGCTCATCGGGTAGTTCCAGCTGGCGATGTTGGAGACGGGTCCGTCGAGCGGGGTGCGGCCGTCGAGCATGGTGTCGATGCCGTCGACGTACCAGCGGACGCCGTCGATGGCCCGGTCGACGTCGGCGCGGGCCAGTCGCCAGGGCTTGCCGATCTCCCAGACGAGCAGCAGGGCGAGCAGGTCGCGGTGCTCGGCGAGCGCGTCCAGGGTAGCGGCGACGCGGGCCCGGCGTTCCGTCAGCGGGACGTGCCGCCAGGCGCGGTGCTGGTCCAGGGCCGCGCGTACGGCCTGCCGGGCGGTGGCCCCGTCCAGGCGGGGCGGGCCCGCGACGGGGCTGCCGTCGACGGGGCTGACGGCGGGCAGGGACCGTCCGTCGGCCTGCCACGTGGAGTTCCAGAGGTTGAGGACGCGGTCGTCCCGGAAGGCTTCGGGGGCGACGGTCAGGCAGCGCTGCCAGGCGTCGGCCCAGGCGGTGCCGGACTTGAGGGTGAGGGTGGGTGTCATACGGTTCGCTCCGCTCTCGGTGCACGGTCGAGAGATAAGGGGGTGGCCCCGGGGGCTCGGGCGAGGAAGAGGTACGGCTGCCCGGCCCCGCGGGGGTTCAGCTGCCGGCGTCCAGGACGGCCAGCACCTGCCGGGCCGTCTCCGTGGGCGTGCGGCCGACCCGCACGCCGGCCGCCTCCAGTGCCTGCTGCTTCGCCCGTGCCGTACCGGAGGATCCGGAGACGATCGCGCCGGCGTGGCCCATCGTGCGGCCCTCGGGGGCGGTGAAGCCGGCGATGTAGCCGACGACGGGCTTGGTGACGTGGTCGCGGATGTAGGCCGCCGCGCGTTCCTCCGCGTCACCGCCGATCTCGCCGATGAGGACGATCAGGTCGGTCTCGGGGTCGTCCTGGAAGGCCGTGAGGCAGTCGATGTGGGTGGTGCCGACGACGGGGTCGCCGCCGATGCCGACGCAGGTGGAGAAGCCGATGTCGCGCAGCTCGTACATCAGCTGGTAGGTGAGGGTGCCGGACTTGGAGACGAGGCCGATGCGGCCGGGTTTGGTGATGTCGGCGGGGATGATGCCCGCGCCCGACTGGCCGGGGCTGATCAGGCCGGGGCAGTTGGGGCCGATGACCCGGGTGCCGCGCTTTCGCGCACGGTCGAGGAAGGCGACGGAGTCGTGGAGGGGGACGCCCTCGGTGATGACGACGGCGAGGCCGATGCCGGCGTCGGCGGCCTCGGTCACCGCGGCCTTGGTGAAGGCGGGCGGTACGAAGACCACGGTGACGTCGGCACCCGTCGCGTCCATGCCCTCGGCGACGGAGCCGAAGACGGGGACCGGCCGGTCATGGAAGTCCACGGTGCGGCCCGCCTTGCGCGGGTTCACGCCGCCGACGACGTTCGTGCCGGCGGCGAGCATCCGCCGGGTGTGCTTCATGCCCTCGCCGCCGGTCATGCCCTGGACGAGGATCTTGCTCTCCTTGGTGAGGTGGATCGCCATGTCGTCCGGTCTCCTCAGGGTGTGGTGGCGAGGTGGGCGGCCCGGCTCGCGGCGCCGTCCATGGTGGTGACCTGCTCGACGAGCGGATGCGCGCGCTCCTCGAGCACGGCCCGTCCGCGTTCCGCGTTGTTGCCGTCCAGGCGCACGACGAGCGGCTTGGTGAGCCGTACGGTGTCCAGCGCGCGGACGATGCCGTCGGCGACCGCGTCGCAGGCGGTGATGCCGCCGAAGACGTTGACGAAGACGGACTTCACCGACGGGTCGGAGAGGACGACGGACAGTCCGTCGGCCATGACCTGGGCGGAGGCGCCGCCCCCGATGTCGAGGAAGTTGGCGGGGCGGGCGCCGCAGCCGGCGACCACGTCGAGGGTGGACATCACGAGTCCGGCGCCGTTGCCGATGACGCCGACCTCGCCGTCGAGCTTGACGTAGTTGAGGCCCTTGGCGGCCGCCGCCGCTTCCAGCGGGTCATGGCCCGTGTCGGCCTCGTCGCCCCAACGTCCCTGCCGGAAGCGGGCGTTGTCGTCGAGGGTGACCTTGCCGTCGAGCGCCATGATCTGTCCGTCGCGGGTGCGGACCAGCGGGTTGACCTCGACGAGGAGGGCGTCCTCACCGACCAGGACGTCCCAAAGACGGACCAGGACGTCGACGGTGCGCGCGGGCAGGCCCGCCGCGTCGGCGATGCGGGCCGCGACCGCCGGGGTGACGCCCTCGGCGGGGTCGACGGGGACGCGCGCCACGGCTTCGGGGCGGGTGGCGGCGACCTCTTCGATGTCCATACCCCCTTCGGCGGAGGCGATGGCGAGGAAGCGGCCTGCGGCGCGGTCGAGAACGTAGGAGACGTAGAACTCGCTCTCGATGTCGACGGGTTGGGCCAGCATCACGGTGCCGACGGTGTGCCCCTTGATGTCCATGCCGAGGATCTGGCGTGCGGTGAGTTCGGCGGCGGCGGGGTCGGCGGCGAGCTTGACGCCGCCCGCCTTGCCGCGTCCGCCGGTCTTCACCTGCGCCTTGACGACCACGCGGCCGCCGAGCCTGCGGGCGATCTCGCGGGCCTGTTTGGGCGAGCCGGTGACCTCGGCCCGCGGCACCACGATGCCGTGTTCTGCGAAGAGTTCCCTTGCCTGGTGTTCGTACAGGTCCATCTCGGCTCCTGTCTGCGAAGACCGCCGGAGGGTCCGGTGGGGGCCGGGGGCCGGCGACCGAAAAGTGCCGCGCACCCCCTGGACACCACCCATCGGATGCGGGATAACAAGCTTCATACAGTATTCGTCGACTGTATGCAATGTACCGCGACAGCGTTCCCCGCCCCCTAGGAAAGGGACAGGACTTCGCCATGCCCGACGACACCCAGGACGTCATCTCCGGCGGTCATCTCGTCGCCAAGGCCCTCAAGGCCGAGGGCGTCGACCGCATCTACACACTGTGCGGCGGCCACATCATCGACATCTACGACGGCTGCGTCGACGAGGGCATCGAGGTCGTCGACGTACGGCACGAGCAGGTCGCCGCGCACGCCGCCGACGGCTACGCGCGCATCACCGGGAAGCCCGGCTGCGCGGTGGTCACGGCCGGACCGGGCACCACCGACGCGGTCACCGGGGTCGCCAACGCCTTCCGCGCGGAGTCGCCCATGCTGCTGATCGGCGGCCAAGGGGCCCTGACCCAGCACAAGATGGGGTCGCTGCAGGACCTGCCGCACGTCGACATGATGAACCCCGTCACCAAGTTCGCGGCGACCGTGCCGGACACGGCCCGCGCGGCCGACATGGTGTCGATGGCCTTCCGCGAGTGCTACCACGGCGCGCCCGGTCCCTCCTTCCTGGAGATCCCACGCGACGTGCTGGACGCGAAGGTGCCCGCCGACAAGGCGCGGGTGCCGCGGGAGGGCGCCTACCGGGCCTCCACCCGTTCGCCCGGCGACCCGGAGGCGGTCGAGAAGCTGGCCGACCTGCTAGTGCACGCCGAGAAGCCGGCGATCCTGCTCGGCAGCCAGGTGTGGACGACCCGCGCCACCGAGGCCGCGACCGAGCTCGTGCGCACCCTCAACGTCCCCGCCTACATGAACGGGGCGGGCCGCGGCACCCTGCCGCCCGGGGACCCGCACCACTTCCAGCTGTCGCGCCGGTACGCGTTCTCCAACGCCGACGTCATCGTCATCGTCGGCACGCCCTTCGACTTCCGCATGGGCTACGGCAAGCGGCTCTCCCCCGCCGCGACGGTCGTGCAGATCGACCTCGACTACCGCACGGTCGGCAAGAACCGCGACATCGACCTCGGCATCGTCGGGGACGCGGGGCTGGTGCTGAAGGCGGTGACGGAGGCGGCCTCGGGGCGGGTCAACGGCGGTGCGTCCAAGCGCAAGGAGTGGCTGGACGAGCTGCGGGCCGCAGAGCAGACCGCGCTCGACAAGCGGCTGCCGCAGCTGCGGTCGGACGCCTCCCCGATCCACCCGTACCGGCTGGTGAGCGAGATCAACGACTTCCTCACCGAGGACTCGATCTACATCGGCGACGGCGGTGACATCGTCACCTTCTCCGGGCAGGTCGTGCAGCCCAAGTCACCCGGTCACTGGATGGATCCGGGGCCGCTCGGGACGCTCGGTGTCGGCGTGCCGTTCGTGCTCGCCGCCAAGCAGGCGCGGCCCGACAAGGAGGTCGTCGCGCTGTTCGGTGACGGCGCGTTCTCCCTCACCGGCTGGGACTTCGAGACGCTGGTCCGCTACGACCTGCCGTTCGTCGGCATCGTCGGCAACAACTCCTCGATGAACCAGATCCGTTACGGCCAGGCCGCCAAGTACGGCAAGGACCGCGAACGGGTCGGCAACACCCTCGGGGACGTCCGCTACGACGAGTTCGCGCGGATGCTCGGCGGGTACGGCGAGGAGGTCCGCGACCCCGCCGACATCGGCCCCGCACTGCGCCGCGCCCGGGAGTCGGGCAAGCCGTCGCTGATCAACGTCTGGGTGGATCCCGACGCGTACGCCCCCGGAACCATGAACCAGACCATGTACAAGTGAGGTGAACGCCCATGACCCCCAAGGCACTTGAGGGCATCCGCGTCCTCGACATGACCCACGTCCAGTCCGGGCCCTCCGCGACCCAGCTGCTGGCCTGGCTCGGCGCGGACGTCGTCAAACTGGAGGCGCCCACCGGCGACATCACGCGCAAGCAGCTGCGTGACCTGCCGGACGTCGACTCCCTCTACTTCACGATGCTCAACTGCAACAAGCGGAGCATCACCCTCAACACCAAGACCGCGCGCGGCAAGGAGATCCTCACCGAGCTGATCCGGCGCTCGGACGTCATGGTCGAGAACTTCGGGCCGGGCGCGGTCGACCGGATGGGGTTCACCTGGGACCGCATCCGGGAGATCAACCCGCGCATCGTCTACGCCTCCATCAAGGGCTTCGGGGACGGCCCCTACACCGCCTTCAAGGCCTACGAGGTCGTCGCGCAGGCGATGGGCGGGTCGATGTCGACCACCGGTTTCGAGGACGGTCCGCCGCTCGCCACGGGCGCCCAGATCGGTGACTCGGGCACGGGCGTGCACGCGGTGGCCGGCATCCTCGCCGCGCTGTTCCAGCGGGAGCGCACCGGGCGCGGGCAGCGGGTGAACGTGGCCATGCAGCACGCGGTGCTCAACCTCTGCCGGGTGAAGCTGCGCGACCAGCAGCGCCTGGCGCACGGGCCGCTCGCCGAGTACCCCAACGAGGACTTCGGCGACGAGGTCCCCCGCTCCGGCAACGCGTCCGGCGGCGGGCAGCCCGGCTGGGCGGTGAAGTGCGCGCCGGGCGGCCCGAACGACTACGTGTACGTCATCGTGCAGCCCGTCGGCTGGAAGCCGATCAGCGAGCTCATCGGCCGGCCGGAGCTGGCGGACGACCCCGAGTGGGCGACGCCGGAAGCCCGGCTGCCGAAGCTGAACAAGATGTTCCAGCTGATCGAGGAGTGGTCCTCGACGCTCCCCAAGTGGGAGGTGCTGGAGAGGCTCAACGCGCACAACATCCCGTGCGGGCCGATCCTGTCCACCAAGGAGATCATCGAGGACCGCTCGCTGGTCGCCAACGAGATGGTGGTGACCGTCCCGCATCCCGAGCGCGGCGAGTTCGTCACCGTGGGCAGCCCGCTGAAGCTGTCCGACTCCCCCGTGGACGTGGTCGCCTCCCCGCTGCTCGGCGAGCACAACGAAGAGGTCTACGTCGGCGAACTCGGCCTCGGCGACGGGGAAGTGCGCCTGCTCAAGTCGAACGGGGTGATCTGACGTGATGGCCGAGGACCGGGCGTCGAAGGTGCGCGCGCTGCTGGAAGCGGTGCGTGCCGAGGGACGGACCGCGCTCACCGCGCCCGAGGGCAAGGTGATCGCCGACGCGTACGGCATCGCGGTGCCCGGGGAGGAGCTGGCGCGGGACGTCGACGAGGCGGTGGCGTGCGCGGCGCGGCTGGGCGGGCCCGTGGTGATGAAGATCGTGTCGCCGGACATCCTGCACAAGACCGACGCCGGCGGTGTGGTCGTGGGCGTCGAGGGCGCGGCGGACGTCCGGGCGGCGTTCTGCCGCATCGTGGAGAACGCCCGGGTGTACGACGCGAGGGCGCGCATCGAGGGCGTGCAGGTGCAGGAGCTGCTGCCGCGGGGCCAGGAGGTCATCGTCGGCGCAGTCACCGACCCGACGTTCGGGAAGGTGGTGGCGTTCGGGCTCGGCGGGGTGCTCGTCGAGGTGCTGAAGGACGTCACGTTCCGGCTGGCGCCGGTGGACGCCGACGAGGCGCTGTCGATGCTCGACTCGATCCGGTCGGCGGAGATCCTCACCGGCGTGCGCGGTCAGGAGGGCGTGGACCGGTGGGCGGTGGCCGAGCAGATCCGGCGGGTGTCCGAACTGGTCACGGACTTCCCGGAGATCGCCGAGGTGGACCTCAACCCGGTGATCGCCACGCCGGCCGGCGCGGTCGCGGCCGACATCCGGGTGATCCTCGCGGAGGGGGCGCCCAAGGAGCGGCGCCGGTACTCCAGGGAGGAGATCCTCACCTCCATGCGGCGGCTGATGCAGCCGCGGTCGGTGGCGGTGATCGGCGCGTCCAACGAGTCCGGCAAGATCGGCAACTCGGTGATGCGCAACCTCGTCGACGGCGGCTTCGCCGGGGAGATCCATCCGGTGAACCCCAAGGCCGATGACATCGTGGGCCGCAAGGCGTACAAGAGTGTCACCGACGTTCCCGGCGAGGTGGATGTGGCGGTCTTCGCGATTCCCGCCCGGTTCGTGGCCTCGGCGCTGGAGGAGGTGGGGCGCAAGGGGATCCCGAACGCCGTCCTCATCCCGTCCGGCTTCGCCGAGACCGGTGAGCAGGCGCTGCAGGACGAGATCGTGGCGATCGCCGAGCGGCTGGGCGTCCGGCTGCTCGGGCCCAACATCTACGGCTACTACTCCACCTGGCAGGACCTCTGCGCCACGTTCTGCACGCCGTACGACGTCAAGGGCGGGGTGGCGCTGACCAGCCAGTCGGGCGGCATCGGGATGGCGATCCTGGGCTTCGCGAGGACCACGAAGACGGGCGTCTCGGCGATCGTCGGCCTCGGCAACAAGTCGGACCTCGACGAGGACGACCTGCTGACCTGGTTCGGGGAGGACCCGCACACCGAGTGCATCGCGATGCACCTGGAGGACCTCAAGGACGGGCGCGCGTTCGTCGAGGCCGCTCGGGCGACCGTGCCGAAGAAGCCGGTGGTGGTGCTCAAGGCGGGGCGTACGGCGGCGGGCGCGAAGGCCGCCGGCTCGCACACCGGGGCGCTCGCCGGCGACGACGCCGTGTACGACGACATCCTGCGGCAGGCCGGCGTGATCCGGGCGCCGGGTCTCAACGACATGCTGGAGTACGCGCGGGCGCTGCCCGTGCTGCCCGCTCCGCAGGGCGACAACGTCGTGATCATCACCGGGGCGGGCGGCAGCGGGGTGCTGCTGTCGGACGCGGTGACGGACAACGGGCTGTCGCTGATGGAGATCCCGCCCGATCTGGACGCGGCCTTCCGGGAGTTCATCCCGCCGTTCGGGGCGGCCGGCAACCCGGTGGACATCACCGGGGGCGAGCCGCCGTCGACGTACGAGGCGACGATCCGGCTGGGGCTCGAGGACCCGCGCATCCACGCGTTGGTGCTCGGTTACTGGCACACGATCGTCACGCCGCCCATGGTGTTCGCCGAACTCACCGCGCGTGTGGTGGCGGAGTTCCGCGAGCGGGGCGTCTCCAAGCCCGTCGTGGCCTCGCTCGCCGGTGACGTGGAGGTCGAGGAGGCGTGCCAGTACCTCTTCGAGCACGGCGTCGTGGCCTACCCGTACACGACGGAGATGCCGGTGGCCGTCCTCGGCGCCAAGTACCGCTGGGCGCGGGCGGCCGGACTGCTGGGAGGCGGTTCATGAGGTGAACGCAGCCGGGTGGCCGGCCGGCGGGTGCGCGCCGGCCGGTCCCGGACCCGGGCGCGCACGAAAGGCACGGGACAGGGGGCGCTGGCCAGTTCTTTCGACGCAAGGGGTGCAAACTACATGACAACCACGGATGTCACACGGGTCGTCCCCTATCGGGAGGTGACCGACAGAAACGGGCGGGTCTACCGCGTCGGTGAGACCGACATCGACATCATGGGCCGCAAACGCAAGTGGATGGTGATCCTGCCCTGGGTCGGCATGATGGGCATCTCCTCCGCCGAGTACGCGTTCGCGTCGGCGGAGGACACGCTCCACGAGGCCCACAGCTGGTCGAGCGGCAGCATCTACTGGATGATGACCGCCTGGGTGTTCTGCCAGGCCGCGGTGGCCTTCCCGGCGGGGCGGCTGCGGGAGAACGGCAAGCTGCCCGCGCGGTGGGCGATGATGCTCGGCGCGGTCGGCACGCTGCTCGGCTATCTCTCGCTGGCGTTCGCTCCGCATGTCGCGCTCGCCTTCATCGGGTTCGGCGTGTTCAGCGGCATGGGCGCGGGCATGGTGTACGCGACCTGCGTCAACATGGTCGGCAAATGGTACCCGGAACGCAAGGGCGGCAAGACCGGCTTCGTCAACGGCGGTTTCGCCTACGGCTCGGTGCCGTTCGTCTTCATCTTCCACGGCTACATGGACGGCTCCAACTTCCGCTGGGTGCTGGTCTCCTCCGGTGTCTTCCTCGCCGGGGTGGTGGCCGTCGCCGGCTTCTACTTCCGCGACCCGCCGAAGAACTGGTGGCCGGACTCCATCGACCCGCTGAACCCGCCGGACGACCCGCGGGCCCGGCGTTCTCTCGAGAGGAACCCCCCGGCCGTCAAGCAGTACTCGCCCCTGGAGGCGTGGCGGACCGGCCGGGTGGCGCTGATGTGGTTCTGTCTCGCCTGTACCTCCGGCGTGAACATCTTCGGCATCGCCTTCCAGGTCGACATCGGTGAGGACGCGGGCTTCGCGGCCGGCATCGTGGCCACCGCGATGTCACTGAAGGCGATCGTCAACGGCACCGGGCGCGGCGTGATCGGCTGGCTCTCCGACCTCTACGGCCGCAAACAGTGTCTGCTGTACGTGTGCGTGATCCTGGGACTGGCCCAGTTCGGCATCATCTGGTCGGCGGAGATCAGGAACCTGCCGCTGTTCCTGATCTTCTCCGCGATCTCCGGCTTCGGCGGCGGTGCCATCTTCCCGATGTTCGCCGCGCTGACGGCGGACTACTTCGGGGAGAACAACAACGCCACCAACTACGGCATGGTGTACAGCTCCAAGCTCGTCTCCGGGCTCGGCGCGGGGATGGGGTCCATGGTCGTGGCCGCCTGGGGCTACAACGGCGCCTTCGGGCTGGCGGGCGGCATCTCGCTGTTCGCCGGGTTCGTCGCGCTGTTCCTGACCCCGCCGGGACGGACGAGGAAGAAGCAGGTGACGCCCAACCCCCGTCCCCTCGGGGAGGGTTGACGCGCGGCACCCGCGGCCGGGCGACGGACCGGGCGGCCCCTCCCGGGTGCGGGAGGGGCCGCCCGGTCCGTCGCCATCCGGTCAGTGGCGGCGCTTGCGCAGGGCCGCCATGTTGTCGTAGCTGATCTTCGCCTCGCGCAGCGACTGCGCGGGGTCGGTGTCGCTCGGTGAGTTGTCGTCCTCCACCATCGGGTTGCGGTAGGTGGTCAGGCCCACCCGGGAGAAGAACGTCGTGTAGTCGATGTCCCCGGTGCCGAACGGCACCATGTCCCAGCCCATGCCGTTGGTGGTGTCGACGACGCCGTCCTTGGCGTGGAACAGCGGGTAGCGCTTGTTGTACCGGGTGACCAGGCCCGCCGGGTCGAAGACGTTCCTGCGGGTGGAGCCGTCGGGGGCGGTGTAGGTGTGGAACTTGTACTGGGCGACGTGCGCCCAGAAGACGTCCATCTCCAGCCAGACCGTCTTCGGGTCGGTGACCTTCAGGAAGTACTCCAGCTTCCGGATGCCCGAGCTGCGGGTCGGCCGGCCCTGGTCGTCCAGCGGGCCCCGGTCGAGCAGGAAGCCGTACGCGCTGTCGTGGTTGTGGGTGTAGAGCTTGATGCCCGCACGGCGGGCGATCTCACCGAGGGCGTTCCACTTGTCGGCGGCCACGTCCCAGTCGGCGCGGTAGGAGCTGCCGGTGGGGTCGCCGCCGGTGCCCATGTGGTCCATGCCGAGGATGTCGGCGATCTCCAGGTGCTTCTTGAAGGTGTCCTTGTCGGCGGTGGTCAGCGGCCAGGACGACGGGATGAAGCCGTGGTTGCCCTGGGCCCGCAGACCGTACTCGTCGAGCCAGGAGCGCAGCAGCCGGGCGCCCTCGACCGACTCCAGGCTGGCGCCGCCGGGGGCGTTCGCGTGCTGGTTGTAGCCGGCGAACTCGACCTGCCGGTAGCCGTGCCGGGCGAGCTGCTTGAACACCTCGCGGAAGCCGGACGGCAGGTCACTGGCGAGCGGGTCGCGGGCGGTGGCGTCCCGGACGGTGTAGAGGATGATGCCGCGCTTGTGGGGCGGGACCAGCACCTGACCGCGGCCGTGGTCGTGCCCGTGGCCATGTCCGTGCCCGTGGCCGTGGTCTCTGCCGTGGGCGAGGGCGGGGGCGGCGGCGAAGACCGGGGCGGCGACGGCGCCGGCCGCCACGGCGGTGCAGGTGCTCAGGAAGCGGCGCCGGCCGACGCCGAGGCTGCGGCGCAGCGCCTCGTCAGGGGTGTCGGTCAGAGGGGCGGCGTCGCTGCGCGAGGGATCGGAGTACGGGGTCACGGGTGCCTGCCTTCTCGGTCGTGGCCGGTCCCGGCGGCTGCGGGAACGGCCGTTGTCAGTGCCGTGTGTTTCACTCTCGGTAGTCGGATCTCGGCGGCCGTGCGTGGTGCGGTGTCAGCCGAGCCCGGCGAGCCGGAGCAGGAGTTGTTTCACGTCGGTGGCCGCGACGCGGTCTCCGACAGCGCGGGGGGTGGAGCAGATGAGGAGCGGACCGTCGTCGTCGCTTGCGGGGAGGCGGCCGTGGCTGCCGCGAACAGGTGAGGCGTCGAGGGGCACGACCGCCATGCGGTAGCGCATGCCGAGCTTCTTGCGGGCCAGCGCGCCGGCCGCCTTGACCTTGACGTAGGGGTCGTGGGGGTCCATGAAGAGCTCGACCGGGTCGTAGCCGGGTTTGCGGTGGATCTCGACCAGCTGCGCGAAGTCGGGCGCGCGGTCGTCGTCGAGCCAGTAGTAGTACGTGAACCAGGCGTCGGGTTCGGCGACGGCGACGAGCTCGCCGGCCCGCGGGTGGTCGAGGTGGTGGGCCTTCTTGCCCTCGTCGTCGAGGAGCTGCTCGATACCGGGCAGTCCGTCCAGGGCTTCCCTGGCCGCGTCCAGGTCCTCGGGGCGGCGCACGTACACGTGGGCGATCTGGTGGTCGGCGACCGCGAAGGCGCGGGAGGCCATCGGGTCGAGGTACTCCATGCCGTCCTGGGTGTGCACCTCGAGCAGGCCGGCGCGGCGCAGGGCGCGGTTGATGTCGACCGGCCGGTTCACGCGGGTGATGCCGTACTCGGACAGGGCGACGACGGTGCGGCCCTCGGCGCGGGCGTCGTCGAGGAGCGGGGCGAGGGCCGTGTCGAGGTCGGTGGCGGCCTTCAGGGAGCGCGGGTCGTCGGGGCCGTAGCGCTGCAGGTCGTAGTCGAGGTGAGGGAGGTAGCAGAGCGTCAGGTCGGGGTGGCGGGTGTGCATGATGTGGCGGGTGGCGTCGATGATCCACCGGCTGGACACCAGGTCGGCGCCGGGTCCCCAGAAGTGGAACAGGGGAAAGGTGCCGAACTTCTCGGTGAGTTCGTCGTGCAGGGCGGGCGGCCGGGTGTAGCAGTCGGGTTCCTTGCGGCCGTCGGCGTAGTAGACGGGGCGGGGGGTGACGGTGATGTCGGTGTCCGCGCCCATGGCGTACCACCAGCAGATGTTGGCGACGGTGTAGCCGGGGTGGGCGCGGCGGGCGGCGTCCCAGAGCTTGTCGCCGGAGACGAGGCCGTTGTGCTGCCGCCACAGCAGGACGTCGCCGAGCTCGCGGAAGTACCAGCCGTTGCCGACGATGCCGTGCTCGGAGGGCATGGTGCCGGTGAGGAAGGTGGACTGGGCGGCGCAGGTGACGGCGGGCAGGACGGTGCCGAGCGGGGCGCGGGAGCCGGACTGCCCGAGGGACTTCAGGTGCGGCATGTGGTCGAGCAGGCGCGGGGTGAGACCGACGACGTCGAGGACGAGCAGGGGGGTGGGGTCGCTCATGGGAGTTCCTTCAGGCCGAGGTCCGTCAGCAGGTCGCGGGCCAGGGTGAGTTCGGCGGCGATGCCGTCGGCGAGCTGGGTGCGGCCGCGGGGGCGCAGCTCGGGCGGGAGGGCCTGCCAGGTGTAGGTCTCCACCTCGAGGTGGTGGGTGAGCGGGTGCGCGCCACCGACCAGCCGGGTCAGTACGGAGGTCAGGACGGGGAGCGTGGAGGTGAGGGGCGCGGCGGGGGCCGCGTGCAGCGGGACGTGGAAATGGGAGCGCCAGGGGCCCGCGTCGGGCAGGGCGTCGCCGGCCAGCGCCTCGTCCAGGTCGTCGGTGCCGCGCAGGCCCGCGGCCGTGGCCGTGCGGGTCTGGTGCAGGAAGCGGGGTTCGGCGAAGGCGGCCAGGGCCTCGCGGACCTCGGGGAGGTGCGGCTGTTCGGCGTGCAGGGCGGCGGACAGCTGGCACTTGACCACGCGGACGCCGGCGTGGCCGAGGTCGTCCAGGGCGGTGTGCGGGTCTTCGAAGGAGGTGGCGAGGTGGCAGGTGTCGACGCAGATGCCGACGCGGTCGTGGCCCACCGCGGTGAGGGGCGCGACGGCGTCGCGGGTGGTCTCGACGACGCAGCCCGGTTCGGGTTCCAGGGCGACGCGGATGGAGCGTCCGGTCAACTCCTGGAGCGCGTCGAGGCGTTCGGCGAGGGTGCGCAGGGCGGAGCGGGCGGTTTCCGCCCGCTCGTCGTCGTAGGCGGTGCGCCAGGCCAGCGGCAGGGTGGAGATGCTGCCCTCGGTGACGTCGTCGGGGAGCAGTCCGGCGAGCACGCGGGCGAGGGCGGTGGTGTGCTCCAGGCGCTCGGGGTCGGCCCAGTCCGGTGTGTAGACCCGGTACTTGACCTCCTCGGCGCCGAAGCCCTCGTAGGGGAAGCCGTTGAGGGTGACGACCTCCAGGCCGCGCCGTTCCAGTTCGCAGCGCAGGCCGCGCAGGGCGGCGGGGTCGGTGACCAGGGCGCGGGCTGCGTCCTTGGCCAGCCACAGCCCGATGCCGAGCCGGTCCCGGCCGAGGCGCCGGCGGACGGGCTCGCAGTGGTCGCGGAGCTGGGCGAGGACGCCGTCGAGGGTCTCGGCCGGGTGGACGTTGGTGCAGTAGGCGAGGTGGACGGTGGAGCCGTCCGGGTGGCGGAAGCGCATGGCTCACGCCCCCGTGGCGGAGGCGGCGTCCGGCCGTGGCTCGTCTCTGGGGGCGCCGCGCAGGATGGAGTTGCCCTCGTGGGTGGCGCCGGAGGCGGTGACGTCGAGGTTCAGGCGGCCGCTGAGGCCGTAGAAGGCGACCGGGTTGCGCCACAGCACGCGGTCGACGTCGTCCTCGGTGAAGCCCTCGGCGAGCATCAGGTCGGCGACCTTGCGGGTCTTCAGCGGGTCGCTCCTCCCCCAGTCGGCGGCGGAGTTCACCAGCACCTGCTCGGGGCCGTGGGCGCGCAGGATGGCGACCATCCGCTCCTCGTCCATCTTGGTGTCGGGATAGACGGAGAAGCCGAGCCAGGCGCCGCTGTCCTTGGCCTCCTTGACGGTGGTCTCGTTGAGGTGGTCGATCAGCACCCGCTCCACCGGCAGCGCGGACTCTCGGACCACGTCGAGGGTGCGGCGCAGCCCGGCGAGCTTGTCGCGGTGCGGGGTGTGCACCAGCGCGGGCAGGCCGTGGTCGGCGGCCATCTGCAGCTGGGCGGCGAGGGCGGTGTCCTCGGCGGGGGTCATGGAGTCGTAGCCGATCTCACCGACGGCCACGACGTTGTCCTTGACCAGATAGCGGGGCAGCGCGTCCAGGACGGGGGCGCAGCGCGGGTCGCCCGCCTCCTTGGGGTTGAGGGCGAGGGTGCAGTGGTGGGCGATGCCGTACTGGGCGGCGCGGAAGGGTTCCCAGCCGAGGAGGGAGTCGAAGTAGTCGAAGAAGGAGGCCGGGGAGGTGCGGGGCTGGCCGAGCCAGAAGGAGGGTTCGACGACGGCGCGGACGCCCGCGGCGTACATGGCCTCGTAGTCGTCGGTGGTGCGCGACGTCATGTGGATGTGGGGGTCGAAGATGCGCATCAGGACTCCTTGCCGTGGGGGACGTCCGGGCCGTCCGCGCCCCGCGTCGGGGCGGCTTCGGTCAGGGTGAGGACGCGGTGCAGGTCCTCCGGGACGGTGCGGCCGGCGGCGGTGCGCTCGGCGGCGTAGTCGCCGAGCATGCGGGCGAGTTCACCGTCGCCCCGGGCGCGCCCGGCGAGGTCGGAGACCAGGTCCACGCCGACGCCGGTGAACAGGCACTTCAGTACGGCGTGCCGCCAGGCGTGGGCGTCGAGGTGGCGGGCGCCGTAGGGGCCGAGGGCGGCGGCGACCAGCCGGGTGTCGTTGGTGCGCAGGGCGTCCTCGACGAGCGGGAGTGCCTCCGGCCCGGGCACCAGGTGGGGCAGGGCGTGCAGGACGGCGCGGCGTTCGTCGGCGGTGCCCTGGAAGTAGACCCGGGTCAGGGCGTCGGCGTCGGCGCGGGCCGCGTGCAGGATGAGGACGCGGGCGGCCTCGGCGTGCTCGGGGCCGCAGCGGCGGCCCGCCTCGGCGAGGCGCAGTTCCCACACCGAGATCGGTCCGTGGGTGCCGGGGTGGGCGGTGGCCTCGTCCAGGGCCTGGTCGAACCACGCGCGGGCGGCGCCGTCGAGCCGTGCCGCGAGGTGGCGGCGCAGGTCGGCGGGCGGGGTGAGGGCGGGGGTGGTGCCGTCACCGGGGCTGGCCGGTCTGCCGGTGGTGTCTGCCTCCGGGCCGGCCGGGGTCGCGTGCGGGCGGGTCATGGGGTGGTGCTCCCTTCGGGGGTGGCGGAGGGATCGCCGTGGGAGGGGACGGTGGAGGGACCGGTGGAGGTCCGTGCCGCGAGCCGGGCGGCGCGGCGGAGGTACGGCAGGGAGTGGGCGGCGAAGCGGGGGCCGGCGTGGGAGTGGCGCGGCAGTTCGACGACCGTCAGGCCCTGGTACCCGGTGGCGGCGAGGGCCGCGAGGACAGGCGGGAAGTCGATCTCGCCGTCCCCGAACGGCAGGTGTTCGTGGATGCCGCGCCGCATGTCCTCGATCTGCACGTGGCGCAGCCAGGGGGCTGCCTCGCGGACGCAGTCGGCGGGTGCGAGGGGTTCGAGGCACTGGCAGTGGCCGATGTCCAGGGTGAGGCCGAGCGGCTCGGGGTCGCCGAGGGTGCGGCGCAGCTGGTGGAAGTCGGCGAGGGTGGCGAGGAGGTGGCCGGGTTCCGGTTCGACGGCGAGCGGGACGCCGGCGGCGGACGCTGCGTCCAGCACCGGGGCGAAGGACTCGGCGAGGCGTTTCCAGGCGGTGTCCTCGTCGGTGCCGTCGGGGACGGTGCCGCTGAAGCAGTGCACGGCGTGCGCCCCGAGGTCGGCCGCCACCCGCACGGCACGCAGCAGCAGGTCGACGCGGCGCGCCCGGTCGTCGGGGTCGGGGTCGAGCAGGGACGGGCCGTGTTTGCGCCGGGGGTCGAGGACGTAGCGGGCGCCGGTCTCCACGGTGACGCCGAGCCCCAGCTCGTCCAGCCGACGGGCGACCTGCCGGGTGCGGGCGGCGAGGTCCGGGGCGAGCGGGTCGAGGTGCATGTGGTCGAGGGTCAGTCCCACGCCCTCATAGCCGAGGTCGGCCAGCAGGGCGAGGGCGTCGTCGAGGCGGAGGTCGGCGAGGCCGTTGGTGCCGTACCCGAAGCGCAGCGGCAGCGCCGGGGGCTCGTGCGGGGTCATGTGATGCTCACCCTCCTCATGGCGCGCCTGCGGGCGAACGCCCGGCCCGCCGGGGCCAGGGCGGCGATCATCAGGGACGTGACGGGCGCGCCGGACCGGGCGGCGAGCGCGGCCTGCAGCGGGACGGTGGCGCGGATGCCGCCTCCGACGGCGCGCTGGGTGAGCGGGGGTGAGGGGTTGAGCGCGGCGTGGAAGTACGGCCGCGCGGCCGTGGCGGCGTACGCGGCGGCCAGCGCGGCGGTGGCGGCGCCGGCGGGTGTGGGCCGGGCTCCGCCCGGGGTGGAACCCGGCAGGCCGGGGGCGGCTGCTGCCCGCCGGCCTGCCGGGAGTCGGGTACGGCCACGGGTGACCAGGCCGGTCAGGACGCCCGTCGCCGCGAGGGCCGCGAGCGGGGCCGCCGCCGAGCCCCCGGTGGTCTCGCGCCGGGAGACGGCGGTGACCGCGAGGGTGTGGCAGCCGAGCAGGGCCGCGGAGGGCACGGCGGCCTTGGTGTCACCGGCCGCCGCCGCGCCCATCAGCAGGTCCAGCGCACGGGCGGCGGCCATGGCCGCGGGGCCCGCGGGCGTGTGCTTCAGCGCCAGGTCGTACGCCCAGACGGTCGCCGCCAGCGGCGCGGCCACCGCGAGGGCGGGCCGGCCGGCGCGGGCGGCGAACAGCAGTCCGGCGCCGGTGAGTCCGCAGGCGGCGGCGAACGCGGCGGCGGGGCGGACCCGTCCCGACGGGAGGGGACGGTGCGGGCGCTCCACGGCGTCCTCGTCGCGGTCGGCCCAGTCGTTCAGCACCATGCCGGCCGCGTACAGGCACAGGGAGGAGCCGACGGGGAGCAGCGCGCGGAGGCCCGGGGTCCGGCCGGCCGCTGCCACGCCCGCCAGGGTGTCGCCGGGGACGGTGAACAGGGCGGGCAGGCGCACCAGTTCGGCCCAGGCGGCGGCGTGGCCGGGGCGTGGGGCGGCTCGCGGGGCGGTCCCGGGCGCCGGGGTGCCGGCCCCGGACGTGGTGTCCGGGGCCGCGGGGGCGGGCGGGGCGGGCCGGTGCGGGGACGCGAGTCGGGTCATCGCCGGGCCCCGCTGTCCCCCGCGTCGTCGCGCAGGCGTGCGGCGAAGCGTCGCAGCTCCGTGTACTGCTCGCCCAGGGACGACGGGCCGTCGCCGACCGGGTCCTTGAAGTAGAAGCCGAGTTCGCCCAGCGGGCCGGTCAGCCCCTTCTCCTGGGCGCGCACCAGCAGCCGGGCCAGGTCGAGCACCAAGGGCGCGGCGAGGGCGGAGTCGCAGCCCTGCCAGATGGTCTGCAGGATCATGCGGGAGCCGAGGAAACCGTCGAAGGCGATGTGGTCCCAGGCGGTCTTCCAGTCCCCCAGCGCGGGCACGTCGTCGATGTGCACCTCGCCCTGCGGTGCCGCGCCGAGGGTGTCGGCGAGGACGCGTTCCTTGCCCGCGTTCTTCGCGGCGGCCGCCGCGGGATCGGCGAGGGCGGCGCCGTCGCCGCCGCCCAGCAGGTTGGTGCCGGACCAGGCACGCACGGCGAGGGCCCGCTGCTGGAACATCGGACCGAGCACGGAGCGCAGCAGGGTCTGCCCGGTCTTGCCGTCGCGGCCCGCGTACGGCACCCCGGAGGATGCGGCGAGGCCGGCCAGCGCCGGGTGGTGCAGGCCGGTGGAGGGGGTGAAGTTGGCGTAGGCGCAGCCGGCGCGCAGGGCGGCGGCCGCGTAGAGGGAGCTGGGCGGCAGGGCGCCGTCCGTGGGGGCGGGCTCGGTGGAGGCGACGTTCACCACGACGGCGCCCGCGAGGTCGTTGCGGCGCACGAAGTCACGGATGTCGGCGGCGAAGACCTCGATCCAGTCGTCGTCGGTGCGGGCCGGGACGGTGTCCGTGCCGTCGGGTACGGGGCCGCCGGGCCTGATCTCCCGGTCGGCGGCGACCAGTTCGGCCTGCACGGCGGCGGGCAGGCCGTGCGGCAGGACACCGCCGTCGGCAAGGTGCTCGGCGCGCTTGGGGAGCGGGCAGTCGACGGTGTCGTGCCCGCCGAAGACGAGGGACGACAACGATGGCAGACCGCACGCGGCGAAGTCGTCGGTCTCGGTGACCATGCCGGTCGCCGGGTGGAGTCCGGCGGCGACGGCGGCACAGCCCGCGACGGCGGTCGTGGCCACGGACCCACGGGCGCCGACGAACCAGACGCCGTGGCGGGGAGCGGAGGAGGAAGGGGCGGTGGGGATGGTGGGAGTGGGGGTGGACGACGGTTCGGCGGACATGGGCAGCCTCCTTGTCGAACGCGAACCGGGTGGCGGTACGCCGGCCCGGGGGCCGGGCAGGTGCCCGGCCCGCGGGCCGGCACCTGCCCCGACGACCAGGACCGGTGCGCCCGGGGACCAGGCGTTATGCCTGGGCGACGGGCCGGACATGTGCTTGAGCCGTGGGCAGGTCGCTGTACCGGGGCCGGGGCTCAGGTGCTGTGCCGGACTCGGGACCGGGCGTGTGCTCGGTCCCGAGGACGAACCAGGTGCCGGGCGGAAGACCGGCGGATGCCGAACCCGAAGACCGGCGGGTGCCGAGCCACGGACCGGCGGGACACCGGGCCGGGGTCGGCGGATGCCTGGCCCAAGGGCCGACCAGGCTGCCGGCCACGTACCGGCGAGGGTGCCAGGCCACGGGCCGGCGGGGTGTCGGGCCGTGAGGCCCGGGGAGGCGGCGGGCGGAGGTCCGGCGTCCTTCGCCCGCCGCCGTTCTCGGTGCCCTAGGAGGGCAGTTCCTTCAGCTGGATGTTGCGGAAGGACACATGGTCGTCGGCCCCGTGGTTCTGCAGGCCGATGTACCCCTCGGTCAGGCTCCGCTGCGGGTCCTTGTTGGTGAAGTCGTTGATCTTGACTCCGTTGAGGAACACCTGCAGCCGCTCGCCCTGGACCTTGATCTCGTAGGAGTTCCACTGCCCCGGCGGGCGCAGCACCTGGTCACGGGCCTTGATGTTCGCCGCCTTGAACGTGTAGATCGCACCCGTGGTGCGGTCCACCGCGTCCGTCGCGTCGATCTGGACCTCGTAACCCCTGTCGACCGCGGACCACGGGTCGTCGGAGGCCGGGAAGCCCACGAAGACACCGGAGTTGTCGTCGCCGCTCATCTTCCAGTCGAGCTTGAGCGAGTACGACCCCAGCTCCTTGGCCTGGTACCAGAGCAGCCCCATGCCGCCCTCGGACTGCAGGGTGCCGTCCACGACGTTGAACTTGCCGGGGCCGGCCTGCTTCCAGCCGTCCAGGGTCTGGCCGTTGAAGATCTTCCGGTAGCCCTTGTCCGGCTTGCAGTCCGCCTTCACCTGGCCGGTGGCGTACTGCAGACCGCCGAGCAGGTGGGCGCGGAAGGCCTCGTCGGCGTACGACTCCTTGGTGTGGCCGCCGCCCGTGTAGAAGGAGCGGCCGCCGCCGTAGGCCTGGCACCAGGCGATCGGGTGGTCGCCCTTCATGTTGCCGCCCTGGTAGGTGGTCTCGTCCAAGGTGGCGAGGACCTTGGCCTGCTCACGCGGGTTGGTGCGGTAGTTGTACCACTCGTCGGTCCGCTCCCACGCGTCGTCCAGGTGGGCGGTGGCGGGGTGGTCGTGGTCCTCGACGCGCACGGTGGCCTTCTGGATGGCCGGGTGCGAGTGGAAGTACGCGCCGACGAGTCCGCCGTAGAACTCCCAGTCGTACTCGGTGTCGGCGGCGGCGTGGATGCCCAGGTAGCCGCCGCCGTTCTTGACGTAGTTCTCGAACGCCTTCTGCTGGTCGGCGTTGAGGACGTCACCGGTGGTGGACAGGAAGGCGACCGCGTCGTACTTGGCGAGGTTGGCGGTGGTGAACTGTCCGGCCTCCTCGGTGGCCGTGACCGAGATGCCGGCCGGGGCGCCGAGTTCCTTCAGGGCGGCGACGCCGGTCTCGATGGAGTCGTGCCGGAAGCCGGCGGTCTTGGAGAAGACCAGGACCTTCTTGCCCTGCTTGAACGGCTCGCTGGAGAACTCGAAGTCGTCCACGTCGTACAGCGCGCCGTCACCACCCCTGAAGACCAGGTAGATCTCGGTGGTCTTCTTCGGCAGTGCCCGCAGCGGGACGTCGACGTCCTGGAACGTCTCCCAGCTGCCGGTCGGCGGGATGTACGCCGAGCCGTGCAGCGGGCCCTCGGGCGAGCCGGAGCGCAGCTCGACGAAGCCGCCGGAGCCGCCGGAGGAGGCGCGTACGGTCATCTTCTTCTGCCCGTCGAAGCGGTAGGGGCTGAAGGAGATCCAGTCGCCGTCGTGGATGTCGCCGACGGTCTTGCCGCCGTTGGCCTGCGTCTTGTCGAAGACGTTCACGCCGGACTGGGACGTGAAGTGCTCGGCCTGGCGGTGCAGCGGCTGGACGACGGTGCGCGCGGTGCCGGTCAGCGCCTCCTGGCCGTTGGCTCCGCCGTCGGTGTAACTGGCGCCGACGACACCGTAGATGTTGGCGTTGGGGTCGTGGCCGCCGTCACCGGCGGGCGGCTTGAGGGTGCCCTCGCAGCCCGTCTCGCTGGTCAGTTCGTGGGCGTGGGAGTCGTGGCCGAGGCTGTAGGCGACCTTGACCTTGGAGCAGTCGATCGTCTCCTCGGGGTCGGTGACGGTCACCTTGAACGGCACGGGCTCGCCGAAGGCGGCCAGACTGCCGTTGCCGGGCACCTCGATCTTCACCGTCGGCTCGGTGTTGCCGACGACGATCCGGGCGCTCGCGTTGCCGGTGTTGCCCTCGGGGTCGGTGGCGGTGAACGTCGCGGTGTAGGTGCCGACCTTCTTGTACTTGTGGGTGGGGTTCAGCCCCTCGCCCTTGGTGCCGTCGCCGAAGTCCCAGGCATAGGTGAGGTCCGGGGAGTCCGCGTCCTCGGCGGTGGCGGTGAACCCGACCTTCAGGCCGGCCGCGCCGGACGTCCGGTCGGCGCTCACCCCGACGATCGGGGAGAAGCCGTCCTCGGCGTTCTCGATGCGGTACAGCCCGGAGAACTCGTCACCCTGGAACCAGGACAGGCCGTAGTCGAGGACGTAGAGCGCGCCGTCGGGGCCGAACTCCATGTCCATGATCTGGGTGCCGGTCCACGGGAAGTCGTTGATCTTCGCGACCGAGCCGTCCTCGTTCTGCTCGATGCGCTTGATCCAGCGGCGTCCGAACTCACCCGCGAAGAAGTCGCCGTCGAACTCCTCGGGGAACTTCACCGAGGACTCCAGGTCGGGGTCGTAGCGGTAGACCGGGCCGCCCATCGGGGACTCGGAACCACTGCCGAACTCCGGGACGGAGCCGTCGTCGTAGGGGATCCAGGCGGGCTGGGCGGGCGGCAGGTCGACCAGGCCGGTGTTGTGCCGCGAGGTGTTCTTCGGCGCGGAGCAGTCGAACTTCTCGCCGGAGGCGCCGGTGGCGAAGTCGTGGTCGACGTAGGCGTCGTTGTCACCGGTGCAGAACGGCCAGCCGAAGTTGGCGGCCTTCGTCACCTTGGCGAACTCGACCTGTCCGGCCGGGCCGCGGGTGGGGCTGGCGGCGCCGGCGTCGGGGCCGTAGTCACCGACGTAGACGATGCCGGTCTCCTCGTCCACGCTGATGCGGAACGGGTTGCGGAAGCCCATCGCGTAGATCTCGGGGCGGGTCTTGTCGGTGCCCGGCGGGAAGAGGTTGCCCTCCGGGACGGTGTAGGAGCCGTCCTCGGCGACCTTGATGCGCAGGATCTTGCCGCGCAGGTCGTTGGTGTTGCCGGAGCTGCGGCGCGCGTCGAACGCGGGGTTGCGGTCCGGCCGCTCGTCGATCGGCGTGTAGCCGTCGGAGGCGAAGGGGTTGGTGTCGTCGCCGGTGGACAGGTAGAGGTTGCCCTCGGCGTCGAAGTCGATGTCGCCGCCGACGTGGCAGCAGGTGCCGCGGGAGGCCGCGACGTCGAGGACCTTCTTCTCGCTGGCGAGGTCCAGGGTGCCGTTGGGGTTCAGCACGAACCGGGAGAGGCGGTTGACGCCGTCGAACTTGGCGAAGTCCGCGGCGGTGCCGTTCTCCGGGGCGTCCCCGGCGGGGGTGTCGAGCGGCGGGGCGTAGTAGAGGTAGATCGCCCGGTTGGTCTCGAAGTCGGGGTCGACCCCGACGCCCTGCAGACCCTCCTCGTCGTGGTTGTACACGTCGAGGCGGCCGGCGACCTTGGTGGTGCCGCCCGCGTCGGTGAGGCGCAGGGTGCCGTCCCGGGAGGTGTGCAGGACGCTGCGGTCCGGCAGCACGGCGAGCGACATCGGCTCGCCGGTCTCGGGCTCGCCCTTGGCGAGCGGAACCTGCTGGAACTGGCCTTCGGCGGCGGCCGGCTGGTCGTGCTCCGGGTGGCCGGGGTGGGCGCCGGCGACGGTGGCCGGGGTGCCCACGGCCAGCAGCAGGCCGGTGACGAGGGCGAGGGTGGTGCGGAAGGCGGGGCGCCTCGTGGTGCGGGTGGATTTGAGTCTTCTTCTGTGCACGAAGTCCCTCCGGGAACGGGATGGGGCCGTACGGAACAGGTGCTGATCGTGCGGTGCGTGCGGGCGCCGGGGTGCGCCGTCACCCCGGAGGCGTGGGTGTCCTGAACACTTCAGGGACGGTAACCGCGTTCTTCCGGGGGCAACACCCCTTGGACCGCGCCTGGTTCAACTTTTTCCCACGAGAGGACAAAGCGGGTTCCGGGCAGGCCGGAGCGGGGGCCGACGGCTTCGCCGGCCCCCGTCCCCGACCTGTCGTGGGACCTGGGTCGGTCAGCTGTTGAAGGCCGCGTCGAAGGACGCGGTGGGCGGGTCGAAGTCGAAGGCCTTGAGGCGCTTCAGCGCCTCCGGTGCGCCCTGGAGACGGTCCATGCCCGCGTCCTCCCACTCGACGGAGACGGGGCCCTGGTAGTCGATGGAGCGCAGCATGCGGAAGACGTCCTCCCAGGGCACGTCACCGTGGCCCGCGGAGACGAAGTCCCAGCCGCGCCGGGGGTCGCCCCACGGCAGGTGGGAGCCGAGCCGGCCGTTGCGGCCGTCCAGGCGCTTGCGGGCCTCCTTGCAGTCGACGTGGTAGATCCGGTCGCGGAAGTCCCACAGGAAGCCGACCGGGTCGAGGTCCTGCCACACGAAGTGGGACGGGTCGAAGTTCAGCCCGAACGCCGGGCGCCGGTCCACCGCGTCAAGGGCGCGCACGGTGGTCCAGTAGTCGTAGGCGATCTCGCTGGGGTGGACCTCGTGCGCGAAGCGCACGCCCTCGGCGTCGAAGACGTCCAGGATCGGGTTCCAGCGCTCGGCGAAGTCCTCGTAGCCGCGCTCGATCATCGACTCGGGGGCGGGCGGGAACATGGCGACCAGGTGCCAGATGGCGGAGCCGGTGAACCCGATGACGGTGTCGACGCCGAGGAGGGCCGCGGCGCGCGCGGTGTCCTTGATCTCGGCGGCGGCCCGCTGCCGTACGCCCTCGGGTTCGCCGTCGCCCCAGATGCGGGGCGGCAGGATGCCCTGGTGGCGTTCGTCGATGATGGCGTCGCAGACCGCCTGGCCCACCAGGTGGTTGGAGATCGCCCAGCACTTCAGGCCGTACTTGTCGAGGAGCTGGTGGCGCCCCGCCACGTAGGACGGGTCGGCGAGGGCTTTGTCCACCTCGAAGTGGTCGCCCCAGCAGGCGAGTTCGAGGCCGTCGTAGCCGAAGTCACGGGCGAGCCGGCAGACCTCCTCGAGCGGCAGGTCGGCCCACTGGCCGGTGAACAGGGTGAAGTTGCGCGGCATCCGTATCCATCCTCCTCAGGCGGCGATCGGGGTGTAGACGGCGTTCTTCTCGGCGCTCTCCTCCACCGCGGCGAGGACCCGCTGCACCTGGAGTCCGTCGGCGAAGGACGGCTCGGGGCTGCGGCCGTCGGCGACGGCGTGGACCAGGTCGCGGGCCTGGTGCGCGAAGGTGTGCTCGTAGCCGAGGCCGTGGCCCGGCGGCCACCAGGCGTCGAGGTAGGGGTGGTCGGGCTCGGTGACCAGGATCCGGCGGAAGCCGCCGTGCGTCGCGGGCGCGGTGCCGTCGTGGTACTCGAGCTCGTTGAGCCGCTCCAGGTCGAAGGCGAGCGAGCCGCGCTCGCCGTTGAGTTCGATCCGCAGCGCGTTCTTGCGTCCGGTGGCGTACCGGGTGGCCTCGAAGGACGCCAGGGCGCCGGAGGTGAACCGGCCGGTGAACAGGGCGGCGTCGTCCACGGTGACCGGCCCGGTGCCCGCCGCGGAGACGGCGGCCAGGCCGCTGCTGGACGCGGTGGGCAGCGGCCGCTCCTTGACGAACGTCTCGGTGAGCGCGGAGACGCCCGCGAGCTGCTCGCCGGCCAGGTACTGGGCGAGGTCGACGATGTGCGCGCCGAGGTCGCCGAGCGAGCCGGATCCCGCCTGTTCCCGGCGCAGCCGCCAGGTGAGCGGGAACTGCGGGTCCACCAGCCAGTCCTGGAGGTAGACCACCCGCACGTGCCGCAGGGTGCCGATGCGGCCCTCCTCCACCATCCGCCGGGCCAGCGCGGTGGCGGGCACCCGGCGGTAGTTGAAGCCGACCATGGCGACCTGGCCGCGGGCCTGCGCGTCCTGTGCGGCGCGGGCCATCGCCTCCGCCTCCGCGACGGTGTTGGCGAGGGGCTTCTCGCACAGCACGTGCTTGCCCGCGGCCAGCGCGGCCAGCGCGATCTCGGCGTGGCTGTCGCCGGGGGTGCAGATGTCGACGAGGTCGATGTCGTCGCGCTCCACCAGGGCGCGCCAGTCGGTCCCGGCCTCCGCCCAGCCGTGCCGGTCGGCCGCCGCCCGCACGGCGTCGGCGTCCCGGCCGCAGATCACGGCCATGTCGGGGCGGAGCGGCAGGTCGAAGACGCGTCCCACGGTGCGCCAGCCCTGGGAGTGGGCGGCGCCCATGAAGGCGTAACCGACCATGCCGATGCGCAGCGGTGGCTTCCCCGTTTCCGCCCCTTCGGACGCTTGCGGCTGTGCCATTCGGAAGTCCTCCTCGTCGTCGTGGCGGGCGGGGCGGTCCCCGCCCGGTGGGCTGGTCAGGCCCGTGGGGCGGGGCTCCTCACCGGAAGCCGGTGGGCATGTACTGGTCGACGTTCTCCTTGTCGACGACGGCCGAGTAGCAGGTCACCGACGAGGGAATCTCGAACTCGGCCAGGCCGCCGATGCCCTTGCCCTGGCCGAGGGCGCGGGCGAGGTCGATGGCGGAGGCGGCCATGGTCGGCGGGTACAGGACGGTGGCCTTGAGGACGCCGTTGTCGGCCTTGATGGCCTCGAACGCGGAGAGCGCCCCGGCGCCGCCCACCATCAGGAAGTCGTCCCGCCCTGCCTGCTCGATGGCGCGCAGGGCGCCCACGCCCTGGTCGTCGTCGTGGTTCCACAGCGCGTCGAACTGAGACTGGGCCTGCAGCAGCTGGGCCATCTTGGCCTGGCCGGACTCGACGGTGAACTCGGCGGCCTGGCGGGCCACCTTGCGGATGTTCGGGTAGTTCTTCAGCGCGTCGTCGAAGCCCTGGGTGCGCTGCTTGGTCAGCTCCAGGTTGTCCAGGCCGGCCAGCTCGATGACCTTGGCGTCGGACGTGTCCTTGAGCTTCTCGCCGATGTAGTGCCCGGCGTTGAGGCCCATGCCGTAGTTGTCGCCGCCGACCCAGCAGCGGTACGCCTGCGGGGTGTTGAAGATGCGGTCGAGGTTGACGACCGGGATGCCGGCGCGCATGGCCTTCAGGCCGACCTGGGTGAGCGCCTTGCCGTCGGCCGGCAGGATGACCAGGACGTCGACCTTCTTGTTGATGAGGGTCTCGATCTGGCCGATCTGCTGGGCGGTGTCGTTGGAGCCCTCGGTGCTCTCCAGCGTGACGTCGGAGTACTTCTCGGCGCGCTTCTTGGCGTTGTCGTTGATCGCGTTGAGCCAGCCGTGGTCGGCCTGCGGTCCGGCGAAGCCGATGGTGACCTGCTTGCCGGGCTTGTCGTCGGCGGCCGGCTGGTTGTCGGCGGCGGGCTCGTCGCCGCCGCTGGGCTCGTTGCTGGTGCAGCCGGTGACGAGAGCGCCGGCGGAGACGGCGGCGGCTCCGAAGAGGAGCCCTCTGCGGCTGGTGAACGTCGGCTCTGGCATGGCGGTGAACCCTTCCCTCAGGTCGTGCTCGCGGTACGCCGCTGGACCAGCACGGCGGCGACGATGATCGCGCCCTTGGCGATCTGCTGGACGTCGGTCTGCAGGTTGTTCAGGGCGAAGATGTTGGTGATGGTGGTGAAGATCAGGACGCCGAGGACGGAGCCGACGATGGTGCCGCGGCCCCCGGTGAGCAGGGTGCCGCCGATGATCGCGGCGGCGATGGCGTCGAGTTCGTAGAGGTTGCCGTTGGTGTTCTGACCGGAGCCGGCCAGCACGATCAGCAGGAACGCGGCGATGCCGCAGCACAGTCCGGACAGCAGGTACAGGTAGAGCCGCTGGCGGCGGACGTCGATGCCGGCCAGGCGGGCGGCCTCCGCGTTGCCGCCGACGGCGACGGAGCGGCGGCCGAACGTGGTGCGGTTCAGGACCAGCCAGCCGATGACGGTGACCGCGGCGAACACCAGCACCAGCGGGGGGATGCCCAGCACGTAGGCGTCGCGTTCGCCGAGGTCGAGGACGCTGTCGACGGTGACGATCTGCGTCCGCCCGTCGGTGAGCTGCAGGGCGAGGCCGCGGGCGGAGGCGAGCATGGCGAGGGTGGCGATGAACGGCACCATCCCGCCGTACGCGATGAGCACCCCGTTGACCAGGCCGCAGCCGAGCCCCACCAGGACGGCGGTGAAGAGGATGCCGGCGAAGCCGTACTCCTGGGTGGCGACGGTCGTCGCCCACACCGAGGCGAGGGCGACGATCGCGCCGACCGACAGGTCGATGCCGCCGGAGATGATCACGAAGGTCATGCCGACGGTGACGACACCGATGACGGACGCCTGGGTGAGGACCAGCTGGAGGTTGCGGGTGTCCAGGAACTGCTCCGGCTTGGTGAGGCCGCCGATCAGGATCAGTACGGCGAGCACGCCGAGCAGGGACAGGGTGCGCACGTCGGCGCGGAACAACACGGCCCGCCAGGCGGGCTGTTCGCCGGCCGACGGCACCTTGGAGGTGCTGTCCCGCGGCGGGGAGACGTTCTGCGTCATGACGCCGGGCTTCCTTCCATGACCAGGTCGAGTACACGGTGTTCGTCGAGTTCGCGGGCGGGCGCCGTGTGGACGACGGTGCCCTCGCGCAGCACCAGGACGCGGTCGGCGAGGCCGAGGACCTCGGGGACCTCGCTGGAGACCAGCAGCACGGCGAGCCCTTCGTCCGCCAACCTCCTGACGACGGCGTACAGTTCGGCCCGGGCGCCGACGTCGACGCCGCGGGTGGGTTCGTCGAGCAGCAGCACCCGGCAGCCACGCAGCAGCCAGCGGGCGAGCACGGCCTTCTGCTGGTTGCCGCCGGACAGGGTGCGCACGGGCACGTCGGGGTTGTCGGGCCGCAGGGACAGTTCGCGGACCGCCGCGCGCGCCGCCCCCAGTTCGGCGCCGCGGTCGATCCAGCCGGCCCGCGCGAAGCGGGACATCGAGGAGACGGACACGTTGCGGGTGACCGACTCCAGCATCAGCAGGGCCTGCGCCTTGCGTTCCTCGGGCGCGAGGCCGAGTCCGGCGCGGACGGCCGCGCGGACGCTGCCCGGCCGGAGGGGCCTGCCGTCGACGAGGACCCGGCCGGTGTCCGGTTTGCGGGCGCCGTAGACGGTCTCCAGGATCTCGGACCGCCCGGACCCGACGAGTCCGGCGAGACCCACGATCTCGCCGGGGCGGATTTGGAGGTCCAGCGGGGCGAACTCGCCCTGGCGGGACAGGTTCTCGACGGTCAGCACCGGTTCGCCGGTGGTCGGTGCGGCGGCGGGCCGGGGCGGGAAGACGTACTCGACGTTGCGTCCCGTCATCAGCGACACCACCTCGCTGGTGGGCGTCGACTTCGCGGGCAGCCCGCGGGCCACCGCCCTGCCGTCCTTCAGCACGGTCACGCGGTCGCCGATGCGGCGGATCTCCTCCAGGCGGTGGGAGATGTACACGACGGCGACACCGCCGGCGGTCAGGTCGCCGACGATACGGAAGAGGTTGTCGACCTCGTCCGGGTCGAGCGCGGCGGACGGCTCGTCCATCACGATCAGCCGTACGTCGTGGGAGAGGGCGCGGGCCATCGACACGATCTGCTGGTGCGCGGCGGAGAGGTCTCCGACCAGACGGCCGGGGTCGATCTCCGGGTGTCCGAGCCGCTTCAGCAGGTCGGCGGTGGACGCCTTGGCGGCCCGTCCGCGGACGACGAAGCCGGCGGCGGTGGGTTCGTGGCCGAGGTGGACGTTCTCCGCGACCGACAGGTGCTCCACCAGGTCGAGTTCCTGGTAGATGGTGGCGATGCCGAGGCGCATGGCGGCGATCGGTGAGCGCAGGATGACGTCGTCGCCGCGCCAGCGGATCGTGCCCGTGTCGGGCTGATGGGCGCCGGCCAGCACCTTGATCAGGGTGGACTTGCCGGCGCCGTTCTGGCCGAGCAAGCAGTGCACCTCGCCGGCCTGGACGTCGAGGTCGACGCCGTCCAGGGCCCGGACTCCCGGGAAGGACTTGGTGATGCCGGACATGGTGAGCAGCGGTGGTTCTGGTGCCATGCGGATTCCCCTCGGCGGGCGGTACGGGGCCGGTGGCCCCTCGCGGGGCAGGCGGTGCCTGGCCCTCGACGGGGCCGGCTGTCCCGGCCCCGCGTGGGGCAAGCGTTTTCTGGCAGGGCGGAGCTGAGCGACGGCGTGGTGTGGTTTCGCGGCGGGTGGTGCGGCTCGCACCGGAGCGGGGTGGCGCCCGCGCCGGCGGGTGGTGCGGGGCGGTGCCCGCGTCGACGGGTGGTGCGGCTCGTGCGCCGGAACGGGCGGCTTCCGTACCGGCGGGTCGTGCTGTGTGCCGACGCGGGTGGCGATCGCACCGGCACGGTTACTGCTTTGCACGCCGGCGGCGGAACGGCGTCCGCGCCGGGTGGTGCCTCGTGTGCCAGGACGGACGGCTTCCGTCCGGGCACGTCGCGCACCGCGTGCGGACGCGAGTGGCCGTCGCATCGGCACGGCGGTGCCTGACAACCGGTGCGGCTGGGTGTCGCACCGGCGAGGTGGTGCTGCCTTGCATGCCGGCGACGATGTGGCGCCCGTGCCGGCGGGTGGTGCCCTGCACGCCGGCACGGGGCGGCGCCCGTGCCGGCGGTGGTGCAGTTCGGGTCGGTGCGGGCGGGCCCGCGCCGGGTGGTGCCGGGGCGGTGCACTCGCCCCGGTCGGTGCTGGTGCCGGGCGGGCGAACCCGTCCCGGGTGGTGCCGGTGCCGGGCGGGGTGGTCCGCGCCGGGTGGTGCTGGGGGCCGGTCGCGGCGGGGCCGCCCCGGCGTGGGCCTACGCGGGTGAGAACAGGTGGTCGCTGATGAGGCGGGCCGCGCCGATGACGCCGGCGGTGGGGCCCAACTCCCCCAGGACGATGGGCAGGTTGCCCGTCGCCAGGGGCAGTGAGCCGCGGTAGACCTGGGTGCGGATCGCGGCGAGCAGGGTGTGGCCGAGGCCGGTCACCCCGCCGCCGATCACCACCAGGCCGGGGTTGAAGAAGCTGACCAGGCCGGCGATGACCTGGCCGGTGCGGTTGCCGCCCTCACGGATCAGGTCGAGGGCGGTGGCGTCACCGGCGGCGGCCGCGGCGGCGACGTCGGCGGCGCTGAGCGTGCCGTTCGCCTCCAGCCGGGTGGTGAGTTCGGCGGAGAGCCGCTGTTCGGCGGCCTCCGTCGCGTCCCGGGCCAGGGCCGCGCCGGAGAAGTGCGCCTCCAGGCAGCCCCGGTTGCCGCAGGCGCACGGACGGCCGTCGGGCACGGCCTGGATGTGCCCGATGTCGCCCGCGCTGCCCGTCGTACCGCGGTAGACGTCACCGCCGACGACGATGCCGCAGCCGATGCCTGTGCCGATCTTGACGCAGAGGAAGTCGGCGACGGTGCGGGCGACGCCCGCGTGCTGCTCCCCCAGCGCCATGAGGTTCACGTCGTTGTCGACCATGACCGGGCAGCCGAGCTCCTGGCTGAGCGCCTCCCGCACGGGGAAGCCGTCCCAGCCGGGCATGATCGGCGGCGCCACCGGGATGCCCTCGGGGAAGCGGACCGGTCCGGGGACGCCGATGCCGGCGCCGTCGAACCCCTCCGCGAGCCCGGTGGCCCTCAGCTTCGCGGCCATGGCGAGCACCTGCTCGAAGACCGCGACCGGCCCCTCGCGCACGTCCATGGGCTGGTTGATGTGCCCGAGGATCTCCAGCTCGGCGTTGGTGACGGCGACGTCGACCGAGGTCGCGCCGATGTCGACGCCGAGGAAGCGCAGGTGCGGGTTGAGGCGGATGTTGTGGGAGCGGCGGCCGCCGCGCGAGGCGGCGAGTCCGTCGGCCACGACGAGTTCCGTCTCCAGCAGCCGGTCCACCTCCACGGCCAGCTTCGACCGGGACAGGTCGACCTGGTCGCCCAGCTGGGCACGGGAGTTGGGTCCGCCGTCGCGCAGCAGCCTGAGCAGTCGTGCCTGATGGGCGTTCGCGGGTCGCGCAGTCATGCGTCTCACGAGCCCCTCCCCGCCTCGTCGGCTGTGCGCGCCGGATTCCGGCCACGTGTGTGGCGTGCCTTCGGATGGGAAAGTAGCAGCGCCTGCCGGAGGTGGGAAGAAGTCGCGCAGGAATTGCCCCCTACTTTTTCCACTCTCAGGACAAAGAGGGGGGTGCGAGGCCCTGGGAGGGCCCGGTCGGTACGGGTTCGGACGCGCCGGGACCAGGCATCGTGCGGTGCCGCGCGCCGAGGGGCGGGGCGGGCTCGACGCGCCCGGGTCGCCCGGGGTCTGGCCGGAAACCCGTATGCTTCCCGGCCCTTCAGCCGTCCGTCCGGGCGTGGTAGGACCGGCGGGTGTGCTCGGTGTGCTCCCGCATCAGGCGGGTGGCCGACTGCTCGTCGCGCGCGGCGATCGCCGCGATCAACTCCCGGTGCTCCACCCAGGACTGGGCGCCGCGCTGCCGGGCGACCGGCGTGTAGTACCAGCGCACCCGCCGGTCGACCTGGGCGGCCAGTTCGGCGAGCACGGCGTTCCCGGCCAGCTCCATCACCTTCGCGTGGAAACGGGCGTTGAGCGCCACGGCGGCGTCCACGTCGTCGGCCTCGACGGCCTCGAGCCCTTCGGCGAGGATCTCCTCCAGGGCCCGCACCCCCTCGCTGTCGGCGTTGCTCGCGGCCAGCCGGGCCGCCTCCGCCTCCAACAGGGTGCGGACGGTGAGGAGTTGGTCGGCCTCCTCCTCCGTCGGCTCGTGCACGAACGCGCCCTGGGCGGGGCGCAGGTCGACCCAGCCCTCGGTGTTGAGACGCTGCAGCGCCTCGCGCACCGGCTGGCGGGACACCCCGAGGTGGCCCGCGAGTTCGCTCTCGACGAGGTGCTGACCCGGCCGGAGGGCGCGGGTGGTGATGAGTTCGAGCAGTGCCTCGTAGACGCGGTCGCGCAGCGGGCCCGGCCGTTCGAGCCGGGGCACCGCCCCCTGGGGCAGTCCTGTCGACAACATCGGTCCCCCTCCTCGGCGGCGCCCGTGCACCCGGCGCACGAGCCGGAGACACCGCAGACGTCCTGGGTGGTGATTGTCTTTCGTCTACAGTCTACGGCGCGCCGCCGCCCCCCGTCCGGGTTGCCCTCGTCACACCGGCGTCATGTGTGGCCCGCTCACGGGCACCGCACGACCTGCCCCGCGTACGACAGGTTCCCGCCGAAGCCGAACAGCAGCACCGGGTCCCCGGCCGACACCGCTCCCTGCTCGACGAGTTTGGAGAAGGCGAGCGGAATGCTCGCGGCCGACGTGTTGCCGGAGTCGACGACATCCCGCGCGACCACCGCGTTGACCGCGCCGAGCCTGCGCGCGAGGGGTTCCACGATCCGCAGGTTGGCCTGGTGCAGGACCACCGCGGCGAGGTCCTCGGGCGTCAGCCCCGCCTTCTCGCACGCCTGCCGGGCGAACTCCGGCAGCCGGGTGGTCGCCCAGCGGTAGACGCTCTGCCCCTCCTGCGCGAACCGCGGCGGGGTCCCCTCGATCCGCACCGCGTTCCCCATCTCGGGCACCGAGCCCCACAGCACCGGCCCGATGCCGGCCCCGGCACCCTCCACGCCCTCGGCGCCGTCCTCGGTCGCCTCCACGACGGCCGCGCCCGCCCCGTCGCCGACCAGGACGCACGTGGTGCGGTCGGTCCAGTCGGTCACCTCGGACATCTTGTCGGCGCCGATCACCAGCACCCGCCGCGCCCCGCCGGCCCGCACGGCGTGGTCGGCGGTGGCGAGGGCGTGGGTGAAGCCGGCGCACACCACGTTGATGTCCATCACGGCGGGGCCGGGCATGCCGAGGCGGGCGGCGACCCGGGCGGCCATGTTGGGCGAGCGGTCGATCGCGGTGGAGGTGGCGACCAGGACCAGGTCGATCTCGGCGGGCGTGCGGCCGGCCGCGGCGAGCGCCTTGGCGGCGGCGTGCGCGGCCAGTTCGTCGACGGGCTCGTCGGGACCGGCGATGTGGCGGGTACGGATACCCACCCGGCTCGTGATCCACGCGTCGCTGGTGTCGACCAGGCCCGCCAGGTCCTCGTTGGTCAGGACCCGGGCGGGCTGGTAGTGGCCGACGGCGGTGATGCGCGAGCCGCTCATGGTGATCCCCTTGGTGATCCGGTTGCGGGATGCACCAGTCTGATCAGTGACTCACGGGTACGACCGCAGGTGAAGCGACAGGAAACGGGCGCGAGGCTTGTCGGCTTCCGTCAGCCCCCGGAAGGCTCCGTCAGGCGTCCCCGCGCCCGTTCCCTCGGCCACCGGCCGGTCACCCGGTGAACAGCTGCGTCGCCTTGCGCACCAGCTCGTACAGGCCGTAGGCGAGCGGGAGGCCCACCCAGAGCCAGGAGAAGGCGATCAGCGCGCGGCGGTCGGACTCAGGCGGACTCTGACTGCTCTCGCCGGTCATCGGCGGCCTCCTTCGGGGTCCCGGCCGGGGCGCCGGCGGCGGGTTCGTGGTGGCGGGGGTGGACGGGGCGGACCAGTTCGTTGGCGACGAAGCCGACGGCCAGCAGCCCGATCATGACGACCAGGGACACCCCGTAGAGGGACGGGCCGTGCTTGCCGGCCTCCTCCTGCCGGTCGGCGACCCAGTTGACGATGAGCGGTCCGAGGACGCCGGCCGTGGACCAGGCGGTGAGCAGCCGACCGTGGATGGCGCCCACCTGGTAGGTGCCGAACAGGTCCTTCAGGTACGCCGGGACCGTCGCGAAGCCGCCTCCGTAGAAGGACAGGATGACGAGCGCGGCCAGCACGAACAGCGGCTTGGAGGAGTCGCCCAGCGACCAGATGAGGGCGTACATCAGCGCGCCGACGCCGAGGTAGGCGCGGTAGATGTTCTTCCGGCCGATGAGGTCGGAGGTGGTGGACCAGCCGATGCGGCCCGCCATGTTGGCGGCGGACAGCAGGGCGACGAAGCCCGCGGCGGCCGTGGCGGACACCGGCGCGGAGGTGTCGGCGAAGAAGTCGGTGATCATCGGCGCGGCCTTCTCCAGGATGCCGATGCCGGCGGTCACGTTCATGCAGAGCACGAGCCACAGCAGCCAGAACTGCGGGGTGCGCACGGCGGACCGGGCGGAGACCCGCGGTCCTGCGGTGACGGCGGGCGCGTCGGCCGCCGGCCGCACGGTGGGCGGCACGCGCACCAGCAGCACGCCGAGGGACATGAAGACGGCGTACGTCAGCCCGTGCACGAGGAAGGCGTACGCGATGCCAACGTTGTCGCTTCCGAACGATTCGAGCATCTGCGCCGACCAGGGGGAGGCGATCAGCGCGCCGCCGCCGAAGCCCATGATGGCGATGCCGGTGGCCATGCCGGGCCGGTCCGGGAACCACTTGATGAGCGTCGAGACGGGCGAGATGTAGCCGATGCCCAGGCCGACGCCGCCGACGAAGCCGTAGCCGAAGACGATCAGCCAGTACTGCTCGGTGGCCGCGCCCAGCGCGGAGAGCAGGAAGCCGGAGGAGAAGCAGATCAGGGCGACGGTCATCGCCCAGCGCGGGCCCCGGCGTTCGACGAGGGTGCCGCCGAAGGCGGCGGACAGCCCGAGCATCACGATGCCGAGCTGGAAGGGCAGGGCGCTCTGGGTGCCGCTGAGGTCGAGCGCGGACTCCAGCGGCGGCTTGAACACGCTCCAGGCGTAGGCCTGGCCGATGGAGAGGTGTACGGCGAGTGCGGCGGGCGGTACGAGCCAGCGGCTCCAGCCCGGCGGTGCGACGGGGGGACTCATGAGTCCCCAACCGTAGGGAGCGACCCGCCCCTTGAGAAGACGGTTGAGCGGACAACCACCGGTACTGCACAAAGCCTTGTCGGGCCTGCCTCCATACTGTAGACAATATTTCGTCGACAGAGATTCGGCGATTCTCCCGGTTCTTCGGTATCCCTCGACCGAACGGAGCTCCCTTCGCCATGAAAGTCGCAGTCCTCGGCGCCGGGGCGATCGGCGCCTACGTCGGTGCCGCGCTCCACCGTGCGGGCGCCGACGTGCATCTCATCGCCCGTGGACCGCATCTGGCGGCCATGCGGCAGGACGGGGTCCGGGTGCTCAGCCCGCGCGGTGACTTCACCGCGCGTCCCCGTGCCACCGACGACCCGGCCGAGGTCGGCCCGGTCGACTACGTGTTCCTGGGCCTGAAGGCCAACGCGTACGCGGCGTGCGGGCCGCTGATCGAGCCGCTGCTGCACGGCACGACCGCCGTGGTGGCCGCCCAGAACGGCATCCCCTGGTGGTACTTCCACCGGCACGGCGGCCCGTACGACGGCCGCCGCCTGGAAAGCGTGGACCCCGGCGGCGCGGTCAGCGCGGTCCTCGCGCCCGAACGGGCCGTCGGCTGCGTGGTGTACGCGGCCACCGAACTCGAACGGCCCGGTGTCGTACGCCATGTCGAAGGCACCCGCTTCTCGATCGGCGAACCCGACCGCGGCGTCTCCGCGCGCTGCCGGGAGCTGAGCGAGGCGATGCGGGCGGGCGGCCTGAAGTGCCCGGTCGAGACGGACCTGCGCAACGACATCTGGCTCAAGCTGCTGGGCAACATCTCCTTCAACCCGATCAGCGCCCTGGTGCGGGCCACCATGCGGCAGATGTGCCTCCACGGCGGCACCCGCCGGGTCATCGAGACGATGATGGCCGAGACACTGGCGGTCGCCCACGCCCTCGGCTGCGAGGTCGGCGTCTCCATCGAACGGCGGCTGGCCGGCGCCGAGAAGGTCGGCGACCACCGCACCTCCACGCTCCAGGACCTGGAGCGCGGCAAACCGCTGGAGCTCGACGTGCTGCTCGCGGCCGTGGTCGAGCTGGCGGAGATCACGGGTGTCCCCGTGCCCACCCTGCGCACCGTGCACGCCCTGTCCGACCTGCTCGCGCTGAGGAGCGCCGCATGAGGAAACGCGACCGGACCCCGAAGACCTACACCCGCCTCACCCACCCCCTTGTCCGCGACTCACGGGACGAGCCGCTGCGCAGGGCCACCTGGGAGGAGGCCCTGGACCGCACCGCGCGCGAACTGTCGGCGACACGCTGCGCGTTCGGCATGTTCTCCTGCTCCCGCGCCACCAACGAGATGAACTACGTGGCGCAGAAGTTCGCCCGGGTCGTCATGGGCACCAACAACGTCGACTCCTGCAACCGCACCTGCCACGCGCCCTCGGTCGCCGGACTGTCCGCCGCGTTCGGCTCGGGCGGCGGCACCTCGTCGTACGAGGAGGTCGAGCACACCGACGTCGTCGTCATGTGGGGCTCCAACGCCCGCTTCGCGCACCCGATCTTCTTCCAGCACGTGCTGAAGGGCATCCGCAACGGCGCCCGGATGTACGCCGTCGACCCGCGCCGGACGTCCACCGCCGAGTGGGCGGAGAGCTGGCTCGGGCTCAACGTCGGCACGGACATCGCGATGGCCCACGCCATCGGCCGCGAGATCATCCACGCCGGTCTGGTCAACGAGGCGTTCGTCCGGCGGGCCACCACCGGCTACGAGGAGTACAAGGCGCTGGTCGAGCCCTGGACGCTCTCCCTCGCCGAGAAGGTCACGGGCGTCCCGGCCGCGGCGATCCGCGAACTGGCGCACGCCTACGCCCGCGCCGAACGCGCCCAGCTGTGCTGGACGCTCGGCATCACCGAGCACCACAACGGCACCGACAACGTGCGCGCCCTGATCAACCTCGCCCTGCTGACCGGGCACGTCGGCCGCTACGGCTCGGGCCTGCAGCCCCTGCGCGGCCAGAACAACGTGCAGGGCGGCGGCGACATGGGGGCGATCCCCAACCGGCTCCCCGGCTTCCAGGACCCCCTCGACGCGGGCGTGCGCGCCAAGTTCGAGGCCGCCTGGGACACCGTCATCCAGCCGCACCACGGCATGACCCTGACCGAGATGTTCGAGGCGATGGAGGACCGCTCGCTGCGTGCCGTCTACTGCATCGGCGAGAACCCGGCCCAGTCGGAGGCGGACAGCGACCAGGCCGTCCGCCGGCTGAAGGAGCTGGACTTCCTCGTCGTCCAGGACATCTTCCTCACCAGGACCGCCGAACTGGCCGACGTGGTGCTGCCCGCGACCGCCGGCTGGGCCGAGACGGAGGGCACCACCACCAACAGCGAACGCCGGGTGCAGCGCGTCCGCCGGGCCGTGACCCCGCCCGGTGAGGCGCGCGAGGACATCGACATCCTCTGCGACCTCGCCACGCGCCTCGGCCACGACTGGAAGTACGCCGACTCCGAGGCCGTCTGGAACGAACTGCGCTCGGTCTCCCCGGACCACCACGGCATGACGTACGCCCGCCTGGAGGAGCACCAGGGCATCCAGTGGCCGTGCCCGAGCACGGACGGGCTGGAACCGCCGTACCTGCACGCCCGGTTGTGGGAGAAGGACCCCGGACGCCGTGGCCGTCCGGCGCCGTTCGGGATCGTTCAGCACGACCCGCCGGTGGACCTTACCGACGAGCGGTACCCGATCCGCCTCACCACCGGGCGCCGCCTCGACTCCTACAACACCGGGGTGCAGAGCGGCTCCTTCGCCTCCCCGCTGCGGCGCGGCGAGTCCGTCGAGCTGTGCCCGGAGGACGCCGAGCGGTACGGCGTCATGGTGGGCGAGGAGGTGCGGGTGACCTCGCGGCGCGGGTCCGTGCTGGCGCCGGTGTGGGTGGACCCCGCGCTGCGGCCGGGGCTCGCCTTCATGACGTTCCACTTTCCCGACGAGGTGGACACCAACCAGCTGACGATCGAGGCGAACTGCCCGATCGCGGGGACGGCGGAGTTCAAGGCGTCGGCGATCCGGATCGAGAAGCTCCCGGCTCCGACACACGTGAGGTGAGCAAGCGTGGACCTGCACTTCGGTGACAGCAAACCGACCGACGAGGAACGCGCCGCCGTGGACGCCCTGCTGGGCCCGCCCGAGTCGTCCTGGGAGGGCGCCGACCGTTCCGAGGCGGACCTGCGGTGGGCGCGCGGCGGGCGGGCGGCGCGCGACCGCCGCGACCTGCTGCTGCCGGGGCTGCACGCGCTCAACGACCGGGTCGGCTGGATCAGCGAGGGCGCGCTGGACTACCTGTGCCGCCGGCTGACGGTCCCGCCGGCCGAGGCGTACGGGGTCGCGACCTTCTACGCCATGTTCTCCGTACGCCCGCGCCCGGCCACGGTGCTGCACGTGTGCACGGACCTGGCCTGCGCGGCGGCGGGCGCGCCGAAGCTGTGCGAGGCGGTGGAGGCCCGTCTGGGCCCGCGGTCCGGGGTGGCGGTGGAGCGCAGCCCCTGTCTGGGCCTGTGCGAGCGGGCCCCGGCGGCGCTGGTGGTCCGGGCCGGGGAGGACGTTTCCACGGCCCCTGACGGCGGAGTGCCCGGCGCCGTTCCCCGGGCCACCGCCGTGTGCGCGCCCGCCACCCCGGACGCCGTGGTCAGCGCGGCGCTCGCCCCGGAGAACGCCCCTCACGAGCCGCCGGCCGCCACGGCGGTCCCGCAGGCCGGCGATCCCGGGCTGCTGCTCCTGCGCCGCGTCGGCACCGTGGACCCGGCCGACCTGGACGACTACCGGGCGCACGGCGGCTACACCGCGCTGCGCCGCGCCTTCGCCCTCGGGCCCGCCGGGGTGATCCGGGAGGTGACCGACTCCGGTCTGCTCGGACGCGGCGGCGCCGCCTTCCCGACGGGCCGCAAGTGGCAGGCCACCGCGTCCCGGCCGGACCACCCGCACTACCTGGTCTGCAACGCCGACGAGTCCGAGCCGGGCACGTTCAAGGACCGGGTGCTGATGGAGGGCGACCCGTACGCGCTGGTCGAGGCCATGACGATCGCGGCGTACGCGACCGGCGCCCGACACGGCCACCTGTATCTGCGCGGCGAGTACCCGCGCGCCCTGGAGCGCATGGAGCATGCCATCGCCCAGGCACGGGCACGCGGCCTGCTCGGTGACGACGTCCTCGGCCAGGGCTTCTCCTTCGACATCGAGATCCGGCGCGGTGCGGGCGCCTACATCTGCGGCGAGGAGACGGCCCTGTTCAACTCCATCGAGGGGTATCGGGGCGAGCCCCGCTCCAAGCCGCCCTTCCCGGTGGAGAAGGGGCTGTTCGGCAAGCCGACCGTCGAGAACAACGTGGAGACGCTGGTCAACGTCCTGCCGATCCTCACCCTGGGCGCCCCGGCGTACGCGGCGATCGGCACGGGGGCGTCCACCGGCCCCAAGCTGTTCTGCGTCTCGGGCAGCGTGGCCCGCCCCGGGATCTACGAGCTGCCGTTCGGCGCGACCCTCGGCGAGCTCCTCACGCTCGCCGGCGTACGGGACGGTCTGCGGGCGGTGCTGCTCGGAGGGGCCGCCGGCGGATTCGTACGCCCCGACGAACTGGACATCCCCCTCACCTTCGAAGGCACCCGGGAAGCCGGCACCACCCTCGGCTCCGGAGTCGTCATGGCCTTCGACGACACCGTCCCGCTCCCCCGTCTCCTGCTGCGCATCGCGGAGTTCTTCCGTGACGAGTCCTGCGGGCAGTGCGTGCCCTGCCGGGTCGGCACGGTCCGCCAGGAGGAGGCGCTGCACCGGATCGCCGAGCGCACCGGCGCGGACGCCGCCGCCGACATCACCCTGCTGCGCGAGGTCGGGCGCGCGATGCGTGACGCCTCGATCTGCGGTCTGGGCCAGACCGCGTGGAACGCCGTGGAATCCGCCATCGACCGTCTGGGGGCGTACGAATGACCGTGACACCGCTGGGGATCCCCCGCCGCCTGCTGGAGTTCACCCTGGACGGCGAGCCGGTCCGGGCGCCCGAGGGATCGACGATCCTGGACGCCTGCCGGGCCGCGGGGAAGGACATCCCGACGCTGTGCGAGGGCGACACGCTCACCCCGAAGAACGCCTGCCGGGTGTGCGTGGTGGAGGTCGAGGGCTCGCGCACCCTGGTCCCCGCCTGCTCGCGCAGGGCGGAGGCGGGCATGGAGGTGCGTACCGGCACCGAGCGGGCGCGGCACAGCCGCAAGGTCGTCCTGGAGCTCCTCGCCTCGTCGGTCGACCTGTCGACGACGCCCCGGGTCGCCGAATGGCTCAAGGAGTACGAGGCGAAACCGGACCGCTTCGGACCGGACGCGGCCCGGTTGAACGAGGAGCCCCGGGTCGACAACGACCTCTACGTGCGCGACTACGGCAAATGCATCCTCTGCTACAAGTGCGTGGACGCCTGCGGCGACCAGTGGCAGAACACCTTCGCGATCTCCGTCGCCGGGCGCGGTTTCGACTCCCGTATCGCGGTGGAGCACGACGCCCCGCTGACCGACTCGGCGTGCGTGTACTGCGGCAACTGCATCGAGGTCTGCCCTACGGGGGCGCTGTCGTTCAAGTCGGAGTTCGACATGCGGGGGGCGGGTACGTGGGACGAGTCGCGGCAGACGCGCACGACGACCGTGTGCGCCTACTGCGGCGTGGGCTGCAACCTGACGCTCCATGTGCAGGACAATGAGATCGTGAAGGTCACGTCGCCGCACGACAACCCGGTGACCCACGGCAACCTGTGCATCAAGGGCCGGTTCGGCTACCAGCACGTGCAGAACCGGGACTGAACGGAACGGACAGGGACATGGGACGAGTCACGGAACGACGCAAGGTGATCCGCATCCGGGACGGGGCGGTGTCCACCCGCCCGGACACGCTCGTCGCCGAGGAACCCCTGGAGATCCGGATGAACGGCAAGCCCCTGGCGATCACCATGCGCACCCCGGGGGACGACTTCGCGCTGGCGGCCGGCTTCCTGGTCAGCGAGGGCGTGCTGGCGGCCGCGACGGACCTGCGGAACATCGTCTACTGCGCCGGGGCCACGGCCGACGGGTCGAACACGTACAACGTGGTCGACGTGACGACCACCCCCGGGGTGGAGATCCCGGACATCACGCTGGAGCGGAACGTCTACACGACGTCCTCCTGCGGTCTGTGCGGCAAGGCCAGCCTGGACGCGGTGCGCACCACGACCCGTCACCCGATCGCGGACAGCCCGCCGCTGCGGGTGACGCCGGAGCTGCTGGCGGAGCTGCCGGACCGGCTGCGGGCGGCCCAGCGGGTCTTCGACCGCACCGGCGGACTGCACGCGGCGGCCCTGTTCGACGAGCACGGCGAGCTGCTGGACGTACGGGAGGACGTGGGCCGGCACAACGCGGTCGACAAGCTGGTCGGCCGGGCGCTGCAACAGGGGAACCTGCCGCTGTCCCGGACGGTGCTGATGGTGTCCGGGCGGGCCTCGTTCGAGCTGGCGCAGAAGGCGGTCATGGCCGGCATCCCGGTGCTGGCGGCGGTCTCGGCGCCGTCCTCGCTGGCCGTGGACCTGGCGGCGGAGACCGGCATGACGCTGGTGGGCTTCCTGCGGGGCAGTTCCATGAACGTGTACGCGGGTGAGGAGCGGATCGCCCTGCGGGCCGCGGCCGTCCGGGCCTGACCGGTCCCCCCGCTGCACGGCGGCGGGGCCCCAGCCGGCGGGGAGCGCCCCCTGCGCCGCGGGGCCCCGCCGCGAACAGGCGGACCCCGGGCTCCGGCGACCACTGCCGTCACCGGGCATGCCCGACGACACCGCACGCGCACGAGGGCGGACGGGGGGCCGGGATCGCACCGGCGCTGCCCCTGGCCCTCGGGGTCGCGCCGGCCGGAGAGCGGCAGGGGGACGACGGCGCGGCGTGCGCGCCCCGTACGGCCGTCTCGCGGGCGCCCGACGACGGGCTCACCTCCGCCTTCGCCCGCCACGGCGACCAGGGCGCTCGGCGCGACGGCTGGACCAGCCTCTGGTGCTCAGCCACGACCTGGGCCGGCCGGAGACGTCCGCGGCGGCGGTGCTGCTCAGCCGCTACGTGTCCCCGTACCGACCTCGGTTCGTGACCGTGCGGCTCGGGACTCCGGGGTGACCTCCGGGACCGGGTCCTTCGAGCGGCGCTTGGCGATCACCGCGCACACCATCAGCTGCATCTGGTGGAACAGCATCAGCGGCAGCACGGCCAGCGAGGCGTGCGCGCCGAACAGCACGCTCGCCATGGGCAGTCCGGCGGCCAGCGACTTCTTCGACCCGGCGAACTGGATGGCGATCCGGTCCTCCCGGCCGAAGCCGAGGCCCTTGGCGCCGTACCAGGTGAGCGCCAGCATCACCGCGAGCAGCACGGCCTCGACGACGAGCAGTCCGCCGAGCCGGGCGGGGCTCACCTGGCTCCAGACGCCCTGCACCATGCCCTCGCTGAACGCGGTGTAGACGACGAGCAGGATCGAGCCCCGGTCCACCAGTCCCAGCACCTTGCGGTGGCGGGCGACGAAGCCGCCGATCCAGCGGCGCGTGAACTGCCCGGCGAGGAACGGCACCAGCAGCTGCAGCACGATCTTCACCACCGAGTCCGCGGAGAAGCCGCCGGCGCCGCCGCCGAGCAGCGCCGCCGCGAGCAGCGGGGTGACGACGATGCCGGCCAGCGAGGAGAAGGAGCCGGCGCAGATCGCGGCGGGCACGTTGCCGCGGGCGATCGAGGTGAAGGCGATCGACGACTGGATGGTGGAGGGGACGAGCGTGCAGAACAGCAGCCCCTGGTACAGCGGGTCGGTGAGCAGCACCGGGACCAGTCCGCGGGAGGCCAGGCCCAGCAGGGGGAAGACGGCGAAGGTGCAGATCAGCACGGTGACGTGGAGCCGCCAGTGTTTCAGCCCGTCCAGTGCCTCGCGGGTGGAGAGCCGGGCGCCGTAGAGGAAGAAGAGGAACGCGATCGCGGCCGTGGAGGCGCCGGAGGCGATGTCCGCGCCGGTGCCGCGGGCGGGCAGCAGCGCGGCCAGACCCACCGTGCCGAGCAGCAGCGTGATGTACGGGTCGATCGGCATCCATCGCGGCCAGTGCGGGCGTTTCACGGTGCTCCACGTGCTCGGGTGTGTGTGCTCGGCGGTGCGGTCGCCGAGGACGGGTCCCCCGGCGGCCGGGGACAAGGCGTCCCCGCTCCATCCTGCTCGTCCGTCCCGTGATCGGGAATCCCGTACACCGCTCTCACTGTGATCGCGGAACGTGATGACGGGGGTAGGCTGCCGGGCATGTACGAGCCGACCCACCTGCGGACCTTCCTGTCCGTGGCCCAGACGCTGAGCTTCACGCAGGCGGCGCGGCGGCTCGGGCTGCGCCAGTCGACCGTGAGCCAGCACGTGCGGCGGCTGGAAGAGGCGACCGGGCGGCTGCTGTTCACCCGGGACACCCACTCCGTGGAGCTGACCGAGGACGGCGAGGCGATGCTCGGCTTCGCGCGGCGCATCCTGGACGTGCACGAGCAGGCGGCGCAGTTCTTCACCGGCACCCGGCTGCGCGGGCGGCTGCGCTTCGGGGCGTCCGAGGACTTCGTGCTGACCCGGCTGCCGGAGATCCTCGAACGGTTCCGGCACGAGCACCCCGAGGTCGACCTGGAGCTGACGGTCGAGCTGTCGGGCACCCTGCACGAGCAGCTCGCCGCCGGCCGCCTCGACCTGGTGCTGGCCAAGCGGCGGCCGGAGGATCCGCGCGCGGACCCGCACCGGCTGGTGTGGCAGGACGAACTGGTGTGGATCGGCACGCCGGGCCTGCGCCTCGACCCGCACCGCCCGGTGCCGCTGATCGTCTACCCGCCGCCCGGCATCACCCGGGACCTGGCGCTACGGGCGCTGGAGCGGGAGGGACGGCAGTGGCGGATCGTGTGCAGCAGCGGCAGCCTCAACGGACTGCTCGCGGCGGCCCGGGCGGGGCTCGGAGTGATGGTGCACGCGCGCGGGCTGGTCCCGCCGGGGCTGGTGCGGATGCCGGAGCGGGCCGGGCTGCCGGAGCCGGGTGCGGTGGATTTCGTGGTGGTGCACGGCCGGCGCCGCCCCTCGGCGCAGGGCGCGGCGGACGCGCTGGCGGCGGCGATCCTCGCGGGCGGCGACCGGCTGCACCGCGGCGGGCGGGGGTGACGGTCCGGGCCGTCCGTGCGCTGAGCTGGGTGAGGACCGTCGCGACGGCCATGGGGCGGTCATGGGGTCGTACAGATTCCGTGGAGATTGCCGCACCGAAACTTACTCCGCCGTCAGGAATGTGCCGGACCCCTCCCCATGTGGGAGGTTTCTCCTTCACCGGCCGGCACCAGGCCGCCCCATTCGTGGCTTTCGACCCGGTTCCGCCCCTCGGACCCGTGGGGTAGCTTTCACCGCGCTGTGCGGGACGACGGTGTTGCCGCACCGGTCCGAGCGCCAGGAAGCGGGGAGCGGGATTGCGCGAGTTCACCAACCCTCCGTTGTCACAGGCGCCCTCGGTGGGCGGTCTGGCCGACGTGGTGTTCCGGTACGCCGAGGAGGAGCCGCTGCGCGTGGCGCTCGGCCGCAAGGACGACGACGGCCACTGGCGCGACGTGACCTGCGCCGAGTTCCGTGACGAGGTGCTCGCCCTGGCGAAGGGCCTGCTGGCGGGCGGCATCCGGTTCGGCGACCGGGTCGCGATCATGTCCCGCACCCGCTACGAGTGGACCCTGTTCGACTTCGCGCTGTGGGCGATCGGCGCGCAGGTCGTCCCGGTCTACCCCACGTCCTCCGCGGAGCAGTGCTCCTGGATGCTGCACGACGCGGAGGTGACGGCCGCGATCGTGGAGCACGAGGACCACGCGATGACCATCGCCACGGTCATCGACCGGCTGCCTCGGATGCGCCGGCTGTGGCAGCTCGACGCCGGCGCGGTGCAGGAGCTGTACGACGCGGGGGCGCACCTCGACGACGACGTGGTGCACCGGCACCGCCGGGCGGTCACCCCGGACTCGGTGGCGACCGTCATCTACACCTCGGGCACCACCGGCCGCCCCAAGGGCTGCGCGCTTTCGCACGGCAACTTCATGTACGAGGCGGACACCGTCATCGAGCGCTGGGAGCCGGTGTTCCACTCCCGCCGGGGCGACGAGGCGTCGACGCTGCTGTTCCTCCCCCTCGCCCACGTCTTCGGGCGGATGGTCGAGGTCGCGGCGATCCGCGGCAAGGTGAAGTTCGGCCACCAGCCGCAGCTGAACGCGGCCGCGCTGATGCCGGACCTGGCCGCGTTCAGACCGACGTTCATCCTGGCCGTGCCGTACATCTTCGAGAAGGTGTTCAACGCGGCGCGGCGCAAGGCCGAGCGCGAGGGGCGCGGCGGGCCCTTCGAGAAAGCCGTCGAGGTGGCGGTGCGGTACGCGGACGCGGTGGAGGCGAAGGCCTGGGGCACAGGGCCCGGCCCGTCGGCGTCGCTGCGGATGCAGCACCAGCTCTTCGAGAAGCTCGTCTACACCAAGATCCGCGCCGCGATGGGCGGCAGGATCCGGCACGCCATGTCGGGCGGTTCGGCCATGGACCGCCGGCTGGGCCTGTTCTTCGCGGGCGCCGGCGTGCAGATCTACGAGGGCTACGGGCTGACCGAGTCGACCGCGGCGGCCAGCGCCAACCCGCCCGAGCGCACCCGCTACGGCACGGTGGGGCAGCCGATCCCCGGGGTGAGCGTGCACATCGCCGACGACGGTGAGATCTGGCTGCACGGCGAGAACGTCTTCCAGGGCTACCTCAACAACCCCAAGGCCACCGACGAGACGCTGCACGACGGCTGGCTGGCCACGGGCGACCTGGGCGCGCTGGACGAGGACGGCTATCTGACGATCACCGGGCGAAAGAAGGAGATCCTGGTGACGTCCGGCGGCAAGAGCGTCTCACCGGGAGTGCTGGAGGAGCGGGTGCGCGACCATCCGCTGGTCAACCAGTGCCTCCTGGTCGGCAACGACCGGCCGTACGTCGCCGCGCTGGTCACCCTCGACCAGGAGGCCGTCGAGCACTGGCTGTCGATGCGCGGGAAACCGCAGCTTCCCCCGGCCGAACTGGTGCGCGACGCGGACCTCGAGACAGAGGTGCGGCGCGCGGTGGTCGCGGCCAACACCCTGGTCTCGCAGGCCGAGTCGATCCGCACCTTCCGCATCCTGGCGCAGCCGTTCACCGAGGAGCACGGACTGCTCACGCCGTCGCTGAAGCTGAAGCGCAAGGCGATCGAGAAGGCCTACACGGAAGAGGTCGAGGCGCTCTACCGGGCATGAATTCCGCGGTCAGGAATGCGCCGGGCACCGTGATCGTTGACGATGGGGGTATCACCTGACCACAACCTTAAGGATCGAGAGCTCGTGAGCAAGGTCCCCCCGATCACCCTGAACAACGGCGTCGAGATGCCCCAGCTGGGGTTCGGCGTCTGGCAGGTACCGGACACGGAGGCCGAGACGGCCGTGGCGGCGGCACTGGAGGCCGGCTACCGCAGCATCGACACGGCGGCGATCTACGGCAACGAGGAGGGCACCGGCAAGGCCATCGCGCGGTCGGGCGTCCCCCGCGAGGACATCTTCGTCACCACCAAGCTGTGGAACAGCGACCACGGGTACGACTCCACCCTGAAGGCCTTCGACACCTCGCTGGCCAAGCTGGGCCTCGACTACGTCGACCTGTACCTCATGCACTGGCCGACCCCGGCCCGCGACCTGTACGTCGACACGTACAAGGCGTTCGAGAAGCTGCTGTCCGACGGGCGGGCCCGCGCGATCGGCGTGTCCAACTTCCTGCCGGAGCACCTGGAGCGCCTGATCGCGGAGACGTCGGTCGTCCCGGCGGTCAACCAGGTCGAGCTGCACCCGCATCTGCAGCAGGCCGCCACGCGTGAGTACCACGCGGAGCAGGGCATCGCCACGGAGGCTTACTCCCCGCTCGGTTCCGGCAAGGGCATCCTGGAGATCCCGGCGATCGTGGCGATCGCGCAGAAGCACGGCCGCACCCCCGCCCAGGTGGTGCTGCGCTGGCACCTCCAGCTGGGCAACGTCGTCATCCCGAAGTCGGTGACGCCGTCCCGCATCAAGGAGAACATCGACGTCTTCGGGTTCACCCTGGACGCCGAGGACCTCGCGGCGATCAGCGCGCTCAACGAGGACCGGCGGGTGGGTCTGAACCCCGCGGAGTTCAACCAGGCCTGACGGCACAGGCGCCGGTGGCCGGCCCCCGTGGTGACGGGTGGCCGGCCACCGGCGTGTGCGGGGCTGTCAGTCCGACTGTCCCACCGGCGTGTGCGGGGCTGACGGTTCGACTGTCCCACCGGCGTGTGCGGGGCTGTCAGTCCGACTGTCCCACCGGCGTGTGCGGGCCGGTCAGTTCGGCTGTCCCACCGGCCGGACGACGACGGTGTTGACGTCCACCCCCTCCGGCTGCCCGAGGGCCCACACCACGGAGTCGGCGATCTGGCCGGCGGTGAGCAGGTTGCCCGGCGGCAGACCGTCCCCGCCGTCCCAGAACGGGGTCTCCACCCGGCCCGGCGCGATCAGGGTGACCCCGACGCCCCACTCGGTGACCTGCCTCCGGGTGTTCTCGGCGAGCCCGGTCACCGCGTACTTCGTGGCCCCGTACAGATTGCCCGGGGTGGGCACGAACCCGGCGACGCTGCCGATCAGCACGATCCGCCCGCCGCTCTCCCTGAGCGCGTCGACGGACGCCCGGACCAGCAGGGCCGGGCCCAGCACATTGGTCAGCACCATCTCGGTCCACCCGGCGGGATCGCCCTCGGCGACCGTGTCGTGGGTGGCGAACCCGGCGTTGGCGACGACGGTGTCCAGCCGGCCGAACCGCTCCAGCACGGCGTCGACCGCCGCCCGTACGTCGTCGTACACCGCCGCGTTCCCGGGGAGGGTCAACAGCCGCTCCGGATCGCCCAGTTCCTTGGCGAACGTCCGCAGCCGCTCCTCCCCACGCCCGGTGACGGCGACCCGTTCACCCGCCTCCAGCAGCCGCCGTGTCACGGCGGCCCCGATCCCGCTCCCGCCACCCGTGACGAGCGTGACGCGCGTGTCGTCGGTCATCTGTCCCCCTTGTGTGTGAGTGCGGGGAAGTCCACCACTTGAAGCGCTCTCCAAGTCAAGCGACACACGGTCACACCGGGCGCACCGCCGCGTGGACGGTGTGCGCGGCCAGGACGAACACGTCCGGGCGGTGGTGGACGCTCGCCGGGTCGTCCGGGTCGGTCAGACGGTCCAGGGTCGCGCGGTCGTCGGCGTCCAGGTACTCGCCGAGCATCTCGCGGGTGCGGGTGAGTGACGTGACCACGTAGGCGCGGGCACGCTCCGGCACCGGAGCCGGCAGGTCGAGGAGGAAGGTGCGCGAGCGGGTGTGGTGCAGCCCCGCCGCGGTGAGCAGCGCGGGCCAGTCCTCCACCTGGGCCACCGCGTCCGGCAGCTCCTCGCGCATCCGCGTGAACCGCTCCTCCTCCACGGCGTCGATCCGCGCCTGGAGTCCGGGGCGGCCGAAACCGATGTCCCGGGGCAGGAAACGGGCGGGCAGCCCGCCCTCCATCACGGCCAGGGTGCCGCCGGGAGCGAGGCGTTCGGCGCAGGCCGCGAGCGCCGCGCCCTGGTCGCCGAGGTGGTGCACGCTGCGGCTGGCCCACAGCAGGTCGGCCGGGTAGTCCAGCTCGGCCAGCACACCGGGCATGTCGCCGGTCAGGGTGTCGAAGCGGTCGGCGACCCCCAGGCGTTCGGCGCGGGCGCGGGCCCGCTCCAGAAGCGGCTCGGAGCCGTCGACGGCCACGATCCGGGCGCCCGGGAAGGTCTCGGCGAACAGGCCGGAGATCACGCCGGGACCACTGCCGGCGTCCACGACCAGCCCCGGTTCGGTGACCTCCTTCGCCAGCCAGGTCAGGGCCCGCTCGTACAGCGGGGTGAACAGTTCCGCCTGCGACTCCAGCAGCGGTGCCAGATCGGCCCAGTCGAGGCTTTCGTGGTCGTGCCCTTGCTGCCCGTGCCCGTGCTGCCCGTGTCCGTGCCGCTGGTCATCGTGCCGCCGGTGGTCGTCGTCGTGCCCGGGTGTGTGGTGGTGGTGCGCCATGGTGGTCAGCCTCTCCGCTCGGATGCGGTCAGCGTGCGACGACGCACCGGGAAGGGGCAAACGGTGTTGCCACTCCCGCAAATCCGGACGGGACACGGGTCAGCCGGGCCCGGGCCCCGCGAGAGGTCCGGGCCCGGCGGACCGGGGTCAGGCCGTCACGACAGCGGCGGGTAGGCGTTCTGCATCAGCTCCTGGAACTGGGCGGAGAACCAGTGTCCGGAGATCGGGGCGTCGCCGAGCGCCCCCGACATGTTGTTGTCGTTGCGCGGGTTGCCGGTGTACGTGGGGTCGCACATCCGGTCGAAGCCCTTGCCCTCGTCGTTGTCGATGGCCTCGCTCGCGCCGTCGGACTCACCCGGGGGCTTCATCCACACGTAGGCGTCGATACCGGGCTCCGGGGACGCCTGGGGCCGCTCACCCAGTCCGGCTCCGGCCTGGTTGCACCAGTTGCCCGTGTTGAAGCGGCGGTCGTAGCGGCCACCGTCGACGTAGGTGTCCACGCTGGTCGTCGCGCCGGGCCCGGTGGGCCGGTCCGCCCCGCCCCAGCCGTTGCGGGAGGTGTCGATCAGCATGCCGATGTCCGAGTCGAAGCCGAGCGAGACCAGTTCCTCGCGCAGCGCCTGGGCGTACGACAGCTCGTCGACGTAGCGGTTCCAGCTGACCCACTTCGACTCGCGCACGGACGTGCCGCCCACGCTGTCGCCGATGGAGAAGTGGTCCTCCTCCAGCGCGCTGTAGTTGGCCGTGTTGGCGATGAAGCCGTGCACGTCGGCGACGGTCGCGCCCTCGGCCGTCGCGGCCTGCTTGAACAGCTCGGCGGAGGGGCCGAAGTTGTCGTCCCAGCCCAGCCAGCCGTGGTGGCCCGCGTCCACGTAGTTGTAGACGTTGGGCGCGTCACCCAGCTTGTTGAGGGCGTAGCCGACGCCCTTGATGTAGTTGCCGTTGGACTTCATCACGTCGCAGTTCGGCGTGGCGGTGGCCCGCGGCGACACGTTGGTGACCAGGTTGGGCAGCGAGTCGATCTCGACCGTGGTGACGATCCGCAGCGAGGCGTACTTCGGGTCGGAGAGGATCTCCGCGATCGGGTCGATGTACTCGCTCTTGTAGCGGTCGATCTCCGTCGGGCCCAGCTCGCCGTTGGAGGCGAGGGCGGCGCAGTCGCGGCCCGGCAGGTTGTAGATGACGAGCTGGACGACGAGTTCGTCGGAGCCCTGCTGTTCCAGGGCCTCGTCGAGGTGGTCCCGCAGCCCCATCTTGCCGCCCGCCCCGTTGATGGCGGCGATGCGGTCCAGCCAGACGCCGGTGGGCTGGTCGGCGATGCGGCTGCCGCCCGGCTCGGCGGCCGCGTTCGCGGACCACTCGGGGTTCACGTAGACCTTGGCGCCGTCGTACGGGTTGTCGACGCGGTCACCCGGGTCGGTCGGGTCCGTGGGATCGGTCGGGTCGGTCGGGTCCGTCGGGCCGCCGGAGTCGACGTTGCAGGTCACGCCGTCGAGGGTGAAGGTGGCGGGTACGGCGTTGGTGCCGCTGTAACTGCCCTGGAAGCCGAAGGTGGCGGAGCCTCCGGTGGCGAGCGTGGCGTTGTACGACTCGTTGGCCGCCGTGACGTTCGCGCCGGACTGGGTGACCCTGGCGTTCCAGCCGCTGGTCACCCTCTGGTTCCCGGCGTACGTCCAGTTCACGGCCCACGACGACTTCGCGGCGCCGTGGTTGGTCACCGTCACGGACGCGGTGAAGCCGGTGTCCCACTGGTTCTGCACCGTGTAGTCGACGGTGCAGGGGACGGCGGCCGCGCCGGCGTCGCCCGGGACGGCGGCGATCGCCGAACCCGTGGCGCCGGCGACCAGCGCCATGGCGGCGAGGAGCGCGGTTCTGGTGCGACTCATTGTGCGGGTTTCCTATCCGTAGGGGGCTTTCCTTCAAGGGCGCGCGCGGACGATCGCGCGGCCTGGTGCCTTACGGGGTGGGGGATGCCGTCCCGGATCCGCACGGGCGGGTCCGTGATGCCGGCCGGACGTCTCCGGGCAGCACGACGGCACAGGGATCCCACGGGGATGAGCGCCCCCGCGTCAGGTGCTCCACACGTGCACGGGGGTGGCTAAAAGTACTGAACGCGGGGGGTGGCGCATCGAGCGACTCCTTGCAGCTCGGACGCGTCGTGACGGACGCGTCGACTGATGGAACCGCTCCCACTGGTGCACACGAAGCTAGCGCCAAGTGACGATGAAGAACAGAGGGTGTGCGGACTTTGGCGGTTCCGCGTCCGTCGAATCTTTTCGATTTGCCCCAAGGCTTGACCGGTCACCACCCCGTCCCCACTATGGGAGCGCTCCCACTGGTTCAAGCCTTGACATGTCGAGTCGCAGGAAGGACCAGCACATGCATCCCCCACCCCGCAGACGCGGTGGCGTGCGGCGCCTCTTGGCCGTCGCCGTGACGGCTCTCGCCCTGCCCCTGACGATGCTCTCGACGGGCTCCACCCCCGCCCGCGCGGCGGCCGTCCAGTGCAGCGTGGACCACAAGACGAACGACTGGGGGTCGGGCTTCACGACCGACCTGACGGTCACCAACCGCGGTACGGACGTCATCGACGGCTGGACCCTCACGTACTCCTACACGGGCAACCAGCGCCTGGTGAACGGCTGGAACGGCAGCTGGTCCCAGTCCGGTTCGACCGTGACCGTCCGGAACGCCGGCCACAACGGCCGGATCGCCGCCGGCGCCGCCGTCACCACCGGCGCCCAGTTCTCCTACAGCGGCTCCAACGCGGCGCCCGCCTCCTTCGCGGTCAACGGCACCACCTGCACCGGCGCCCACCAGCCGCCCATCGCCCTGCTGACCAGCCCGGAGGCCGGCTCGGTCTTCACCCAGGGCGAGACGGTGCCGCTCGCCGCCACCGCCGCCGCGGCCGACCAGGCCACGGTCACCAAGGTGGAGTTCTACGACGACACGGAACTGCTCGGCACGGACACCTCCGCCCCGTACACGCTGGCGGTCGGCGGACTGACCGTCGGCGCCCACTCGCTGGTCGCGAAGGCGTACGACAGCCTGGGCGCCTCCGCCTCCTCCACCCCGGTCGGCATCACGGTGGCCTCGGGACCCACAGTGGTCGCGAGCCCCTCCCAACTCGGCGTGCGCCAGGGCGAGTCGGGCACTTTCGAGGTGAAGCTGTCCAAGCAGCCGAGCGCGGACGTGACCGTCACGACGGCCCGGGCGAGCGGCAACACCGGGCTGTCGGTGTCCTCCGGCGCGGCCCTCACCTTCACGCCGTCGAACTGGAACACCGCGCAGAAGGTGACCGTCGCCGCCGACGACTCCGGCACCGGCTCGGCCGTCTTCGAGTCCTCGGCGCCCGGTCACGCCAAGGCCGCGGTCACCGTGACCCAGCTGGGCGCGACCAAGTCGTACGAGGCGCGCTTCCTGGAGCTCTACGACAAGATCACCGACCCGGCGAACGGCTACTTCTCCCCCGAGGGCATCCCGTACCACTCGGTGGAGACACTGATCGTCGAGGCGCCCGACCACGGGCACGAGACCACGTCGGAGGCGTACAGCTACCTGCTGTGGCTGCAGGCCATGTACGGGAGGATCACCGGGGACTGGGCGCGGTTCAACGAGGCCTGGGAGACGATGGAGCAGTACGCCATCCCGACCGCCGCCGACCAGCCGACCACCTCCTTCTACGACCCCTCGAAGCCGGCGACGTACGCGCCCGAGCACGACACCCCGGACGAGTACCCGTCGCAGCTCGACTCGAATGTCTCCGTCGGCCGTGACCCGATCGCGGCGGAGCTGAAGTCGGCGTACGGCACCGACAACGTGTACGGCATGCACTGGATCCAGGACGTGGACAACGTCTACGGCTACGGCAACTCGCCCGGCAAGTGCGAGGCCGGCCCCTCCGACACCGGCCCGTCCTACATCAACACCTTCCAGCGCGGCCCGCAGGAGTCGGTGTGGGAGACCGTCACCCAGCCCACCTGTGACGCCTTCAAGTACGGCGGCACCAACGGCTACCTGGACCTGTTCACCAAGGACGCGTCCTACGCCAAGCAGTGGAAGTTCACCAACGCCCCCGACGCCGACGCGCGCGCGGTGCAGGCGGCGTACTGGGCGGACCTGTGGGCGAAGGAGCAGGGCAAGGGCGGCGAGGTCGCCGGGACCGTCGCCAAGGCCGCCAAGATGGGCGACTACCTGCGCTACGCGATGTACGACAAGTACTTCAAGAAGATCGGCAACTGCTCCAGCACGTCCTGCCCGGCCGGCACCGGCAAGGACGCCTCGCACTACCTGCTCTCCTGGTACTACGCCTGGGGCGGCGCCACCGACACCTCGGCGGGCTGGGCCTGGCGCATCGGCTCCAGCCACGCGCACGGCGGCTACCAGAACCCGCTCGCCGCGTACGCGCTGGCCCACCACGCGCCGCTGAAACCGAAGTCGGCGACGGGCGCGGAGGACTGGGGCAAGTCGTTCCAGCGCCAGCTGGAGTTCTACCGCTGGCTGCAGTCCGACGAGGGCGGCATCGCGGGCGGCGCGACCAACAGCTGGGCGGGCCGCTACACCACCCCGCCGTCCGGCACACCGACCTTCTACGGCATGTACTACGACGAGAAGCCGGTGTACCACGACCCGCCGTCGAACCAGTGGTTCGGCTTCCAGGCATGGTCGCTGGAGCGGGTGGCCGAGGTGTACCAGCAGACGGGCAACGCGCTCGCCAAGTCGGTCCTCGACAAGTGGGTCGACTGGGCGCTGTCCGAGACCACGGTCAACCCGGACGGTTCCTTCCTCTTCCCGTCCACGCTGAAGTGGTCCGGCAGCCCCGACACCTGGAACGCGTCCTCGCCCGGCGCCAACAACGGGCTGCACGTCGAGGTCGTCGACTACACCAACGACGTCGGTGTGGCCGGCTCCTACGCCAAGATCCTGACGTACTACGCCGCCCGCTCCGGTGACACCGAGGCGGCGGACACGGCGAAGGCGCTGCTGGACGGCATGTGGGAGAACAACCAGGACGACCTCGGCATCGCCGTCCCGGAGACCCGCAGCGACTACGAGCGCTTCGACGACCCGGTGCACGTCCCGTCCGGCTGGACCGGCACCATGCCGAACGGCGACCGGATCGACTCGTCGTCGACGTTCCTGTCCATCCGGTCCTTCTACAAGGACGACCCGGCCTGGTCGAAGATCGAGAGCTATCTGAAGGGCGGCGCCGCGCCGGTCTTCACGTACCACCGGTTCTGGGCCCAGGCGGACATCGCCACGGCCATGGGCGCGTACGCGGAGCTTCTCGAATAGTCCCCGCCGACGCTCCGTGTACCGGCCCCGGCACCTGACGCCGGGGCCACCACCGGGCCGGGCGGCCCCCTCACGCGGGGGGCCGTCCGGCCCTCGCACGCTCCGACCCCGACCCTCCCCCCACGAGGAAGGACACCCCCGCCGTGCGAAGAGCGACCGCCGGCGGGGGATGATGGGGCCGCCACCGCCGGCGACCCCGAAGGAGCCCCGATGCACGGACGGATCATCTTCCTGAACGGGACGTCCAGTTCGGGAAAGTCCAGCATCGCGAGGGAACTGCTGCACGTCCTGGACGAGCCGTACTTCCACATGCCCGTGGACGCCTTCCACCGGATGCGGACGAGCCGGGAGATCGACGCCGACCGGCTTCCGGAGGTACTGCACCGGACCTGGCGGGGATACCACCGGGCGGTCGCGGGAATGGCCGCGGCGGGAAACAACGTAGTCGTCGACCATGTGCTGAGTGAGGAGTGGCGACTCGCCGACTGTCTCGGGCTGTTCGACCCGCGGGAGGTGGTTCTGGTCGGTGTGAGGTGCTCCCTCGAGGAGACCGAGCGGCGTGAGCGGGAGAGGGGCGACCGTCCGGCGGGGCTCGCCGCGCGGCAGCACGGGCGGGTGCACGCGCACGGCCTGTACGACGTCGAGTGCGACACGACCACGACGAGCCCGGCGGACTGCGCCCGCGCCATCGCCGCCTTCCTGCCCCACCGCCCCTCCCCCACCGCCTTCGAACAGCTCCGGGAGTCGGTGGGCGCCGTGTCCGGGGCGGGGGACACTACGGTTTGCGGAACGCCCTGAGCGTGAAGACCGGGTCCGGGCGGGGGCGGTTCTGGTCCGGGAGGGCCGAGAGGCGGGTGGCGAAGTCGTCCACGAGGGGGTGGCCGGGCGGGAGGGTGACGAACCAGCCGCGTCGCAGGTCGTCCACGGTGCGGCGGGGGCTGCGGCCCTGGCCGTGGCCCCGGAAGCGGGCCTGACCCGCGGGGACCAGGCCCTGCCCGGCCGCGCAGGACGCGACGGCCTCCGCGGCGTCGGGCACGGGGCTCGGAGGGCGGTCGGCGAGCACCGCGTCGATGTCGCTGCCGACGTTGTGCGAGAGCCCCTTGTGCACGGTGGTGACGTAGACGCCCCCGGGCCGCAGCACGCGGGCGCACTCGCGGATGACGGCGCGCACGTCACCGGGGTCGGTGAGCAGGTGCAGCAGCCACACGCTGACCACCGCGTCGAAGCACGCGTCGCGGAAGGGCAGCCGGCGGCTGTCGGCGCGGACCACGGCCCCGGGCAGCCGGCCCGCGGCCCGCCGGGTCATCGACGCGGAGAGGTCCGCGCCCGTGACCCGCAGCCCGGGGCGGGCGCGCGGGAACAGCCGGGTGACCATGCCGGTGCCGCAGGCCACGTCCAGCAGGTGCCGCGCCTGCCGCGGGACCAGGCTCAGTACGGCCTCGGCGGCCGCCGCCGCGCGGGGTTCCCCACCGCGCAGGGCGTCGTAGCGCTCGGCTTCCTCGTCGTAGTCCAGCACGCGCCTCAGTGTGCCCCGTGGGCGGGCGCCAGGTCGTCCACCTTGCGGGCGAGCTCGAGGTCCTTCTCGGTGACGGCGCCGCCCGCGCTGTGCGTGTGCACGGACAGGGAGACGGTGTGGTAGCCGAGGGTGAGGTCGGAGTGGTGGTCCAGCTCGTCCTGCACCCGGGCGACATGGACGACCATGGCCGCCGCCGCCATGTGCGAGCTCAGCCGGTAGGCGCGGGTGAGGCGGTCGCCGTCGAGCGTCCAGCCCGGCAGCTCGGCGAGCCGGGCCTCGATCTCCGTCCGGGACAGCGGTTCGACGGGCATGGTCGGTGCTCCTTCGCCGGGGTCGGCTCTCGTGCCGCGTCCAGGCTGCCACAGAAGCCCCCCTCGTGCCCTGGGCGGACGGCGGGCGCCTCCCCCGCGCGTCGGCTCCTCGGCTACCGTCCTGGCATGACCACCGTCACGACCGACACCGCTTCCCGCACCGAGGGCGTGGGTCCGCTGCTGCGCGCCTGGCGGCAGCAGCGGCGGGTCAGCCAGCTGGAGCTGGCCCTGCGCGCCGACTCCTCCGCCCGCCACATCAGCTTCGTCGAGACCGGCCGTTCCCGGCCCAGCGAGGAGATGGTGCTGCGGCTCGCCGAGCACCTGGACGTGCCCGTGCGGGAGCGCAACGCGCTGCTGCTGGCGGCCGGTTACGCGCCCCGCTACCCGGAGACCCCGCTGGACGATCCCGCGCTGGAGGTCGTGCGCGCCGGCATCGAGCGGCTGATCGGCGGGTTCGAGCCGTATCCGGCGCTGGTGGTGGACGCGATGTACGACGTCGTGGCGGCCAACCGGGGGGTCCTGGCGCTGTTCGACGGCGTCCCCGAGGCGCTGCTGACGCCGCCGCTGAACGCGGTGCGGCTGACCCTGCACCCGCGGGGGCTGGCGCCGCGGATCCGCAACCTGCGGGAGTGGCGCGGGCATCTGCTGGAGCAGATGCGGCGCAACATCGCCCTGCGCCGCTCGGACCGGCTGCGGGCGCTGTACGACGAGGTGGCGGCGTACCCCGTACCGGACACCGCGGGCCCGGAGGAACCGGCCGAGCCGGTGGCGTACTTCGCGCTGCCGATGGTGATCGAGCACCGGGGACGGACGCTGTCGTTCGTGTCGTCCATCTCCACCTTCAACACCCCGATGGACGTGACCGTCGCCGAGCTGGCCGTGGAGACGCTGCTCCCGGCGGACCCGGCGACGGCCGAGTACCTTCAGACCTGGCTGAGCTGACGCGCTTTCAGGGCTCGGTACTGGAGCAGCGTGAGGCCGGCCACGGCGAGCGCCTGGAGGGCGATCCACAGCGCGCCGGCGGCGGTCGGCGTCAGCCACAGCGCGAGGGCGGCGAAACTCAGGGTCGTCCAGGCGAGGTTGGCCTCGACGACGATCCGCACGCCGGGCACCGGCGGATGCGGCCGGGCGGCCAGCAGGCCCACGCCGGCCGCGTAGGCGGCGAGGAAGGCCCCGAGTCCGAGCAGCAGGCCGGACCCGACCCCGAGGAAGCGGCCGAGCGGTCCGGACAGGGCGAGGTAGGCGACGGCGTTGGCGCCGGTCACCACGGCGTCGAGGGCCAGGAGGCGGCGCAGCGTCCGCAGCGGTTCCACGGTGCGGGCGGGCGCGGCGAGCGGGGTCGCGGACACGGGCATCATCCTCCGTCGGGAGCGGTCACCGGATGTGGTGCGTCCACGATCCCGTGCGGGCCGGACCGGGTCGATTACGTGCGGGGTAATGCGGCGCGAGGCGGTGGGACAGGGCGGTCGTCCACGGCGCGTGAGAGTCTCTGAGGGACATGACAGGATGAGCGCATGCCCGGGCGCGTTGGGGAGGCGTGGCGTTGAGTGAGCGGCGGGCCGCACCCACCGTGGGCCAGGTGGTCCTGGGACGGCGGCTGTACGAGTTGCGGGAGGCCGCGGGGCTCTCCCGGGAGGAGGCCGCCCGGATCCTGCGGGTGGCGCCGGCGACCGTCCGCCGGATGGAGACCGCCGAGGTCGCCCTGAAGATCCCGTACGTGCAGATGCTGCTGACGGCCTACGGGGTGCCCGACAGCGAGACCGACACGTTCGTCCTGCTCGCCGAGGACGCGAACCGTCCCGGCTGGTGGCAGCGGTACCACGACGTGCTGCCCGAGTGGTTCAGCCTGTACGTGAGTCTGGAGGGCGCCGCCCGGATCATCCGCTCCTACGAGCCGCACTTCGTGCCCGGCCTGCTCCAGACGGAGGACTACGCGCGGGCGGTCCTGGAGGCCGGGACCATCGGCACGGCGGGCCCGGAGGCCGTCGAGCGGCACGTGGCGCTGCGCATGGAACGCCAGCGGCTGCTGGAGCGCCCGGACCCGCCGCACCTGTGGGTGCTGATGGAGGAGACGGTGCTGCGCCGTCCGGTGAGCCCGGACAGCCGGGTGATGCGCGAGCAGCTGGACAAGCTGCTGGAGTACTCCGAACGGGACCGGATCACGCTGCAGGTCGCCGAGTTCGCGGACGGCCCGCACCCGGGGACGTACGCGCCGTTCTCGCTGTTCCGGTTCGCCGAGCCGGAGCTGCCGGACATGGTGTTCACCGAGTACCTGACCGGCGCCCTGTACCTGGACTCCCGCAAGGAGGTCTCGGTGCACCTGGAGGTACTGGACCACATGACGGCCCGGGCGGCCACGACCCAGCGCACGGAGAAGCTGCTGCGGGAGTGCCGGGAACGCTGCTGAGCCCGGCGGGGCCGGCCTCGGGGGCCGGGAGGGCGTGTGCGTCATCCGCGCCCGCCGCACCGGGTCGTCGCGCGGACCTCCCGGCCCCCGCTGCCCACACCCCCTTCGCGCGGCGTGCACCGGCCGGCTCGGCCGACGCCGGCTCAGGCGGGGGCGCGGGTGCGGGGTGCGGACTCAGGCGGCGCCGTCCTTGCGGCTCCCCTCACCGGTGTGCGTGTCGTCGTCGACGATCTCCGCGTCCACCACCCCGTCGTCCTCCTGCGGCGGTGTGCCCGGGCCGGCGGCCTCGCCCTCGGGGGCGGACGCCGTCTGCGCGTACATCGCCTGACCCATCCGCTGGCTGACCGAGGCGAGCTTCTCGACGCCGGTGCGCAGCTCGGCCGTGTCGGGGTTCTCCTGCCCCAGCAGGCCCTTGAGCGCGGTGACGGCCTCCTCGACCTCGGCCTTGGTGTCCCCGGGCACCTTGTCGCCGTTCTCCCGCAGGAAGTTCTCGGTCTGGTAGACGAGTTGCTCGGCCTGGTTGCGGGTCTCCGCGGCCTCGCGGCGCCTGCGGTCCTCCTCCGCGTACTGCTCGGCCTCCCGCATCATGCGGTCGATGTCGTCCTTCGGCAGGGCCGAGCCGCCGGTGACGGTCATCTTCTGCTCGCGGCCGGTGGCCAGGTCCTTGGCGGAGACGTGCATGATGCCGTTGGCGTCGATGTCGAACCCCACCTCGATCTGCGGGACGCCGCGCGGGGCCGGGGGAAGGCCGGTGAGGTCGAAGACGCCGAGCTTCTTGTTGTACGCGGCGATCTCGCGCTCACCCTGGTAGACCTGGATGCCGACCGAGGGCTGGTTGTCGACGGCGGTGGTGAAGATCTCCGAACGGCGGGTGGGGATCGTGGTGTTGCGCTCGATCAGCTTGGTCATGATGCCGCCCTTGGTCTCGATGCCCAGGGACAGCGGCGTGACGTCGAGCAGCAGGACGTCCTTGACGTCGCCGCGGATGACGCCCGCCTGGAGGGCGGCGCCGAGGGCCACCACCTCGTCGGGGTTGACGCCCTTGTGGGGTTCCTTGCCGGTGAGCTCGCGGACCAGGTCGGTGACGGCGGGCATCCGGGTGGAGCCGCCGACGAGGATGACGTGGTCGACGTCGGACAGCCGCACCCCGGCGTCCTTGACGGCCTGGTGGAAGGGCTGCTTGCAGCGGTCCAGCAGGTCCGCGGTGAGCTCCTGGAACTGGGCCCGGGTGAGCTTCTCGTCGAGATGCAGGGGGCCTTCGGCGGAGGCGGTGATGTAGGGCAGGTTGATCGTGGTCTCGGTGGAGGAGGACAGCTCGATCTTGGCCTTCTCGGCGGCCTCCCGCAGTCGCTGCACCGCCATCTTGTCCTGGGCCAGGTCGACGCCGTACTGGCCCTTGAAACGCTTGGCGAGCCACTCCACGACCCGCTGGTCCCAGTCGTCGCCGCCCAGGTGGGTGTCGCCGTTGGTGGCCTTGACCTCGATGACGCCCTCCCCCATGTCTAGCAGCGACACGTCGAAGGTGCCGCCACCCAGGTCGAACACCAGGACGGTCTGGTCGTTCTCCTTGTCCAGCCCGTACGCCAGGGCGGCGGCCGTGGGCTCGTTGACGATCCGCAGCACGTTGAGGCCGGCGATCTCGCCCGCCTCCTTGGTGGCCTGGCGCTGGGTGTCGTCGAAGTACGCCGGTACGGTGACGACCGCGTCGGTGACCTCCTCGCCGAGGTAGGACTCGGCGTCCCGGCGGAGCTTCTGCAGCACCCGGGAGGACAGTTCCTGCGCCCGGTAGCGGGTGCCGTCGATGTCGCCCTGCTCGGGGAACCGCCACCCGGCGTCGCCCATGTGCCGCTTGACGGAACGTGCGGTGCGGTCGACGTTGGTCACCGCCTGCCGCTTGGCGACCTCCCCGACCAGCACGTCGCCGTTCTTGGCGAAGGCCACGACCGAGGGCGTGGTGCGGGCGCCCTCCGCGTTGGCGATGACGGTGGGCTCACCGCCCTCGAGCACGGCGACCACCGAGTTCGTGGTTCCCAGGTCGATTCCGACGGCACGTCCCATCGCTGTCCCCTTCCGCCAGGGCACCTCTCCGGACTTCCGAACACTTCCAGCACAAAACTTGAGCGGGCCGTTGTCAAGAGTGCCGGTGGGGAGCTGTCAGCGCCCGGTGGGCCCGTCCGGGTGGTCGCGCAGCCGCACGGCGCGGCGGGGGCGGTCGGTGACCAGGACGTCCACCCGCGGGTCACGGAGGAAGGCCCGCATCGCCGTGTCCTCGTTGACCGTCCACACCATGGTGAACAGTCCGGCCCGGGCGGCCTCGCGCAGCACGGTGGCGCGGGCCAGCCGCTGGTGCACGGCGACCCCGTGGGCGCCGCAGGCCCGGACGCGGCGCAGGGGCAGCAGTTCGCTGATCCGGGTCCGCACCAGCCGGCGCCGGCCGAGGCCCCGGCCGTCACGGCCCAGGGAGAGCAGGGTGCGTACGCCCGGGCGGGCGGCGGTGACCGCGGCGACGGAGCGGTCCTCCAGGGTGGTGGCGACGAACCCGTCCTCACCCAGCAGGGCGACCGCGCGGTCGGTCAGCTCCCGCTCGTACCCGGTCTCCTTCAGGTCCAGGTGCGCGACGAGCTTCCCGGCCACCAGCGCCATCACGTCGTCCACGAGCGGTACCGGGTGTCCGGCGCGGGCGTCGAGTTCGGCGCGGGTGAGGGTGGACAGCAAGGGGCCGGTGCCGCCCACCCGGGGGTCGTGGTGGACGACGAGCACCCCGTCGGCGGTGCGCCGGACGTCGAACTCGACGTACTCGGCGCCGGTGGCGAGCGCGTCCTGGTACGCCTCCCAGGTGGCCGGGGCGGCGCGCTCGGTGCCTCCCCGGTGGGCGGAGACGGCGGGGCGTGGCGTCATGGTGGCGGCTTTCGGGGACGGACGCGGCGCAGGCCGCCCCGGCGGGGGCGGCCTGCGGTGACCCGGCGGGGGCTGCCTGCGGTGACCTGGCGGTACGGACGGTCAGGCGAGCTTCGCCGTCAGGGTGATCTCGGTGCCCTTCAGCGCCTGGCTGACCGGGCAGTTCACCTTGGCGTCCTCGGCGGCGGCGACGAAGCCGGCCTCGTCCAGGCCGGGGACGGTGCCCTCGACGGTGAGGTGGATACCGGTGATGCCCTGGCCGGGCACGAAGGTGACCTCGGCGTTGGTGGTCAGCCGGGTGGGCGGGTTGCCCGCCTTGTCGAGGCCGTTGGACAGGGCCATCGAGAAGCAGCTGGAGTGCGCGGCGGCGATCAGTTCCTCGGGGCTGGTCTTCCCGTTCGCGTCCTCGGCGCGCGAGGCCCAGGTGACCGGCTGCTCGGGGATGGCGCCCGAGGAGTCGAAGGCGACGACCCCGCTGCCCTTGAAGAGGCTGCCTTCCCAGACGGTGTGTGCGGCGCGCGTGGTTGCCATGACGCATTCCTTTCGAGAAATGTCCGGCCGGGTGTCCGGCGGTGCTCGGTCCGGACGCCCGGATCACCCGGGCGTCCTGTCCCATCCGATCACATCACGGCTCAACTCACCCGGAAGACGGGCCCCCTCGGGGTGAAGGGCAGCCGCGCGCCCTGCGGGATCAGGTAGGCGTGCTCGCACCGGACCCGCAGTACGTCGCACCAGCCGTCGGTGATGACCAGCACGGGCGCGCCGGGCGGGAAGTCGTCGGCGCGCCGGAGGAGGTCGATGCCGGGCTGGAGCACGGTGCCGCCCCGGCCGCGCACCCGCACCCTCCCGGCGATCTCGGCGACCGGGAGGTAGCCCGCGTCGTGCGGTGCCGCGTCGCAGAACACCACGCGGGCGGCCGGCACGTCCCGGGACCCGGCGTAGGAGGCGATCGCGCCGAGCGCCTTGCCGAGCAGCACGCTGTTCATGGAGCCGGAGGTGTCGAGGACGACGCCGAACGTGCAGCGGGCGACCTCCTCGGGCGGGAACCAGCGGCCCGCGCGCGGGATGTCCGGAGTGGACGCCTGACGCCGGGAGGGCCGCGCGAACGACCGCAGCGGCTCGGGGCGGGGCACGAACTCGTCGAACCAGCGGGCGAGCCGGGCGTCCCAGGGCAGCGGCGGATGACTGAGCGTGCGGATCTCCTGGACCAGCCCGGCCGGCAGCAGCCCGCGCTCCTGACGGTCGTGCAGGTCCATGCCCTGGGTGAGACCGCGCCGGTAGAAGCCGTCGAGGTCGACGCAGTCACGGGGCGGACCGAGCGGGGCGCCGAGCACGTCGCCGAGTCCCTTGCCGCGCGGGGTGGCCAGGCGCCGTGCGCGGCGGTCACCCACGACGCGGTCGTAGACCTCCTCGGCGGACAGACCGGCGAGGTCCTTGTCGTACAGCAGGCCCTCGGGGATGGTGCCGATGTCCATCTCCACCAGCCAGCCGTTGACGACGAAGTCGCAGGCGACGTTGAAGAGGAACGCATCGCGCGGGCCGCAGCGGTCGCCGTGGCGCAGGGCGGCGTGCAGCATCTCGTGCGCCAGCACGAACCGCCACTCCTCGTCCTCCAGGTGCCGCAGCGGGTTGACGTAGATCTCGCCGGCCCCGGCGTTGACGGCGGCGACGGAGATCCCGTGCGCGCGGGCCAGCTCCGCGTCGGCGACCAGGGTCATGCCGGAGGCGATGCCGCCGAGCAGCGGATAGGAGGAGACGAACCAGCTCAGCGCCTTCTGCCAGGGGCGGCGCGGGGCCGGCGCGCCGTCCAGGCTGTCCCGGCGGCCGCCCGCCATGTCCATCGCGGCGGACACCGTGCGGGTGAGCGCCGTGGCGAACGCCAGCTGGTGGTCCGGCGGCTGCCCGTACCAGCCCTGCCACCGCTCCAGGTGCAGGTCCGCCTCGTCGCCCGCGGTGCCGCAGCGCTCGTAGACGGCGGGGATCCCGCTCCGCCGCCAGGCGGCGGCGAGCCGCTCCTCGTCGCCGTCGGGGTAGGCGGCGGGCAGGTCCTCGGGCACCTTGCCGACGGGGAAGCCGAGCAGGAAACGGTTGACGACGACGCAGCGGGCGGCCAGCTCGCAGCGGTCCGGCTGCGTGCGGGGCCCCTCGGCGGCCGGGACATGGCCGAAGCCGAGGTGCAGGACGGCGTGCGCGAGGGCCCACGCCCAGGTCTCCGGGTCGGCCCGCCGGTCGGGGTGGACGTGCAGCACGGCGTCCGAGTCGACGCGCACCAGACCGTCCCGCGGGGCCAGTTCGCAGTCCTCGCGGCGGCAGACGTCGACCTCGACGGCCGCCAGGGCGGGGTTGGCCCGCATCAGCCGCAGCCCGTCGGCGAACCGCTCCGCCGCGAGGTCGCGCTTGCGCTGCCCCTTGCCGCCCTTGGGCTGCGGGCCCTTGCCGCGGGTGCGGCTCACCGGCGCGCCTCCACCAGGCGGGGCATGTCGCGGGCCGCCTCGACGAGGAACCACGACGGCAGCAGCGGGTTGCCGTCGGCGTCGGGGGCGATGACGGTCTGCGCGACCTCGACGGAGATCTCGGCGAGCTGCACCAGCAGGCTCTTGGCCCGGTAGGCGATCTGCCGGCCGGCCGCCGACATGTGCTCCTTGGACGCGGGCAGTTCCTTCACCAGCCGGCCGCGGAAGGACTCGGCGAGGTAGTAGAGCAGGTCGCGGTCCTCCGGGCGGTGCGGCCAGCGGGCCTCGCCCTTGAGCACGGCGTCGATGCCGAAGCGGCTGCGCACGATCTTCACGTAGCCGCAGAAGGCGGTGGCGTGCGCGGGGGTGAGCGTGCCGTGGGCGAGAACCTTCAGGGTGTCCTCGTCGAGGTCGCGGCCGAAGGAGTGCAGCGCGTCGGAGAGCATGTGCCAGGAGCGGGGCGTGGAGAACGGCTCCTCGGTCTTGGGCGGCTTGGACCACAGGTGGTCGGGACGGTCGGTGAGGTGGTCGGTGATCCACGGGTGGATGCCGTTGTTCGCCGCCCACACCAGCCAGTCCTTCGGGGACGCCTCCAGGTGCACGTGGGTCAGCCGGTTGACCAGCGCGGAGGCGATGGGGCGGGCGAGGGCGTTGTCGGTGGAGCGGTTGCCGGCGCCGATCACGACGGAGCCCTTGGGCAGTTCGTAGTCGCCGATGCGGCGGTCGAGGATCAGCGAGTAGAACGCAGAACGCCTTCTGCACGTCCGGGGTGGCCGCGTTCAGCTCGTCCAGGAACAGGCAGTACGGCTCGTCGCGGGCGATCGCCTCCGGCGGGCAGAACACCGAGCGGCCGTCGCGGATCTGCGGCACGCCGATCAGGTCCTCGGGGGCCAGCTGGGTGCCCAGCAGGCTCACGCACTCCAGCCCGAGGCTCTCGGCGAACTCCCTCACCAGGGAGGACTTCCCGATGCCGGGCGCGCCCCAGAGGAACACCGGCCGCACGGTGGCGAGACCGAGCAGCAGCTCCGGGACACGGGCGGGGGTGACGGTGACGGCTGCCTGCACGCAGGAACTCCCTCTCCGCGCCTCGACGGGCGCGTTTGCGGCGGGGTGGACGGTTCGCCGTCGAGGTTCTCAACCGGGGGGTGTGTCCGTCACGCGAATATTCGCCCGTGACGCCCGTCGCCGTCGCTCAGGCCGCTCGTCCGGTGTGGTCCGGGAGGGGGCGGGTGTCGGACTCGTCGGCCTCGGTCAGCCAGCGGCGCAGCACGTGGTGGACCTGTTCGGCGCCGGCCAGCTCCGTGCCCTCGGGCACCGGGGCGGACAGGATCAGCGGGGACAGCAGGAAGGGACGGGACTGGGCGCCGCCGAGGCCGCCGTGGGAGCCGATCTGCTCCTCGAACGCGAGCACCTCGCCGTCGGCGGGGTCGTGGAAGGAGTTGACCATGATGTCGGCGGTGTGCGGGAAGGTGTGGGTGCGCCGCACGACGTCGGCCGCGCCGGGACCGAAGGCTGCCAGCGGCCCGGGGTTGTCGTCCAGCTCGTCCAGCGGGATCTCCGCGCCGTACGCGCCGAGCACCACCCCGCCGTGGCGTTCGCTGCGCACCAGCAGGAAGCCGACGCCCGGGTGGTTGGCGAGGGTCGGCAGCAGCGCGGGGTGGCGGGCGTCGATCTCCTCCTTGGTCATCCGGTGCGGCACGTCGGGGAAGGACACCAGGCCCAGGTTCCCCGAGGCCAGCACGACCGGCTCCGAGCCGCGCGAGGGGCGGTACTGCTCGGTGCCCTCCTCGACGGGCCTGCGCAGCGCCGCGCGGACCGCCGCGCGGGCCTCCGCGCCGCTGTGCGTGCGCCGGGCGCGGCGCGGCACGGGCAGGCCGCAGCCGGCCCGCACCAGGTCGCCTAGGGTCAGGCCGTAGCGGGAGCGGAAGGTCTCGCCGGGGCTCTGCCCGTGATCGGACAGCACCACGATGCGGTACGGGCGGGGCGCGTGCTCGGCGACGTTCGCGATCAGGGCGAGGGCGCGGTCGAGGCGCTGGAGGACCTTGTCGGTGTCCCGGCTCGTGGGCCCGGAGTGGTGGGCGACCTCGTCGTAGGCGACCAGGTCGGCGTAGACGGCGCTGCGGCCGGCCAGCAGGTCGCCCATCACGGCGGCCACCACGACGTCGCGTTCGACGACGGTGGCGAAGGCCCGCACCAGGGGGTAGAGCCCACCGCGCGAGACGCGCGGGCGCTGCGCGCGCATGCGGGACCGGACGGACTGGCCGATCTCCCGGCCCACCTCGGCGACGAAGGAGAGCGCGGTGCGCACGGCGTTGGCGGGGTCGGAGAAGTAGGCGAAGTAGCCCGCGCGGGAGCGGGCCGCCGGTCCCCTGCGGCGGGTGGCGATGGACAGCACCAGCGCCTGCTCGTCGGCCCCGCCGCTGAACAGGTTGCCCCGGCTGGCGCCGCCGTGCGCGAGCAGGCCGGCGTGGCCGGAGTGCTCGATGGCGCGCGCCTGGAGCTCGGCGGCGCTGGTGGGCCGGTTGCACACCATCACCTCGCGGCGGGCCTTCTCGTACCAGCGGAAGGCGGGCACGTCGAAGTTGCTGCCGTGCAGGATGCCGAGCTGGCTGGCGCCGGTCTGGCTGGACCAGTCGGTGCGCCAGGGGGTGAGGCGGTGGCTGGGGCGGTCGCCGCCGGTGCCGAGCCAGCGGGCGACGGTGGGCATCAGCCCCTTGTCGACGGCGGACAGCAGGACGTCGTGGCCGACGCCGTCGAGCTGCACGAACACCGTGCCGGGGGTCGCCGGGCAGGGCGGGGTGGAGCGCCGTCTTCGGTCCGCGAGCCGGTACAGGCGGCGGCGGTAGGCGTCGTCGTCACGGACGGCGAGGGCACCGCCGGTGGCCGAGGCGACGGCGGACATCACGGCGGCGACCACGACGGCCGTCTCCGGGGCCGCGGAGCCCCGTTCGACGGGGTTGACGCGCAGCGCCACCCAGAGCAGGGCGCCGTTGAGGAAGAACACCAGCAGGCCGAGGACGAGGGCGGGCACCAGCAGCAGCAGCCGTACCAGCAGGGGCCAGACCAGGGCGGACAGCAGACCGAAAGCGCCGGCCCCGAGCGCGGCGGTGACCGCGATGTCGGTGGCGCTGCTGCCGTCGGCCGAGCGCAGCCGGAAGTCCGGCAGGATGCCCGCGAGGGCCAGCATGGTGAGCGTGGAGACCACCCACACCGTGACACTCCGACCGATCTGACTGGCGACCCGTCGCCATCGCCCGCCACCCACGCCCCGTACACCTCACGTTCCGGTCTCTGGACCGCCTCCACCCTGTCACAACGCCCTGATGAGGCGTTTCGTCCCCCTGGTACGCGGTCCCAGGCGCCTCAGCGGCCGTCGTAACCGGCGGTCGGCATGGACAGCCTGCGGTGCACCCGGGCCTTCATCACCGCGTCGTACGACGGCTCCGCGCGGCCCACCGTCTCCACCCGCACCCCGCGCCGCGCGCACTCGGCGGTGAACTCCGCGGCGGACGACAGCGCGCGCTCCAGCACCCGCAGGCTGGGCGCCACGAACAGATCGGTGCCGGGGCGTACCCCGTCCCACAGCAGGGAGTGGTCGGGGCGCAGGCCGTGCACGAGGAGTTCGCGGGCCACCACGTAGCCGTGCTCGGCGGCCCAGCGGGCGCACATGGTGTGCTGGCCGCGGGAGTCCACCAGGAACGGATCGGCGTCCAGTTCCTCCAGCGGCGTCAGGCTCGCGATGGTCGTGACCCGCACCGGCGCCATGGCGTCCCCCTCACCTCCGGTTTTCGCCGACGACCCTACTCCTGCGCGTAGGCTTCGGGGAGTCGCGCGAAGGAGGCGAAGAGGTGCCGGTGGAGGTCACGTGGTGGGGACACGCCACCTGCACGCTGGAGGACGCGCACACACGCGTCCTCACCGACCCCTTGTTCGCACGCCGGCTGGCGCATCTGCGGCGCAGGCGTGGCGCGGTGCCCCCGCCCCGCGCGCTGCGCGCGGACGTGGCGCTGGTGTCCCATCTGCACGCCGACCATCTGCACCTGCCGTCGCTGGCCCGGCTCGCGCCCGGCACCCGGGTGCTCGTGCCCCGGGGCGCGCTCCGCGCGGTGCCGGGGCTGCGCCGGCTCACCGGGCTCGACGTGAGCGAGGTGGCGCCCGGTGACGAGACGACCGTCGGCCCGCTGGTGGTGCGGGCCGTGCCCGCGCGCCACGACGGGCGGCGGCTTCCGGTGGGCCGCCGGGGCGCGCCCGCCCTCGGGTTCGTGGTGGAGGGCGAGGCGCGCACCTACTTCGCCGGGGACACCGGCCTGTTCGACGAGATGGCCAAGGAGGTCGGCCCGGTCGACGTGGCGCTGCTGCCGGTGGGCGGCTGGGGCCCGCACCTGGGCGAGGGGCACCTGGACGCGGGGCGGGCGGCCCAGGCGCTGGCGCTGCTGGGCGCGGCGAGCGCGGTGCCGGTGCACTACGGCACGTACTGGCCGATCGGGATGGACGCGGTGCGCCCGCACGAATTCCACGCGCCGGGGCACGAGTTCGAGCGCCTGGCCGCCCGGTACGCGCCGGACGCGGTGGTGCACCGGCTCGGGCACGGGGAGAGCGTGCGCCTGGGGGTCACGCGGTGATATCTGCCGCCGCCCTCGGTCAGGCGGCCGGTGTCCTGGTGCCGCCGGCGGCCGTGGCGCCCGAGTCCACCCAGCAGGCCATCGGGTACCCCTCGCTGTTCCTGCTGGTGCTCATCGGGGCGCTGGTCCCGGTGGTGCCGACGGGCGCGCTGGTCAGTTCGGCGGCCGTGGTCGCCGTCCACCAGACGTCGCCCTACGCGATGGCGATGGTGTTCCTGACGTCGTCGCTGGCCGCCTTCCTGGGCGACGTGGCGCTGTACTGGCTGGGGCGGCGCGGGATGACGTCGAAGAACGGCTCGCGGTGGCTGGAGGCGATCCGGGAGCGGGCCCCCGAGGAGCGGCTGGCGCAGGCCCAGGAGAAGCTCGCCGACCACGGGGTGGCGGTGCTGGTGCTGTCCCGGCTGGTGCCGGCCGGGCGTCTGCCGGTGATGCTGGCCTGTCTGGTCGCGAAGTGGCCGCTGCGGCGTTTCGTGCGCGGCAATCTGCCGGCCTGTCTGGCCTGGGCGGCGACCTACCAGCTGATCGGCGTCCTCGGGGGCTCGCTGTTCGACGAGCCCTGGGAGGGGGTGCTCGCGGCGGTCGTGCTGACCGTCCTGCTCAGCGTGGCTCCCGGGCTGTGGCGGCGGGTGCGCGGCACTCCGGCCGGCTGACGCCCGGCGGCACGCCGGCGGGCAGACGCCCCCGGTCATTCCATCACCCGCGATCCGCCCACCGGCAGGTCCCACAGGCGCTCCCGGGGCAGTCCGGCCGCTTCCCAGGCGTCGCGGACCCGGGTGAGGGGTTCCAGGACCGGTTCCGCGGAGAGCACGAAGGTGCCCCAGTGCATGGGCGCCATGTGGCGCGCGCCGAGGTCCTGGGCCGCGCGGACCGCCTCCTCCGGGTCGCAGTGCACGTCGGCCAGCCACCAGCGCGGGTCGTACGCGCCGATCGGCATCAGGGTCAGGTCGATGCCCGGGTAGCGGCGGCCGATGCGGGAGAACCAGTGCCCGTAGCCGGTGTCGCCGGCGAAATGCACCCGCCGGCCGTCGGGGTCGGTGAGCATCCAGCCGCCCCACAGTGAACGGCAGGTGTCGGTCAGCGTGCGCTTGGACCAGTGGTGCGCCGGTACGAAGTCGAAGCGCACACCGCCCAGTTCGGCCGCCTCCCACCAGTCGAGCTCGGTGACCCGGGTGAACCGGCGGCGGTGGAACCAGCGGCCCAGACCGGCCGGCACGAACATCGGGGTGTCGCGCGGGAGCCGGCGCAGGGTGGGGGCGTCGAGGTGGTCGTAGTGGTTGTGGCTGATGACCACCGCGTCCACGCGCGGCAGCGCCTCCCAGGCCACGCCGACGGGTGTGACGCGGGCGGGGGTGCCGAGGATGCGCCGGGACCACACCGGGTCGGTGAGCACGGTGAGCCCGCCGATCCGCACCACCCAGCTGGCGTGACCCGCCCAGGTCACGGCGAGCGTGCGGGCGTCCACGTCCGGCACCGGGCCGGGGGCGTACGGCAGGTCGGGGATGCCGGCGAGGCCTTCCGGGGTGGGCCGTACCGCGCCCTCGCGGGCGAAGCGGGCGACGGCCTTGAGCCCGGGCAGCGGGGCGGTCAGCCGGTCGTGGAAGGCGCGGGGCCACACCCGGCGCTCGGCGAGCGGACGCGGCTCGGCGAGCGGGGGGTGGGAGCCGCCGGACGGGGGCCCCGCGTCCCCCGCTGTGGACGTCGTTCCGGTCGACTCGTGCCGCTGCGTCATCGAGAGGACTCCCATCGCCGAGCGTCGTCACGGAGATCGTCGAAGACCGATGTCAGATGGTTCAACGCGCGTCGCACCTGTGGCAGTTCCGTCGGGTCGTCCGCGTCCAGGCACCGGGCGCGCTCCTCGGGGCTGTCGCCCAGCAGGGGGGCGGTGCACAGCCGTACGCGGTGCGTCTCGAAGTCGTCGCCGAAGCGGTGGCCGCCGGGCGCGGGCATGCCGAGCCGGGCGGTGAGGAAGTCCTCCAGTTCCTGGGCGTCGCCGATGCCCCGCTGGGAAAGTGCGGGCGCCAGGGGGGTGAGGTCGACGTAGAGGTGCCGGCCGCACCGCGGGGGGCGGGCCAGGGCGCCCGCGGACACCACGGCGTGGTGCGCGGCGGCGGCCACGCGCGCGTGCACGCGGACGGTGGCGGCGACGCGCGCGGTGACCGGTTCGGGTTCGGACAGCGCGTACCCGGCGGCCGCGGCGACGGGGGCGGCCACCCGGGCGTCGAGCGCGGTGAGCACGTCGAGCACGCGCGCGTGCAGCGCGGCGCCCTCCTCGCCCGCGGGGAAGCGGGCCACGGCGGCCGGCCAGCCCGGCGGGAGCAGGGAACCGGCGAGGTCGGTGACGACGGTGACCCGGTCGGGCAGCATCTCGGCGGGGCTGAGCAGCACCGTGTCGTGCGGGTCGTGCAGGGTGTCGCGCCAGGTCTCGTCGCTGACCAGGTGCAGCCCTTCGTCGGCCGCGGCCTCCAGGGTCGCGTGCAGCAGCTCGGGCGGGGCGACGGTCGCCGTGGGGTCGTCGGCCACGGACAGCACCAGCAGGCGCGGGTCGCGGCCCTCGGCGCGCATCCGGCGCACGGTCTCCAGCAGGGCGTAGGGGTCGGGGACGCCGCCGCTCTCGGCGGGGGTCGGCACGTGGAAGACGGGTCTGCCGAGCAGACGCGCGTACGGCGGCCACCAGGAGGCGCAGGGCCTCGGTACGAGGACGTCGCCGTCGATGGCGGCGGTCAGCGCGGTCAGCAGGGCGGGCGCGCCGGGGGCGAGAGCGGTGCGGTCGGGGACGGCGGGCAGTCCGCGCCGGTCTCCGTGGCCGCAGGCGGCGTCGAGCAGGGCAGCCCCGCCGCCGACCGGTTCGGCCCCGCCGCGCGCGGCGGCCGCCGCCAGGACGCCGGCCAGTTCGGGCAGCACCGGCAGCCCGTCGTCGGGGAGCGGCGGCCCGAAGCGGACCGGGCCGTGGCCTTCCGGTTCCGTCCGCCGCATCCCTACCTCCGCGCAGTTTCTGGTGCCCCGGTGCCGTGTCCCGGCGTCCGCTCGTGCCGCCCTCGGCGAACTCAGTACCCCGTGATCGGCCCGTCATGAGCACGGTGCCGGATCGCGCGCCGCGCGGCACGGCGTGCGGGGCCACGGGGCAGGGCGGCGGGACCGAGGGACCGGGCGCCGAGCCGGGGGTCAGGCATGCGTTCCGCCGGTGCGCCTGCGCAGCACGCGGTGCGCGGCGGCGCCGATCGCGCCCGCCATCAGCAGACCGCCCGCGACCTGGGCGGGCACCGAGTCGGTGAAGGCACCGCCCCGGCCGGCCTGGACGCCCTGGTGAGCGGTCGGCGACGGGCAAGGGGTGCCGTGCGTCGCCGTGGGCTTCGGCGAGGAGGTGGGCTTGTGCGTGGGCGACGGGGTGGGCTTCGGCGGGGTGGTCCGGAGCGGGGCCGCCCCGGGGCCGGTGGCCTCGGGGTCCACGGCCGTGCGGGGAGGGGCCTTGTGGTCCATGGTCGCGGGGTCCGCCGCGTACGGGTCGGCGGTGTAGGGGTCGGCCGCGTACGGATCCGCGGCGTACGGGTTCGCGGCACCGGGGTCCGCCGCCGTACCCGCCGCTCCGGGTGCTCCGGGTGCGCCTTCCGCGCCCGGGGCCCCGGCGCGCTCCTCGGCGTCGGCGTCGGGGATCAGCTCCTCCCAGGCGGTGTCGGGGGCCGCGGGCGGCTCCGCCGCCGACTCGGGCGCGAGCGGGTCCGCCTCCCCGGCCTCCTCGGGCGCGAGGCCCTCGGAGGCGTCGAGGGATGTCGCGCCGTAGAGGTCTGCCTCGGTGAACTCCTCCACGAGGGTCTCCGCCTCGTACTCCTCGGCTTCGTGCGCGCCCGGTTTCACGGGGCTCGGCGCCGCGCTCCATGACGGGTGCCCCGGCCGGCTGTGCCCGCCGGTCGGCGACGCGCACGGCGAGGGCGGGGCGGTCCCCCACGCGCCGGCGCTGCCCGGGGCCGTCCCGGCGGACGCGGCCGGTGCGAGCGCGCCGAGGACGGTGCCGGCGACGGCGGCGACGGACAGGGCACGGGCGGTGCGGCGCATGGTGCGGGCTCCTTCGAGCGGCGGCTGGGACGCGTCGGTCGTCCCGGTGCCATCACAGCCCGCCCGCCTCCGGCCCGCGCGCGGCCGGACACCATTGGCGGGACCGGACGCGCCCGTGCGGGTGAAGGGAGGTCACTCCTCGTCGGTGTCGCCCATGTCGCCCATGACCTGCTCCCGCACCCGGCCGCAGCTGCGGGTGATCAGCCGGGAGACGTGCATCTGGGACAGGCCCAGCTCCTGGGCGATGCTGTTCTGGGTCATGTCGTCGAAGAAGCGCATGTACAGGATCGCCCGCTCACGCTCCGGCAGCTCGGCCAGCCGGTCCTTGACCGCCTGGCGGTCGACCACGGTGTCCAGCGCCGGGTCGGGACCGCCCAGGGCGTCGCTCAGGGAGTAGCCGTCGTCGCTGCCGGGCAACTCGGCGTCGAGGGACAGCGCGCTGAAGCTCTCCGAGGCCGCCTGTCCGGTGCGCACCTCGTCCTCGGTCAGTCCGGCGTGCTCGGCGATCTCGCTCACGGTGGGGGCGCGGCCCTGGACGGTCTGGGAGAGGTCCTGGGCGGCGTGCCGGACGCGGTTGCGCAGCTCCTGGACGCGGCGCGGCACGTGCAGGGTCCACATGTGGTCGCGGAAGTGCCGCTTGATCTCGCCGGTGACGGTGGGCACGGCGTAGCTCTCGAAGGCGTTGCCCAGCTCGGGGTCGTACCGGTCGACGGCCTTGAGCAGGCCCAGGGCGGCGACCTGGCGCAGGTCGTCGTAGCTCTCGCCGCGGCTGCGGAACCGTCCGGCGAGGCGGTGCGCCATGGGCAGCCAGGCCTCCACGATCTCGTCCCGCAGCACGTCGCGCTCGGGTCCTTCGGGCAGTGCGGCGAGCCTGAGGAAGGCCGCAGCTGTGTCGGGTGCGTCGTCGTGGGGATGCGCCTTGGCGCCGGTTCGGGTGCGCATGGTGCGTCGCAGCTCCCTCGGAGGTGCTCGGGGACGGACCGTCACCGTGGCGGACGCACCCGCCGGGGACAGGGGCGCCGCGGCGGGGGTTTCCGCCACCACGGACGTGCCTCCTGTCCGAAGCACTTCAAGACCGCCTGCCCCCGCGTCAGCCGCGCAAACGTCCCGCGGGGGACTCACGTGGTTCGGGATCGGCCTCCCGGGGTGGCAGGACGAAGTCCTCGTAGCGGCCCAGCATCAGGATCACGCCGAGCATGAGGGACGGGACGAGCAGGGCGAGCACCGCCATGGCCGGTCCTTCCGGAAGCCGCGTGGGGGGCGTGCGCTCCGGGTCTCCCGGCGTCCCTGCGCCAAACCCCGGCGATACGCGGACGTCGGCCGGTCCCGCTCCGGCCCCGCCCGGTTCCCCACGGTCGGGACCCGGACCGCCGTTCGGAGGACGACTCCGGTCCGGCTCGGATCCGTCCCGGATCGCGGCCCTTGTACCGGTGTCGGCCCGCGCTCCTCGGGTACGCGGTCGGCACCCCCGAAGGACCTGGAGGGAGACATGCAGCGAGGCAGTGACCGGCTGAGCGTCCACCGTGACGACGAGATGAAGCACGAACTGCAGGGCCTGCTGCGGTCGGGGCACCCGACCCGCACCGAGGAGTGGCACGACCCGGAGCCCGTCGCCGACGACGACCCCGAGGTCGCGCGCGGCCCCGTGACACCGGGCCGCGGTCCGACGTCGCTGGAGTCGACGCGACTGGAACTGGCCCGGATCCTGGGCCGTGGGGTGTTCCCCGCGGGTCCCCGTGAACTCATGCGTGCCCTGGACCGGCGGCACGCCCCCGACGCGCTCGTCGAAGCGCTGGAGCGGCTGCCGCGCAAGGACCGGTACACCGGTGTCCAGGAGCTGGCCGAGGCGCTGACCCGGTCCCGGGAGACGGAGACGGCGTGACCGTCCGGCACAGGGAGGCCTGCTGACCATGGCCCGGTACGTGAAGGACGTGATGACCCCCGGGGTGGTCGCCGTACGGCCGGACGCCTCGGTCGTCGAGGCGGCACGGCTGATGCGCGGCCAGAACATCGGCGACGTGGTGGTGGCCGACGGACAGCGCGTCGTGGGCGTGATCACCGACCGGGACATCACCGTACGGGCGGTCGCCGAGGGCCGGGACCCGTTCGGGGTGAGCGTGGAGTCGGTGTGCACGCCGGACCCGCTGACCCTCGCCCCGGACGACCCGGTGTCCTCGGCCGTCGCGCTGATGCGGGAGCACGCGGTGCGGCGGATCCCCGTGGTGGAGGGCGGTCTGCCCGTCGGCCTGGTGACACTCGGCGACCTGGCCGAGGCCCGGGATCCGGGGTCGGCGCTCGCCGACATCAGCCGCGCGGAGCCCGACGACAGCAACTGAACGACGAACCGACCGACCGACCGACCGAACAACCGACTGACGAACCGAACGAAGGGACGTAGCGCCATCATGCGCATCGCATTTCTGACCGCACCCGAGGGCGTCGAACAGGTCGAGCTGACCGAGCCCTGGAAGGCGGCCGAGGAGGCCGGGCACGAGCCCGTCCTCGTGTCGACGCAGTCCGGGGAGGTCCAGGGGTTCAACCACCTCGACAAGGCGGACACCTTCCCCGTGCAGGAGGTCGTCGGCGACGCGTCGGCGGACTCCTTCGACGGGCTGGTGCTGCCCGGCGGGGTCGCCAACCCGGACTTCCTGCGGACGGACGACAAGGCCGTCGCGTTCGTCCGTGACTTCTTCGAGCAGGGCCGGCCGGTGGCCGCGATCTGCCACGCGCCGTGGACCCTCATCGAGGCCGACGTCGTGCGGGGCCGCGTGCTGACCAGTTGGCCGAGCCTGCGGACGGACCTCCGCAACGCGGGCGCGACCTGGGTCGACGAGCAGGTCAAGGTCTGCGACCACGGCTCGAACAAGCTGGTCACCAGCCGCAAGCCGGACGACCTGAAGGCCTTCTGCGAGACCTTCCTGGAGGTCTTCACGGCGGAGCGCTCCGCCTAGGCGGGCGGTCGCCGCCCGGGCGGCGGGAGAAAACGGGAGTCCCGCGCGGGACTCCCGTTTCGCGTTCAGGTGCCCGAGGCGGTCGGCGTCGCGGAGTCCGCGGCGCCGCGCTCGCGGGCCCCCTCGCGGGTCCGGCCCGGGGCGACCGGGCGGGTCGGGTAGCGCCGCAGGTACTCGCCCTCCAGCTGGGCCATCCGCTCGTTGTGGGCGCGCAGCGCGTCGTTGGAGCCGTACAGCAGCGTGTCGTGACGCGTGCGGTGGATGGTCTCCAGCTCCTTCATGAGCTGCTGGTCGTCCAGGCGGTTCGGGTCGACTCCGGTCATGGTGGTGCCCCGCTCGTCGTGTGCGTTCATGGCCCCCGGGTACCCGCCCGGCGGCACAGGCACCACCCCGAACGGCAACCGGGAGGGACCCATGGACCTCGCATTCCTCAACCCGCTCTACGAACGTCCCGGCCCCTGGGCCTCCGTCTACGTCGACACCTCCCGGCACACGGAGAACACCCCGCACGAACGCCGGCTCACCGCCGAGGCGATGGCGCGGGAACTGGCAGGCCAGGGCGCCGACGAGGCGACCTGCACGGCGGTGCGGCAGGCGCTGGAGGAGCTGCGGCACTCCGGCGAACCGCACGGCCGCGCCCTGTTCGCCCGGGACGGCGAGGTGGTACTGGACCCGTCGCTGGCCCGGCCCCCGCGGCGCGACGGGGCCGAGTGGGCCCCGCTGCCCCGGGTCGCGCCGCTGCTGGAGCTGGCCGGGGAGGACCCGGTGTGTGTCGTCGCGTACGTCGACCGCGCGGGCGCCGAGTTCGAGCTGCGCAGCGCGCTCGGGCGGGAGGGCGCCGGCGGGGTCACCGGGCAGCAGCACCCCCTCCACCGCACCGGCACGGGCGACTGGTCGGTGCGCCACTTCCAGCTGCGGGTGGAGAACACCTGGGAGCACAACGCGGCGGAGATCGCCGACGCGCTCGCCGTCTGTCAGGAGGAGACCGGCGCCGACCTGGCGATCCTGGTCGGGGACGACCGTGAGCGGCGGACGGTGCGCGAGCGGCTGCCGCAGCGGATGCGAGGCATGGTCGCCGAGGCGTCCCACGGCGCCGGGAGCCGGCTGCTGGACGAGGACGTGGAGCGGATCCGCGCCGGGCATGTGCGCGAGCGTGCGGCGGCCGAGCTGGAGCGGTTCCTGGCCGCCCGCGGTCCCGACGACGAGGGCCGCGCGGGCGCCGTGGAGGGCGTTCCGGCACTGGTGGAGGCGGCCCGGGAGCACCGGATCGAGGAGCTGCTGATCCGGCCGGACGGCCCGGACGCGCACCGCGAGGTGTGGATCGGCGAGGACCCGGACCAGCTGGCGGTCCGGCGCACCGACCTCAAGATCCTCGGCGAGCAGAACTCCTGGGCGGCACGCGCGGACGACGCGCTGATCCGGTCGGCCGTGACGACGGACGCGCCCGCCCTCTCGGTGACCGCGGCGCCGGACGCGGGCGGCGACGCTCCGGTCGGCGGGCTGGGCGCGCTGCTGCGCTGGAGGTGACCCGCCCGCCGCGGGTCACCTCGCGCGTTCCACCCGGCGTTCGTCCCAGACCGGTTCGGGTGTCTCGCGGACCCTGCCGTCGCTGCCGAAGACCAGGAAACGGTCGAAGGAGCGGGCGAACCAGCGGTCGTGCGTGACGGCGAGGACCGTGCCCTCGAAGCCCTCCAGGCCTTCCTGGAGGGCTTCGGCCGATTCCAGGTCCAGGTTGTCGGTGGGCTCGTCCAGGAGCAGGGCCGTGACGCCCTGCAGCTCCAGCAGCAGGATCTGGAAGCGGGCCTGCTGTCCGCCGGAGAGCCGGTCGAAGGTGCGCTCGGCCTGCTGGGTCAGCTCGTAGCGGCGCAGCCGGGACATCGCGGCGCCCCGGTCCTGGGAGTGCTCGGTCCACAGGATGTCGAGCAGGGTGCGGCCCAGCAGTTCGGGGTGGGCGTGGGTCTGCGCGAAGTGTCCGGGCACCACGCGCGCCCCGGTCCGCCAGGCCCCGGTGTGCGCGACGTCCTCGCCCGCGAGCAGGCGCAGGAAGTGCGACTTGCCGGAGCCGTTGGAACCGAGCACCGCGACCCGCTCGCCGTAGAAGACTTCCAGGTCGAAGGGTTTCATCAGGCCGGTCAGTTCGAGCTGCTCGCAGGTGACGGCGCGGACGCCGGTACGGCCGCCCTTGAGGCGCATCCGGATGTCCTGCTCGCGCGGCGGCTCGGGCGGCGGGCCCGCCTCCTCGAACTTGCGCAGCCGGGTCTGGGCGGCACGGTAGCGGGACGCCATGTCCGGGCTGTTCTCGGCGGCCTGGCGCAGGGTCAGCACCAGCTTCTTCAGCTGGGCGTGCTTCTCGTCCCAGCGGCGGCGCAGTTCCTCGAAGCGGGCGAAGCGCTCACGCCTGGCCTCGTGGAAGGTGGCGAAGCCGCCGCCGTGCACCCAGGCGTCGGCGCCCGCGGGGCCCGGTTCGAGGGAGACGATCTTCTCGGCGGCCCCGGCGAGCAGTTCGCGGTCGTGGGAGACGAACAGGACCGTCTTGCGGGTCTCGGCGAGGCGCTCCTCAAGCCAGCGCTTGCCGGGCACGTCCAGGTAGTTGTCCGGCTCGTCGAGGAGCAGCACCTCGTCCGGGCCGCGCAGCAGCGCCTCCAGCACCAGCCGTTTCTGTTCACCGCCGGAGAGGGTGCGGACCTGGCGCCACTGGGCCTTGTCGTAGGGGACGCCCATGGCGGCCGTGGTGCAGATGTCCCACAGCGTCTCGGCCTCGTACCCCTGGGCCTCGGCCCAGTCGGCGAGCGCCTGCGCGTAGCGCATCTGGGCGGCCTCGTCGTCGACCGTCATGATGGCGTGCTCGGCGGCGTCCACGGCGCGGGCGGCCTCGCGGATGCGGGGCGGCGCCACGGACACCAGCAGGTCACGCACGGTCGTCTCGTCCCGTACCGAGCCCACGAACTGGCGCATCACGCCGAGGCCGCCGCTGACGGCGACGTTCCCGCCGTGCGGGGTGAGCTCGCCGGAGAGGATGCGCAGGAGGGTGGTCTTGCCCGCGCCGTTGGGTCCCACGAGGGCGACGACGGCGCCCTCCCCCACCCGGAACGACACGTCGCCCAGGAGAGCCCTCCCGTCGGGGAGGTGGTACTCGATGTGCGCGGCTTCCAGGTGACCCATGGGCGCGATTCTGCGGGGCGCCGGCGGCCGGTGGCAAACGGGTTTCCCACGGCCGGTCCCGGCCCGACACCCGTCCCGCATGATGAAACCCGGATCTCATCATGCGGCCGTCAGGCGTAGCGTGGACGTCCTCCTACGACAGTGGAAGGGGTGGGCCTGTCATGCCGCACGCACGGGAGACCGCCGTCTACACGCACGGGCACCACGAGTCGGTGCTTCGCTCGCACACCTGGCGCACCGCCGCGAACTCGGCCGCGTACCTCCTCGGAGCGCTGAAGCCGCACATGCGGATCCTGGACATCGGCTGCGGGCCCGGCACCATCACCGCCGACCTGGCGGCGCTGGTGCCCGACGGGCACGTCACCGGTCTCGACCGGGAGCCGGGCGTCCTGGAGCGTGCCCGGGCGGAGGCCGGGAAGCGGGGCGTCACGAACGCCGGCTTCGCGGTGGGCGACGTGCACGCGCTGGACTTCCCCGACGACACGTTCTGCGTGGTGCACGCCCACCAGGTGCTCCAGCACGTGGGCGACCCGGTGCGCGCGCTGCGCGAGATGGTCCGGGTGACGAAGCCCGGGGGGTTCATCGCCGTACGGGACGCGGACTACGCGGCGATGACCTGGTATCCCGCATCGCCGGGCCTGGACGACTGGCTGGACCTGTACCGGCGGGTGGCGCGGGCCAACGGCGGCGAACCGGACGCGGGCCGGCGCCTCAAGGCGTGGGCACTGGCCGCGGGCCTCACCGACGTCACCGCGACGTCGAGCGCCTGGACCTTCTCCACGCCGGAGGAACGTGCCTGGTGGAGCGGGCTGTGGGCGGACCGCACGGTGGCGTCCGCGTACGCGGGACGGGCCGTCGACGCCGGGCACGCCACCCACGAACGGCTGGCCCAGGTGGCCGGCGCGTGGCGGGAGTGGGGTGCCCGGGACGACGGCTGGTTCGCCGTGCTGCACGGCGAGATCCTCTGCCGCAAGGACGCCTGACCGGCGGGCGGGACGGGGCGGGCCGCCCCCGGGACTTCAGTCCCGGGGCAGCAGCGGGCCAAGCGGCCCGAGGTCGAGGTTGAGGTCCTCGGGGCGCAGGCCGTAGCGGTTGCGCAGCTCGGCCATCCGGTCCTCCAGGAGCATGAGGGTCAGTCCGACCCGCTCCTCCTGCTCCTCGGTGAGGTCGCCCTCGTCGAAGCGGCGCACCGCCTGTCGTTCCATGAGCTGACGCAGCAGTTCCACGACGGTCAGCACCAGTTTCACCAGGTCGCGCTCCACCGTGTCCGGCTCCAGGTCGAGCCGGCGGCGGCGACTGGCGTGCGGTTCACGCGGCTCCGGGCGCGCGTCGAAGGACGTCTCCGGAGGCAGAGCGGACCGCCCGTCGACGGTGTCCGCGTCGACGTCGGACACGGTGAAGGGCTGCGGCGCGTCGGGCGCCCGGTGGCGCGGCGCGTCGGGCGCGTGGTGGCGCGGTTCGTCGGTCAAGGGGACTCCTCGAAGGGCGAGGGGACCTGCTGGTTCACCGAGCTGATGAGCGCGTTGAGGTCGATGCGGACCAGGTCGACGTCCGCGATCCGCAGTGTGATGTCGCCCGTGATCACCACGCCTCCGGCCAGCAGCCGGTCGAGCAGGTCGACCAGGGCGATCTCACGCCGTTCGACGACGGTCACGAGCCCTCCTCCCCGGTGTTCTCCTCACCGGCGAAGGAGTAGGCCGCCCACGGCCCGGTGAGTTCCACCCGGAGTCCGGGGACGTCGTCCTTCGTCCGGTCCACCTGCTCCACGAACTGTTCCGACTCCGCCCGCGGCACCAGGTAGGCGGCGTTCAGCACGTTGCGCCCGCGGGCGCCGGACAGGGTGGGGTTCTGCGGCGCGTGCAGCCGGGAGTCCTCGGCGAACTCGGCGAGCGTGCCGTGCAGCCGGGTGGCGAAGGTCTCGGCCTGCTGCCACTGGTCCTCCCGCGACCGCGTCTGCTGACGGCGCCGGCGCAGGTAGTCCCGTCCGGACATCGCCGCCGGCTCGGGCGCGGAGGCCTGCTCCGGCTCACCCCGCGGCTCCAGGAAGACCTTGACGCCCCACTCGACCCGGCCCTCGAGCCGGTCCAGCCGCCGCAGGAAGTTCTCCTCGCGCTCCTCGATCATCGACCGTACGCCGCTGTCGTCGCGGAACACGGTGCCGAGCCGCAGCGGCAGCGGTGTGGTGACGGTGGTGAGCGCGTCGATCACCCCCTGGTGCGCCCGCGCGACCGCGGTCAGCCAGTCGAGGTCCTCCAGGTGCGCGCGCAGCGCCTCCTCGGCGAAGTCCTCCTCGGGCACATGGCTGACCACGGCCAGCAGGTCGTGGTGCGGCACCAGCCGGGGCGGGTCGCCGGCCACCCCGGTGAGCTGGGCCTGCAGCGGTGTGCCGAAGGGGCGGCAGACCGCGTAGACGTAGCGCAGTCCGGTCACTTGGTCTCCTCCTCGGCGCGGCGCTGCTCCAGCTGCCCCTCGCCGCGACGCGGCGCCAGCTCCTCCAGACGGGCCAGGCGCTCACGCAACTCTGCGTTCTCACGCGCGAGTTCGTCGCGCCGGGCGCCCGAGGAGAGCGCCGGGTCGGACTCCCACCAGTCGATCCCCATCTCCTTGGCCTTGTCCACGGAGGCGACGACGAGGCGTAGCTTGATGGTGAGCAGTTCTATGTCGAGCAGGTTGATCCGGATGTCGCCCGCGATCACCACGCCCTTGTCCAGCACCCTTTCCAGGATGTCGGCAAGGTTGGCGCTGCTGCCCTGGCCATAGGGGTCGGGGAGTCGGCTGGGGGTGGTCATCGGCGGCTCCGGCCCTCGGTTTCCTCTTGCCCGGCCTCGTCCTCGGCCGGCTCGTCGTCCTCGTACTCGTCGTCGTCCTCGTCCTCGTAGTCCTCCTCCGGGGGCACGCCCTCCTCGTCGTCGTCCTCGCCGTCGGCGGCTTCCTCGTCCTCGTCCTCGTACGGGTCGTCGGTCCCGGGGCCGCCGGCCTCGTCCTCGTACGCGTCCTCGGGTTCGGTGCCGTCGTCCTCCTCGTCCTCCTCGTCGTACGCGCCCTCGGGCTCGGTGCCGTCCTCGTCGGCCTCCTCGTCGTACGCGTCCTCGGCCTCGGCGTCGGGCTCGCCCTCCTGGTCCTCGGACTCGGAGTCCTCCTGCTCGCCCTCGGCGCCCTGTTCCTCTTCCTCCTCGGCCACGGCGTCCTCGTGGGTCTTGACGACCTCGCCCTCGCGGATCTCGCCCCGCCAGCTGTCCTCGGCCTCGCCCTTGATCGTGATGAAGCGGGCGAAGTTCTTCAGGTCGAGCCGGGCGCGGCGGCCCTGGGAGCGCCAGATGTTGCCGGTCTTCTCGAAGAAGCCCGACGGGTAGTACTCGATGACCAGCAGGACCCGTGTCAGGTTCTCGGCGATCTGGTGGAAGGAGACGACGCCCTTCATCGTGCCCTTGGCGCCTTCCGTGGACCACGAGATGCGCTGGTCGGGGACCTGCTCGGAGGTCGTCGCCTTCCAGCTGCGGCTGGACCACCAGATCTTCGCCTGCCAGTCCGAGGTGGTGTCGTCGGACTTGTTGGCGCTCTTGACGCCCTTGGCGAAGGTGCTGAAGTCCTGGTACTGCGTCCACTGGTCGTACGCCGTGCGCAGCGGCACACCGACGTCGATGTACTCCATGATGACGGTCGGCTTGTTGCCGGACGACTTCTTGCGCTTGCCCTTGCCGCCGCCACCGCCCAGGTTCTGCAGGGCGCCCTTGACGTTGTCCTTGGCGCGCGTGGCGCCAAGTTCCACGGCGGTGCGCAGCGGCCCCTTGCCCTCGGCGAGCTTCTTGCCGCCGTCGGTGGCGAGCTTGGCGAACCCGGGGCTGTTGCCCTCGGCGATGTCGTTGAGCTTGCCGGTGGTCTCGCCCAGCTTGTGGCCGACCCCGCTCAGCAGCCGGGTGGCCTGGGCCGCGAGGTAGTCCTGGACCTCGCTCTTGAGCCGGTCCGCGGCCTCGCTGTGGGCGATGTCGGACAGGGGGTTCTTCGTGGCGCCGTCCGCACCGTCACGCGCGGCGGACGTGGCCTTTCCCACGGTCTCGGTCATCGCTCACCGCCTCCCTTCGAGCTACGGGAACGGGCGCCGCCACGGGAGGCGGACGCGCTCTTCCTCCCGGCCGTCTTCTTGGCGGCGGTCTTCTTCGCGGGCGCGGTCCGCCCGGACGCGGCCTTCTTCGCCGGCGCCGCCTTCTTGGCCGGGGCGGACTTGCGGGCCGGAGCCTTGTCGGCCGCCTTCCGCCCACTCCGCCCGGCGTCCGGCTCCTCACCCCGGCCGTCGGAGTCCTCGGCGTCGTCCGTGTCCTCGGCGTCCTCGGTGTCGTCCGTGTCGTCGGCGTCGTCCGTGTCCTCGGCGTCCACGGTGTCGTCCGTGTCCTCGGCGTCGCGGTCCTCGGAGGTTTCTGTGTCCTCGTCCTCCTCGTCCCGGTCCTCCGCACTGTCCCCGGCCAGTTGGCCGCGCACCTCGGCGGTGCGGCCGTGCAGCCGGTCGGCGAGCGAGCTGATCTGCCGCTCGACCAGTGCGCCGGAGGCCGCCTTGCCGACGCCGCGCAGCTCACCGCGGAGCTGGTCGCCCAGCTCCTTGAACTGCGGGTTGTCGCGCAGCTGCTGCTGCAGCAGGTCGGCGACCGCCTTCGGGCTGAGGTTGAGTTTCTTGCCCGCCACCAGCCCGCCGACGGCCAGCGCCATTTTCAGCTTCTTGGTCCGTCCGAGGAGATATCCGGCCCCGATGGCGAGGCCCATTCCCGTTCGATTCATCGTTGTGCCGTCCCGTCCCCAGTACCCGCGCCCGTGCGCGTAGCGATCTCCAGCCGGTCCAGGAGTGCGTCCTCCTGTTCGTCGAACTCCTCTTCGGTGATCTCCCCGGCCTCCAGCAGTTCCTCCAGCCGGGCCAGCTCGGCACGGATGGTCGCGGGGTCGTAGTAGATGCGTTCCGCTTCCTGCAGGACCTGCCGGATGGCCCAGGCGCCGCCGCGCGCCGGGGCGAGCGGCAGCAGCAGCACTTCCGAGATCAGGCCCATGACGTCACCTCGTTTCGGTGTCCGTCCCGCCGGCCACCGTGCCCGCGGGCTCGGCGGGGCCGGGCTCGACGAAGCTGTACGGGGGCAGCGGGCCGTTCAGACGTACTTCCAGGTGGGGCATGTCCGTGCGGGCCTGCTCCACCGCGGCCAGGAACTCCTCCGCCGTCTCACGCTTGACCAGGTACGAGACGTTGGCGAGCCAGCCCGTGGACTCGGGGCCCACGCTCTCCGCGTCGGCGATGCCCCGCAGCGCGTTCTCCAGCGCGGCGCCGTCCTCGGCCTCCCGGGCCTTGACCGCTTCGGCGACCATCTCGCCGAGGCGGATCTTGTCGTCGTAACTGCCGCCGTTGGACTGCCGGTTGGCCTCCGCGAGGGCGCGGATCTCCGGGTTGAGCGCCATGACGTGGTGCAGGACGGCCTCTTCCACGTGGTTGGCCTTGACGTTGTACTCGACGCGGTCGTCGAGGGCGCGCAGCCGCTCCAGGTAGTGGTCGGCCCGCTCGGCGAGGACGCCGGTGACGGACTCGTCGTCCGGGGCGACACTGCCGAAGCGCATGGGCAGCACGCAGCCGCCCGCGCCGATCTCACTGAGCACGTTCTGGTGGGCGAGCAGTTCCCTGCGCTTGGGCCGCAGTCCCTCCGGCGCGTCGCTGACGATCGCCGCGAGGTCGCCCTGGGTCAGCACCCGCACCGGACGCGCCGGGTCGCCGACGCCGCCCATGCCCTCGGGCAGAGTCGGGTGCGAGGCCGCCGTGATGCCGTAGACGTAGGTGCTCACTCCTGCTCCTCCTTCCGGCGGGACGTGCTCTTACGCGCCCGCGGCCGCGACTCGGTCTCTCCGTCACGCCCCTGCTTGACGGCGTCGGAGATGGTCTCGGCGGCGCCGGAGAGGGCGCCCTTGGACTTGCCGCGGGCACCGGACTCGGTGACCTCGCCGACGATCTCGGGCAGCCCCGGGCTCTTGCGGGGTCCGGCCTCGAGGTCGAGCCGGTTGCACGCCTCCGCGAACCGGAGATAGGTGTCGACGCTCGCCACGACGACACGGACGTCGATCTTGAGGATCTCGATGCCGACCAGGGACACGCGCACGAATGCGTCGATGACGAGCCCCCTGTCCAGAACAAGCTCAAGCACGTCGTAGAGGCCGCTGCTGCCGCCTCCACCGCCGGACTGCTGTGCCGGTACTACTGTCATGCCGGCCCTTCCTCCTTGTTGTCGGTGGGTGTGGTCTCTGTACGTGTGATCGCGCGCGGGGGGCGGCCTAGCCGCCGGACCTGCGCGTGTCGGCGCGTCCGCGCTCGTAGCGGCGGACCCTCCGGTACCCGGTGAGGTCCCCGTCGGGGTCCAGCTCCACCTGGTAGCTCGCCATCAGGCTCATCGTGTCGGGCACCCGCTCCAGCTCCAGGACCTCGACCTCCAGCGCCCAGCCCTCCGAGGTCTGCTCGAAGGACGACACGGACTCGGCCTCCATGCCGGTGAGCTCCGCGAGCTGCTCGCGCGCCTGGCGCAGCACCTGCATGGGCTTCGGCTTCTTCCGTTCCGTGGTGCTCTCGGTCGTGTCGCTGTCGTTCTCGGGCCGCTTACGGGGTGCGGTTCGTTTACGGGGCGTGCGTGAGGTCCGGGCCTGCTGGGAGTCCTGGCCCTCACGGGAGTCCTGAGATTCCTGTGAATCCTGTGACTCTTCGGTGTTCTTCGTGTTCGACATGGCCACCTCCCCCTCCGTGTGGCCGCAAGTGTGTTCACCAAACCTCCGAGGACTCACCCGTTCGCCACGGCCGGCTGTCGCCCCTGGTCGCAGAGGGGTAACAGGCGGCGGCTCCGAAGGATCTAGCCGCGCAGCGCGGCGAGCCTCCGGCGGGCAGGGGCGAGGGAACGGCCCTTGCGGGACAGACCCGCCCACGGGTTCGCGCCGGTCTGCTCGACGGCGTTCTCCACCGTCCAGCGGCGGGCGTGCAGCTCCGGGTCGTCGAGCTGGTCCCAGGTGATCGGGGTGGCGACGGGGGCGCCGGGCAGGGCGCGGACGGTCCAGGGGGCGACGGCGGTCTGCGCGTAGGCGTTGCGCCCCACGTCGAGGTACAGCCGGTCGCCGCGGTCCTTCCTGCGGGCCGCGGTGGTGAGCCGGTCGGGGTGGGCGTCCGCCAGCGTGTCGGCGACCTCGCGGGCGAACTCCCGTACGGCGTCGAAGTCCTCGCCGCCGTCCAGGGGCACGATCACGTGCAGGCCCCGGGACCCGGTGGTCAGCAGGGCGGAGGGCAGGGCGAGTTCGCCGAGCAGCTCCCCCAGCTGCCGGGCGGCCTCCCGCACCGTCTCGAAGTCGTCGCCGGACGGGTCGAGGTCGAAGACCAGCCGGTCGGGGCGGTCCACGTCGTCGGCGCGGGAGAGCCAGCGGTGCAGCGTGACGCTCGCCTGGTCGACCAGGTAGAGCAGGGTGGCGGTGTCGTCGCACACCGTGTGCGCGACGGTGCCGCCCTCCTTGGCGACCTCGGCACGCCTGATCCAGTCCGGATAGCTGTCGGGGGTGTTCTTCTGCATGAACGCCGGTCCGCCCAGGCCGTCGGGCCGCCGGTCCAGCATCAGCGGCCGGCCCCGCAGGTGCGGCAGCATGTGCCGGGCGACGGCCCGGTGGTAGTCGACGAGGTCGCCCTTGGTGTACGCGCGGGCGTCGCCGTCGCCCGGGAGGAGCACCTTGTCCGGGCGTCGGATCTCCACCCGGCGGCGGCCGGCCCGTACGGTGCGCGACCCGCCGTCGCTCACGACACGATCGCCTCCCCCACCAGCAGCCGGCCGGCCGCGGCGATCGACTCGGCGTCGATGCCGGCGATGTGCAGCTGCTGCTCCGGGGAGGCCGAGCCCGGCACGCTGCGCACGCCCAGCCGCACCAGCCGCGGGACGGGACGCCCGTCGCCGAAGGCCTCCGCGACCGCGTCGCCGAGCCCGCCCTCGGGGTGGTGATCCTCGACCGTCACCAGACAGCCGGTCTCCTCGGCGGCGGTGCGCAGCGTCTCCCGGTCGACCGGCTTGACCGAGTACAGGTCGACGACCCGTACGGCGATGCCCTCGTCCGCGAGGGCGTCGGCGGCGGCCAGCGCCTCCGGCACGGTGACACCGGCGGCGACCAGGGTGAGCCGGTCGTCGTCGGAGGAGCGCAGCACCTTGCTGCCACCGACCGGGAACTCCTCGTCGGGGCCGTAGAGCACCGGGCTCCCGCCGCGCGAGGTGCGCAGGTAGCGGATGCCGTCGAGGTCGGCCATGGCGGCCACCAGGCGGGCCGTCTGGTTGGCGTCGCACGGGTACAGCACGGTGGAGCCGTGTACCGCCCTCATCATCGCCAGGTCCTCCAGGCCCATCTGGCTGGGCCCGTCCTGGCCGATGGCGACGCCCGCGTGCGACCCGACGAGGTTGAGGCCGGAGCCGCTGACCGCCGCCATGCGGACGAAGTCGTGGGCGCGGGTGAGGAAGGCCGCGAAGGTGGAGGCGTACGGCGTCCAGCCGCGCGCGGCGACCCCGACGGAGGCGGCCACCATCTGCTGCTCGGCGATGTAGCACTCGATGTACCGCTCGGGGTGCTCCTTGGCGAAGAACTCCAGGCGGGTGGAGTCGCCGACCTCGCCGTCCAGGGCCACGACGTCGCCGCGCGCGGTGCCGAGGGCGGCGAGCGCCTCCCCGAAGGCGTTGCGGGTGGCCACCTCCTCACCCTTGTCCCAGCGGGGCAGTTCGGGGGTCGCGGTCCGCCGGGCGGGCGCCTGCCCGTCGGTGGCCGGCGGGCGGACGGTGATCCGCAGGTCGCGCGGGCCGCCGAGTTCGGCGATCGCGTCGTCGGCCTCCGGCAGCGGCTTGCCGTGCAGTCCCTCCCGGTCCTGCACGGACTCCACGCCCTTGCCCTTGAGGGTGCGGGCGATGATCGCGGTCGGCTGGCCCCGGGTGGACAGGGCCTCCCCGTAGGCGCGGTCGACCGCGTCCACGTCGTGGCCGTCCACCTCCACGGTGTGCCAGCCGAACGCCTGGAAGCGGCGGGCGTAGGCGTCGAGGTCGTGGCCGTGCCGGGTGGGACCGCGCTGGCCCAGCCGGTTGACGTCCACGATCGCGGTCAGGTTGTCCAGGTTCTCGTACGCCGCCTGCTCGGCCGCCTCCCACACCGAGCCCTCGGCCAGTTCGCTGTCGCCGCACAGCACCCACACCCGGTAGTCGGTGTGGTCCAGCCGCTTCCCGGCGAGCGCGATGCCGACGCCGACGGGCAGGCCCTGACCGAGGGAGCCGGTGGCCGTCTCGACCCAGGGGAGCTTGCGGGGCGTGGGGTGTCCTTCGAGCCGGCTGCCGTCCTTGCGGAAGGTGAGCAGCTCCTCGTCGTCGATGGCGCCCGCCGCCTTGTAAGTGGCGTACATCAGCGGGGAGGCGTGGCCCTTGGAGAGGACGAAGCGGTCGTTGGCCGGGTGGTCGGGGCGCTGGAAGTCGTAGCGCAGGTGGTTCGCGAAAAGGACGGCCATCAGATCCGCCGCGGACATCGACGACGTGGGGTGCCCGGAGCCGGCGGCCGCCGCCGCCCGGACACTGTCCACGCGCAACTGCTGTCCGAGCTCGGCGAGTTCACCGGTGTTCATGCGTCTCCTTCGGTAAAACGGTCGGTGCGCCGGACGGGCCCGGGCGCCACGTCGGGGCCGGGCTCCGGCTGGTCGGGCGGCGGGGCGAGGTCGTTCGTGCCCCGGTCGGGCTGGTTCTTGGCGGGTTCGCCGCCGGGCTGGTTCTTCGCCGGTTCGCCGCCGGGACGGTTCTTGGCGGGCTCACCACCGGGCTGGTTCTTCGCCGGTTCGCCGCCGGGACGGTTCTTCGCGGGGGCGCCGTCCGAGTGGGCCGTGTTCTTCCCGGGTGCGTCGCCCGAGTGGGCCGTGGCCGGCCGGTCGCCGTCGTCGGACGTGCTGCCGGGCGGGCTGCCGGAGGGGCGGTCGGTCCCGGGCCGGCCCGGGACGCGCGCCACCTCGGGGGACGCCGTGTCCAGGGGCACCGACCAGGACCGTACGAGGCCCAACTGCACGGCCTGCCGCGGCAGTACCGCGTCGAGCAGCCAGTCGGCGGCCACCCGCACCCGGTTGCCCGGCATCGCGGCCAGGTGGTAGCCGCGGGTCACCGCACCGGCCGCCGGCCCGGAGAGGTTGACGCCGAGCGGGTTGGCGGCGGCCTTCACACCGCCCAGGTCCACGACGAACCCCAGGTCCTTGTGCCGGTACGCGCGCCGCTCCCCGTCGCCGAAGGACGCGGCGATGTTCTGTGCGCACACCTTGCCCTGCCGCCAGGCGTGCTGGGCGGTCATCGGGGTGTAGGAGCCCGGCTTCTCCAGGTCGGGCACCGCGGCGGCGTCACCGCACGCGAACACCTCCGGCCGGCCCGGGACCTGCAGGTGCGGGTCCACCAGCAGCCGGCCGCGTTCCAGGGGCAGCCCGAGGGACTCGGCGAGCGGGTCGGGGCGTACGCCCACGCACCACACCAGGGTGCGGGTGTCCACGAACTCGCCGTCGGTCAGCAGCACGCCGTCGGGCGTGGCCTCCTTCACGGAGGTGCCCATCCGTACGTCCACGCCCCGTTCCCTGAGCACCGTGTCGGCGGTGCGGGAGAGCCGTTCGTCCAGCTCGGGCAGGACCCGGTCGGCGATGTCCAGCAGCATCCAGCGGGGCCGCATCCCGGTGCGCAGGGGCTGCTTGGCCACCTGCGCGTCCGTGAACAGCTGGCCGTGCGCGGCAACCTCCGTGCCGGTGTAGCCGGCGCCCACGACGACGAACGTGCACCGGGAGGCGCAGCGCTTCGGGTCGTCGGTGGCGGCGGCGAGCTCCACCTGCCGGGTCACGTGGTCGCGCAGGTACAGCGCCTCGGGCAGGCCGCGGAAGCCGTGCGCGTGCTCGGCGACGCCGGGGATGGGCAGCAGCTTGTTGACGCTGCCCGCCGCGAGCACCAGACGGTCGTAGGTGAGGGTGCCGCCCTCGCCCTCGGGACCGGTGTAGTGCACCTGGCGTCCGTCGAGGTCGATCCGGTCGGCCTCGCCCAGCACCAGTTTGACGTGCGGCAGCGTGCCGGTGAGGGAGACCGTGACGCGGCGCGGCTCCAGGATGCCGGCGGCGACCTGGGGCAGCAGGGGCAGGTAGAGGAAGTAGTCGGTGGGGTTGAGCAGGATGATCTCGGCACGGCCCTTGGCCGTTTTCGACAGGGTCTGGGCCGTGCGGTAACCGGCGAAGCCGGCACCGACGATCACAATGCGGGGTCGACTCACGGTTCGCCTCCGGCGCGGTCGCGTACGTCGGGAGACTTCCGCGTCCCCCTGTGCGGGGCCGCCAAACGTCCGGCCGGTTGCCGCGAGGCCGCCCGGGTACCCGGGCGGCGACCCGGACGGCCCATGTCACGGAGGCACCCCCCATGCCCGAGTACGGCTACTTCCTCTCCTGCGAGCAGTACGGTCCCGCCGAGCTGATCGAGCAGGCGCGCATGGCCGAGCAGGCCGGTTTCCAGGCGCTGTGGATCTCCGACCACTACCACCCGTGGAACGACGAGCAGGGGCAGAGTCCCTTCGTCTGGTCGGTGCTCGGCGCGCTGTCGGAGGCGGTGTCCCTGCCGGTGGGCACGGCGGTGACCTGCCCGACCGTGCGGACGCACCCGGCGGTGGTCGCCCAGGCGGCGGCGACCGCCGCGGTGATGTCACCGGGCGGGTTCCGGCTGGGCGTGGGCACGGGCGAGGCACTGAACGAACACGTCGTCGGGGGCCCCTGGCCGCCCGCGCACGTCCGTCTGGAGATGCTGGAGGAGGCCGTGCAGATCATGCGCCGGCTGTTCTCCGGCGAGGAGGTCAACCACCGCGGCACGCACTACACGGTGGAGAACGCCCGGCTGTACACGCTCCCGGACGAGCCGGTACCGGTCGACATCTCGGGCTTCGGCCCGGCGGCGACCGCGCTCGCGGCGCGGGTGGGCGACGGCTACATCACGATGATGCCGGACGCCTCCATGGTGGAGCAGTACCGCAAGGGCGGGGGCGGCGGGAAGCTGATCAGCGGCGGTACGAAGGTCTGCTACGGCGCCGACCGCGAGGAGTGCGTGCGCACGGTGCACCGGTTGTGGGCGAACGAGCTGCTGCCCGGTGAGCTGGGACAGGTGCTGCCCTCGCCCAAGCACTTCGAGCAGGCGCAGACGCTGGTCACCGAGGACATGGTGCGCGAGAACCGGGTGTGCGGCGACGACGTGAACGAGCACGTCGCCGAACTCCGCCGGTTCGCCGACGCGGGCTTCGACCGGATCTACGTCAACCAGATCGGACCCGATCTGCAGGGCTTCTTCGACTTCTACCGCACGAAGGTGCTGCCGCAGCTGTAAAGGGGTGTGGCCGTGGGTGGGTACGGCGCCGGCGCGGCGCCGTACCCACCCACGGCCTCGTGAGCCTGCGGCTCGGGGTGCCGGCGGGCGGTGGTTCAGGAGTGGTCGGTGCGCGGGTCGTGGTCGGTGGCGGGGGCCGGGTGGGGGGTCGCCGTGCCGGCCGTCGGCGGAGTGGACGGGACCGGAGGCACCGGACCGGTGCCGGGCGCCGGCCGCGCGGACGGTGCCGCGTGGGACGTGCCGGCGACGCCGGGCGGGGTCGGGCGGGCTGCCGTACGGAGGGCGAAGGACAGGGCGGCCAGGAGGACCGCCGTGATCAGGGCCGCCGCCCAGCCCGGCAGGGCCAGGTCCAGGGCGAGGCCCACCGCCAGGGCGACCGCCGCGCCCGCGTAGAGCGCGGCGGCGCCGGAACCGGCGTACAGGGCGGCCTTGCGTCGCTGCCCCCGCGTCTGCTCGCGCAGTTCGGCGCGCACGGACTCCCGGGCCACCTGGGCCAGTTCGTCCGCCAGGTGCTTGTCCAGATGCTGCAAGTGCTCCAAGCGCTGCATGGCGTACGGGTACCCGCGACCGGGGCCGGGTAACTCCCGCCGGGCGGACGGCGGGAGAGACGGTGGTGTGGAGATCACCGGCGGCCCGCCCCTCTCCCGCGCCGCCCAACTAGGCTCGTCCTCATGGAGATTCTGGGTGCCACACTGCGCGTCTGCGTCGACGACATCGAGACCGCCATCCCCTTCTACGAGCGTCTGTCGGGCGGTACGGCCCTGCGGTTCGAGAGGGAGGGCGTCCAGGTCGCCGCCGTGGGCTGCTTCCTGCTGATGAGCGGTCCCGAGGCCCAACTGGACGTGCTGCGCAAGGTCGCCGCGACCATCGCGGTCCAGGACGTCGACGAGACCCGCCAGGTGCTGGAGGAGATGGGCGCGGCCGTCCTCGCGGGGCCGCTGCCCACCCCCGTCGGCCGCAACCTGATCGCGCGGCACCCGGACGGGGCGGTCTACGAGTACGCGGACCGCCGCGCCTGAACTGCCGTCACGGTGTGAGGACTCGTCGCGGCGTGAGGTCCCGTCACGGCGTCGGCCGCATCCGGAAGTCGTACCGCTCGGGCAGCGGTTCCTCCGTGAGCCGGGCCCACAGCCGCCCGATGACCTCGTCGCCCTCCCGCAGGTCGGCGACCTCGAAGCCCGCGTCGAACACGGCGCGGGCCTCGTCCCGCCGGCCTTCGGCGAGCAGCAGGCCCGCCTCGACGAGCCGGAACCGTCCGCGGGCCCGGGTCGCGGGGGCCAGCCGCTGCCACACGGACCGGGCGTCCTCCGTACGTCCCACCGCGAGCAGCGCCTCGATCGCCTCCCGGCCGAGCGCGGCGGCGACGGCCGTCCACTCCCCGTCCGGTGCCGCGGCCTCGCGGCACAGGTCGTCGAACGCCCGCACATAGCGGTCGGCGGCGCGTTCGGGGTGGCGTTCCTCCCGGTCGGCGACGGCGAGGCAGCGCAGCACCGGCCAGGACGGGCCCGGCTGCGCCAGCCCGCGCTCCCAGCTGCGTACGGCCTGCGCCCGGTCGCCGCCGTGCCATTGGGCGACACCCAGGTGGTACTCGGTGAGACCGGTCGCGGGCGCCGTCTCCAGCATGTCCCGCCAGTGCCGGGCCACCAGCGTCCCGCCGGGCGGCCGACTGCCCGGCGGCTCGGGGAAGGAACCGGCGCGCAGCAGACGCAGCCACGGCTCCTGCTCGTCGCCCAGAGTGGACTCGTCGAACGGCGTGCCGGACAGCTTCCACCCGGCGCGCAGCACTTCGAGGGCGCCCCAGCCGGATCCGGCCGCCAGCCGCTCGCCGGGTTCGGTGTCGGCGTACGGCAGCCAGGCCGCGTAGGCCGCCTCGACGTCGGCGCGCGACAGGACACCCTCCAGGCGGGTCTCCGCCTCGTCCAGGACCGTGCCCCACTCCCCCTCGCGCGGCGCCTCGAAGGGCCCGTACGCCTCCAGCCAGGACACCTCGCTCTCCGGCTCCAGCCGTACGTGTTCCAGCTGGGTGCGGGCGAGTCCGGCCTGGATCTCGCAGTAACCTGCGGTGCCGGGTTCGGTGAGCCACTGCTGCCAGCTCCGCCCGCCGGGCCCACGGCCCCACACGAACAGTTTCCGCCCGCGCAGCGTGTCGGTGGAGGTCTGCACGAGGCCGTGGCCGTCGGCGTCCAGCGCGGCGATCCAGCGCCTGCGGGCCTCGGGGACCTCGTAGAAGTAGTCGGCGGCGTAGGTGCTGTTCGGCGGGTAGGTGCGGTCGGTGCCGTCGTACTCCGGGACGGGGACGCGGCGCAGGCGCTGTTCGTAGCCGAAGTGGTAGGCCTCCTCGGCGGGGGCCAGCACGCGGCAGTCCTCGGGGACGGCGATGTTGGACCACCAGTAGGCCGGCACCTGCCGCTCGTGCGGGTTGCGGATCCGCACGCCGACGTGGAGGAAGTCGGAGCCGTCCGGCAGCCACAGGTCGACCTGGAAGGGCAGGTCGCGCAGCCGCTCCCACTCCCACAGGCGCAGCATCTCCCCGCCGTCGGGGGCCGGGACGACGGCGGCGTGCACCGGTGAGCAGGACAGCGTGGTGTGGCCGGTGGCGCCGATGTTCCACTCGATGCCACCGGAGAACCAGGCGCCGTTGAGGGCGAAGTTGGCGGGCTGCAACACCGGGTTCACGTAGAGCAGTTCACGGCCCGTGGGCTTGTGGACGAGGGAGGCGATCCGGCCGCCGAGGCCGGGCAGCACGGTGGCCCGCAGCCGGTCGTTCTCGATGACGAGGGCGTCGAGCCGGCGGGGCTCGCGGTGACGGCCGTAGCCGTCGCGGACCGGGACCGGCAGCAGGCTGTGCAGGGGGGCGTAGCCGATCTGCCGGGCCATGTCGCGCGGCAGGTCCTTCTTGTCACGGTCCTCGATGCGGTGCATCTCGTCGAGGGGCCGCAGGGCGGGCAGGGGGTTGTCGGGGCCCAGCTGTGCCGCGGGCAGCGTCAGTACCTCACGTCGGATCGTCGTCACGATCTCCATGGAAGCCGCCGGACGCCCGCCTGAACAGAGGGCCGTCGCGAGTACGTTCCGCGAGGGCGGCGCCGGGGCGCCGCCGCGGGGGCACGGACCGGGAGCCGCGCCCCGGTCAGGCGCCGGGCGTCAGCATCTCGCTGGTGAGCGCCCAGCGTTCGTGGTCGCGCCAGGCGCCGTCGATGTAGAGCATCTTCGGGGAGAAGCCCTCGTTGCGGAAGCCGCAGGCGCGGGCCAGGGCGATGGAGGCGGCGTTGCCGGGCTGCACGTTGATCTCCAGCCGGTGCAGCCGCATCGGCCCGAAGGCGTACCGCGCGAGGAGGTTCAGTGCCTCGCGCATCAGCCCGCGTCCCGCCGCGTGGGCGAAGGCGCCGTAACCCAGCGCGCCACACAGGAAGCCGCCCTCGACGATGTTGTTGATGTTGACGAACCCGGCGAGTGCGCCGTCCGCGTCCTTCTCGCACACCAGGAACCCGGCCTTGGTGGGGTCCTCGATCAGCCGCTTCGCGTACGCGGCGTAGGCGGGTGCGGTGTCCGGTGGGAACAGCCAGGGGTGGTGCAGGTCCTTGCTCTCCCGGGCGCGTGCGGTGAACTCGGCGCCGTCGGCGTGGGTGAAGTGACGGAGCCCCACGCGGCGGCCTTCGGTGAGGTAGGGGGAAGCGGTGTGCGGCACCCTGTCACCCTACGACGGCGTCCGGCCGCGCGCGGCGGGGCTCAGCTCAGCGCGGGTTCCTCCAGGGTCAGGGTGCCCGCGTCCGCGTCGAGTTCGGCGGCGACCCCGAAGGGAAGGGTCAGGGCGTCGTCGCAGTGTCCAAAACCGAACTGCTCGGCCACCGGAACACCGAGCCCCCCGAGCCGGTCGACGAGCAGGGCGCGCACCTGGTCGTACGGATCGCACTCGGCCCAGGAGCCCAGCAGCACCCCGGTGACGCCGTCGAGGTATCCGGCGCGCAACAGCTGGGTGAGGTAGCGGTCGAGACGGTAGGTCTCCTCCCCCACGTCCTCCAGGCACAGCAGTCCGCCGCGCGCGCGGTCGCGGGTGTGCGGGGTGCCGATGCCGCCGACGATCAGGGAGAGGCAGCCGCCGAGGGTCACCCCGCGGGCACGCCCCGGCACCATCGCGGTGCCGCCGGAGCGGATCGTACGGACCGACTCGGGGTCGAGGAGGGTGGCTCTGAGGTGGTCCTGGGCGCGGGCGCTCTTGATGAAGTCGGCGCCCGCGGCCATCGGCCCGTGCAGGGTGACCAGGCCGAGCCGCACCGCGAACGCCTCGTGCAGCGTGGTGATGTCGCTGAATCCGACCAGCACCTTCGGCCCGGCGGCGCGCATCGCCTCCCAGTCGAGGGCGTCGACCATGCGCTGGGCGCCGAACCCGCCGCGCGCGCAGATCACCGCGTCGACGGCCGGGTCGCACCAGGCGTTCTGCAGGTCGGCGGCGCGGTCGGCGTCGGTACCGGCGAGGTAGCGCAGCTCGCCGTGCCGGTCGAGGACGTGCGGCGCGGCCACCGGGTCGAGGCCCCACCCGCGCAGCACGTCCAACCCGGCCGCGAGCCGCTCCTCCGGAATGGGGCCGCTGGGGGCGACCACGGCGACCCGGGCGCCGGTGGCGAGGCGGGGCGGCCGCCGCAGCGGCGCGAGCGCGCTCACGGCTGCAGCTCCAGGACCGGGACGCCGGGCGCCTTCAGCTCGAACACCTGGGCGTACAGGGACAGCTCGGCCTCCAGGGCGCGCACCATGGTCTCCGCGCGCCGGAAGCCGTGCCCCTCCCCCTCGAAGGTGAGGTAGGCGTGCGGGACGCCCCGGCCGGCCAGCCGGGCCAGGAACCGCTCGCACTGCACGGGCGGGCAGATGACGTCGTCGAGTCCCTGGAGCAGCAGGAACGGCGCGGTGAGCCGGTCGGCGTGGGTGGCGGGCGAGCGCTGCTCGTACCGCTCGGGCATCTCGGCGCGGGGGCCGATCAGAGTCTCCAGGTACTGGGACTCGAAGTCATGAGTCTCCCCCGTGCCCCAGCCGGTGAGGTCCAGCACCGGGTAGATGATGGTGCCGCAGGCGTAGACGTCGGTGGCGGTGAGGGAGGCGGCGGTGGTCCAGCCGCCGGCGCTGCCGCCGCGCACGGCGAGCCGGTCGCGGTCGGCGGTGCCCTCCTCGGCGAGGGCGAGCGCGACGGCGGCGCAGTCCTCGACGTCGACCACGCCCCACTGTTCGCGCAGCCGGTTGCGGTAGGCGCGTCCGTAGCCGGTGGAGCCGCCGTAGTTGACCTCGGCGACGCCGATGCCGCGCGAGGTGAAGTAGGCGATCTCCAGGTCGAGCACGAGCGGCACCCGGCTGGTGGGGCCTCCGTGCGCCCAGATCACGTACGGGGGCAGCTCGCCCTCGGGGCCGGTGCAGTCCGGGTTGCGCGGCGGGTAGACCTGGGCGTGGATCTCCCGGCCGTCCGGTCCGGTGAAGGTGCGGACCCGCGGCTCGGGGTAGTAGGCGGGGTCCACGGCGTCCTGGTGCGCGGAGCCGATGACGCGGGCGCGGCCGGTCCTGGTGTCCAGCTCCACCACTTCGTGGGAGCTGGTCGGACCGGCGCCGACGGCGACGACCCGTTCGCCGAGTGCCGCGAGGCCGGGCGTGAACTCGCTCCACGGGCCGGCCGCGTCGACGACCTCGCAGGTCTCCGGGTCGAGCACGCCGAGCCGCAGCGCGCCCTTGCCGTGCAGGACGGCGATCAGTCCGCCGTCCAGCGGGGCGAACCAGCTCAGGCCCACCTTCCACAGCGGCCCGCCGAACTCCTCCGGGCGCGGACAGACCGGCTCCCCGTCCCGGTAGAGGTTCCACCAGCCGGTGCGGTCGCTCGCGTACAGCAGGCGGCCGTCGCCGGTCCAGTCGACCTGGGCGACGGACTCCTCGGGTCCGCCGGCCACGGTGCGGGCGCCGCTCAGGGTGCCGTCCGGGCGGACGTCGGCGACGAGCAGTTCGGTACCGTCCCACGGCATGCGGGGGTGGTCCCAGCCGATCCAGGCGGCGCGCGTGCCGTCCGGGGTCAGGCGCGGTCCGGTGACGAACCGGTGCCGCCCGTCGGTCAGTTCCCGTACGGCGGTCCGGTCGTCGGCGGCGGAGCCGTCGAGCGGCACGGCGGCCAGGACCCGGCGCACGTCGCTCGGGCCGTCGCCGGTGAACTCCTCCAGGACGCACCACACCTCGTCGCGCTCCGGCAGCACCACGGGGTCGGCCCAGCGCAGCCCCTGCCCGACCGGGGAGACCGGGGTGAGGGGGCGGGGCTCCTCACCCGGCTGCCAGCGGTACAGGCGCTGGTCGGGGAAGTGCGTGAAAACCACGAGCGGGCCGTCGTCGCGCACGGTGCCGGCCCAGGGGCGGCCGCCGTACTCGACGACCCGGCTGCGCACGTTCCACGGGGCGGGCAGTACGGACTCCTCCGTGCCGTCGGTGTGCCGCCGCACCAGGGTGCGCCGGCCCGCCTCGGCGGGCCGGGGTTCGGTCCACCACACCTCGTCGCCGACGAAGCCCGCGAACTCGGGACTGCCGTCGTGCGCCGCGGCGGTCGCCGCGTCGACGGGCGAGGGCCATTCACCGTACGCCAGGGTCTGCACTGTCTCCCCCACTTGTTTCAGGCCGACCGCAGGAACCGGTCGAGCACCCGGACACCGAACTCGAGCGCCTCGACCGGGACGCGCTCGTCCACCCCGTGGAAGAGGGCCTGGTAGTCGAAGCCCTCGGGCAGCTTCAGCGGTGCGAAACCGTAGCCGGTGATGCCGAGCCGGGAGAACTGCTTGGCGTCGGTGCCGCCGGACATGCAGTACGGCACGGTGTGCGCGCCGGGGGCGAACTCCTCGACGGCCTCCCGCATCCGGGCGAACGTCGGCGAGTCGACCGGGGCCTGCAGCGCCACCTCGCGGTGGGCGAACTCCCAGTCGACGTCCGGTCCGGTGAGCCGGTCCATGGTCGCCCGGAACTCGTCCTCGGCGCCCGGCAGGAAGCGGCCGTCGACGTGCGCCACGGCCTCACCCGGGATCACGTTGACCTTGTACCCGGCGTCGAGCATGGTCGGGTTGGTGCTGTTGCGGACGGTGGCCTCGACGAGCTTGGCCGCACCGCCGAGCTTGTCCAGCATGGCGTCCACGTCGGACAGGTCGGCGTCGACGCCGTACACGCCGGCGATCTCGGTCAGCGCGGCCCGCACGGTCGGGGTGAGCCGCAGCGGCCACTCGTGCTCGCCGATGCGGGTGATGGCGGCGGCGAGGCGGGTGACCGCGTTCTCCTGGTTCACCTTGGAGCCGTGTCCGGCCCGGCCGCGGGCGGTGAGCCGCATCCAGCCGGTGCCGCGCTCGCCGGCCCCGATCGGATAGAACTGCCGCCCCTGGCCGTCGTGGAAGGTGTAGGCGCCGGACTCGCTGACGCCCTCGGTGCAGCCCTCGAAGAGACCGGCGTGCCGGTCGGCGAGGAAGCCGGCGCCGTCCGCCGCGCTCGCCTCCTCGTCGGCGGTGAAGGCGATGACGACGTCACGGCGGGGCCGCACGCCCTCGCGCGCCCAGGACCGCACCACGGACAGGATCATCGCGTCCATGTTCTTCATGTCGACGGCGCCGCGTCCCCACACGACGCCGTCGCGGATCTCCCCGGAGAAGGGGTGCACACTCCAGTCGGCGGGCTCGGCCGGCACCACGTCCAGGTGGCCGTGGAGCAGCAGCGCGTCGGCGGACGGGTCGGTGCCCTCCAGGCGCGCCACGACGTTGGTCCGGCCGGGGGTGCGCTCCAGCAGGACCGGTTCGAGACCGGCCTCGGCGAGCCGCGCCGCCGCGTACTCGGCGGCCGGCCGCTCGCGGCAGTCGCCGCCGCCCCGGTTGGTGGTGTCGATCCTGATGAGGTCGGACGTGAAGGTCACGACCTCCTCCAGGGCCCGCTGGTCAGCCATACTGCTCCTCCACCGCGGCCGAGGCGATCGTGGTGACCGCCTTGAAGGTGCGGATTGCGTCGTACATGGTGTCGCTGGTGTACAGCACCTTGCGTTCGCCGGTCCGGGACACGCCCGGGACGACGGTGACGGAGGTCGCCAGGTGCTCGGCGTCGAACTCCACCGCCACGGTGAACGGCCCCTCGCGGACCGGTTCGTGGCGCACCGCCAGCGCGGCCGCCTCCTTGGCCGCCGCGTGGATGTCGGCGGCCGTGCGCGTAGGGGTGCGGCACACCGCGGCGTAACGCGACACGTGGTCCTTGACGGCGACCTTCAGCGCCTCGGGCGCGTAGCCGAGGGCGTCCTCGCAGGCCACGTCGTCGCCGGTGACCAGGACCACCGGCACGCCGTACTCGGCGGCCACGTGCGCGTTGAGCAGGCCCTCGCTGGCCCGCACGTCGTTGAGCCACACGCCGGTGATGGAGTTGGCGAGGAAGGTGTGCGCGAGGACGCCCTCCATGCCGGCGCCCGCGTGGTAGCCGATGAAGGCGATGCCGTCGACGTCGCCGTGCTGCACGCCCTCGACCATGGACAGGGACTTGTGCCGGCCGGTCAGCATCTCGGCGCGCTCGTCGAGCCGCTCCAGCAGCAGGTTGCGCATGGTCCAGTGCGCCTCGTTGATCAGCACCTCGTCCGCGCCGCCGTCGAGGAAGCCCCGGACGGCCGCGTCCACGTCGGACGTGAACATCGACCGGCACCGCTCCCACTGGGGCGTCCCCGGCAGGACGTCGGCCGGCCAGGTGACACCGGTGGCGCCCTCCATGTCGGCGCTGATGAGGATCTTCATGCGGCACACGCTACGTCGTCCCGCCGAGGTCCGGCCACCCTGTGGAAAACTCTCACCGGTCCAGACCACTGACGCGATTCTCGGGGCGGGGCAGCCGTGCCCGACCTGCGCGGACGCCCGCCCGGACCTACCGTGAACGGGACGAACGCCCGCCACGGAGCACCAGGAGCGCCGTATGCCGGTCACCCGGAACCCCTTGGAGGGAAGGACCGCCGTCGTCACCGGGGCGGCGCGCGGACTGGGCGCGGCACTGGCACGGGAGCTGTCCGCGCGCGGCATGAAGGTGGCGTTGCTCGGGCGGGAGGAGCGGACGCTGCGGCAGGTGCGGGAGGAACTGCCGGGCGAGGGCGGCTGCTGGGAGGTCGACGTCACTGACGACCGGGGTCTGGCCGAGACCGGCGCGGACATCCGGGCGCGTCTCGGCCCGCCGTCCGTCGTGATCGCCAACGCGGGGGTCGCCGAGGGCGGGCCGTTCCCCGAGTCGGACCCGGCGGTGTGGCGCCGGGTGATCGAGGTGAACCTGATCGGCAGCGCGGCCACCGCCCGCACCTTCATCGGGGACCTGACCGGCACCGCCGGCTACTTCCTCCAGGTGGCGTCGCTGGCGTCGATCGGCTCGGCGCCGCTGATGAGCGCGTACTGCGCGTCCAAGGCGGGTGTGGAGTCGTTCGCGCACTCCCTGAGGGCGGAGATGGCCCACCGGCACGTGGGGGTGGGCATCGCCTACATCAACTGGACCGACACCGACATGATCCGCGGGGTGGACGACCACGCGGTGCTGCGCGAACTGCGCGGGCACATGCCGGCCCCGGCCCGGAAGGTGTATCCGGTGGAGCATGTGGCGGGGCGGCTGGTGGACGCGGTGCAGCGGCGCCGCCCGTCGGTCTACGTGCCGGGCTGGCTGCGCGCGACCCAGCTGGTGCGCGCGGCGATGCCGCCGGTGGTGACGGCGCTGTCCCGGCGTGAGCTGCCGCGGCTGGCCGACTCCCAGCCGTTCGAGGCGACGGGTCTGCTGGGCGCCGGGGGTCGCGCGGACCAGGAGGGCGCGAGGCACCGCCGCACGTCCTGACCTACGCCCCCGGACGGCGCGCGGTCGTCGCTTGGCTCGCGACGGCGCCTCCTTGGACGCCACAACGACGTTGGCCCGCACCATGGTTGGTCGGCCCCTCATGTGTGTGGGCCACATTGTGGCCGGATCTGGCGCGGAACACACTGCCGGATACCGCTCAGCGCACAGTGATCATCCGTGACCGATCGTGCCGCTGGAGCCGTCCGCCGTCGCACCGAGGAGCCGTACGGTCATGCGTAGACCCCTTTTCCTGTCCGCCGCCGTGGCCCTGCTCGCCACCGCCTTCACCGCCGGCTGTTCCAGCCCCGGCAGCAGCACCGCCTCCGGTTCCGAGGAGGTGAAGGTCGCCCTCATCACCTCCACCAGCGGCCCGCTGGCCTCGTACGGAGAGCAGTACCTGCGGGGCTTCGAGGCCGGCCTCGACCACGCGACCGACGGCACCGGCACCGTCGACGGCGTCAAGGTGACGGTGCTGAAGGACGACGACGGCGGCGACCCCGCCAAGGGCGTCTCCCTCGCCAAGCAGCGCATCGGGCAGGGCGTGCCGATCATCGCCGGGTCCGCGGTCTCCGGTGTCGCCACCCAGATCGCGCCCGTCGCGGCGCAGAACAAGACCCTCTACATCAGCGGGCCCGCCGCCACCGACGCGCTGACCGGTGTGAACCGCTACACCTTCCGCTCCGGCCGCCAGACCTACCAGGACGTGCTGACCGCCAAGCACATCCTGGGCGACTCCCCGGGCAAGAAGGTCGTCGTGCTGGCCCAGGACAACGCCTTCGGGCAGGCCAACGCCGCCGCGGTGAAGTCCGTCCTCGGCACCGGCGGCACCACGGTGAGCGAGGTGCTGGCCCCGCCCGCCGCCACCGACCTGACCCCCGTGGCGAGCAAGGTGAAGGCGGCCCGGCCGGACATGGTGTTCGTCGCCTGGGCCGGGGACACCGCCCAGTCCATGTGGTCCACCCTCGACCAGCAGGGCGTCCTCGACGCCGCCACCGTCGTCACCGGCCTGGACAGCAGGGCCAGTTACCCGGTCTTCGGCAAGGCGCGGGAGAAGGTGACGCTGCTCGCGCACTACGTGCCCGGCGCCGCGGCCACCCCGGAGGCCGAGGCCATGCGGGCGTACTTCGGGAAGAAGAAGTGGCAGGAGGACCTGTTCACCCCGGACGGCTTCAACGCCGCGCAGATGGTCGTCGAGGCGGTCCGGGCGGGCGGTGCGAAGGGCGACACCGATGCCATGGTGAAGGCCCTCGAAGGCTTCTCGTTCTCCGGGGTGAAGGGGCCGAACACCGTGCGGGCCGCCGATCACGCGCTGCTGCAGCCCACGTTCCAGGCGCAGTTCACCGGCGAGGGGGCGCCGCGGGTGTCGCGGACCTTCTCCGCCGAGCAGGTCGCCCCCGCCGAGTCGAGGATCGGCTGACGCATGACGCCCGTACTGCGACTGGAGCGGCTGAGCTGGTCGGTGGGGGGAGCGCACATCATCGACGAGGTGTCGCTCGCCGTGCGCGAGGGGGAGCTTCTCGCCGTCATCGGCCCCAACGGGGCGGGGAAGACGTCCCTGTTCAACCTGATCACCGGACTGACCCGGCCGACCGGCGGCGCCGTCCGCCTCGACGGCCACGACATCACCGCCCTGCCCCCGCACCGCCGGGTGCGCCGGGGCATCGGACGGACCTTCCAGTCGTCGTCGGTGTTCGCGACCATGACGGTCGCCGAGCACGTCGACCTGGCCGCCCGCTCGGCCGGGGTCCGCCGGATCGGCGCGGCGGACGTGACCGGCGTCCTGGACCGGGTCCGTCTGGCCCACCGGGGCGGGGACCTCGCGGCCGGCCTCTCGCACGGCGACAAGCGCAAGCTGGAGCTGGCGATGCTGCTCGCGCCCACCCTCGGCGCGGGCTCGTCCGGCTCCCGGCTGATGCTGCTGGACGAGCCGATGGCCGGGGTGGCCTCCGAGGAGACCGGTGAACTCACCGACCTGATCCGCTCGTTGCACCGCGACGAGGGCCGCACCGTGCTGCTGGTCGAGCACCACATGGACGTGGTGCTCGGCCTCGCCGACCGGGTCGCCGTCATGCACCACGGCCGGCTGCTCGCCGCCGCGAGCCCCGCCGAGGTGATGGCGGACGCCACCGTCCAGCAGGCCTATCTGGGAGACGAGCTGTGACCGCGCCACCGATCCTGCGCGTCGAGGGCCTCGACGTGGACATCGCCGGGTCCCGGATCCTCACCGGCGTCACCTTCGACGTCCCCGCCTCCGGGGTGACGGCCCTGCTGGGCCGTAACGGCGTGGGCAAGACCACCACCATCCGCGCGGTGCTGGGGTTGCTGCCCGACGGCGGCCGGGTGACCGCGGGCCGTGTCACCTTCGCCGGGGACGACATCACCCACGAGCCGACCCACCGCACGGTGCGCCGCGGCATCGGCTACGCCCCCGAGGACCGCGGGGTGTTCGCCGGACTCACCGTCGCGGAGAACCTCGCCCTCGCCGAACGCCCAGGGGTGACCCACCACTACGACCTGGTGCACGACCTGTTCCCGGAACTCGCCGCCCGCCGCGACCAGCGCGCCGGCACCCTCTCCGGCGGCCAGCAGCAGATGGTCGCCCTCGCCCGGACCCTGCTCAACGACAACACCCTGGTCGTCGTCGACGAACCCACCAAGGGCCTCGCCCCCCGCGTGGTCACCGAGGCCGCCGAGGTGCTGGAACGGGCCGCCGAGCGCGTGCCGTTGCTGCTGGTCGAGCAGAATCTCGCCGTGGTGCGCCGGCTGGCGCGCAGCGCGGTCGTGCTGGACGCCGGCCGGGTGGTGCACACCGGCGACGCCCGCGACCTGCTCGCGGACACCGCCCGTACGACCGCGCTGCTGGGTGTCGGCAGCCGCCCCGACCACGGAGCCGCCTGATGGACACCGTCGTCCTGCTCACCCTGACCGGACTGGGCCTCGGAGCCCTGTACTTCCTCATCGCCTCCGGACTGGCGCTGATCTTCGGCCTGATGGACGTGCTGAACTTCGCGCACGGCGCGTTCCTCACCGTCTCCGTCTACACCGCCTGGCGCACCGCCGAGACGGTCGGCGGGCTGCCGGGGCTGCTGCTCGCCGCCGTCGTGGGCACCCTCACCGGGCTGCTGCTCGCCGCCGTGGTCGAACTGGTTCTGATCCGGCGGCTGTACGGCCGCGTCAAGGAGCAGATCCTGGTGACCGTCGGCCTGTCGCTCGCCGTCCCGGCGCTGGTGCAGACCGTGTGGGGCGCCGACGCGCGGCCCTTCCCGGTGCCCGACGCGCTCTCCGGCACCGTGGGGGTCCTCGGGGCGCGCGTGCCGGTGAACCGGTTCCTGCTGATCGCCGTGGCGCTGCTGGTGCTCGCCGGCATCCACCTGTTCCTGTCCCGCACCCGCTACGGGCTGATCGTCCGCGCCGGGGTCGAGGACCGCGCGATGGTCACGGCGCTCGGCATCGACGTCACCCGCGCCTTCACGCTGGTCTTCGCGCTCGGCGGCGCCCTCGCGGGCCTCGCCGGTGTGCTCGGCGGCCTCTACTTCGGCTCGCTCTCCCCGCACCAGGGGACGTCGCTGCTGGTGTTCGCGTTCGTCGTGGTGATCATCGGCGGTCTCGTCTCGATCATCAGCGTGGCCCTGTCCGCGCTCAGCGTGGGCCTGGTGCAGCAGTACGCGAACTACTACGCGGGGGGCTACGGCGACCTGGCCGTCGTGTTCCTGCTGGCCGCGGTGGTGCTGGCGCGGCCGGCCGCCGGGACCGGGTCGCCGCTGACGCGGCTGCGCCGCGCGCTCACCGCACCCCGCACCCGATCCGCAGGAGGCACGGCATGACCGCCACCCGTACCCCGCGGGCCACCCCCGGCGCCGCGCCGGCGAAAGCGGCCGCCGCACCGGCCGGCCCCTCACGCCTGCGCCGGCTGCGCCCGCTCACCGTCCCGGTGGCGGTACTGCTGGTCCTCGTGCTGCTGCCGTACTCGGCACTGGACATCCCCGTCCTGCTCGACGGTCCGGTCAACTCCCCCGGTTCGCTCCAGCTGTTCGCGCTCTGCCTGGTCTTCGGCGCGCTCGCGCTCGGCTACGACCTGATGTTCGGGCGTACCGGGCTGCTCTCCTTCGGCCACGCCCTCTACATCGCCGGCGGCAGCTACGGCACCCAGCTCGCCATGACCGAGCTGGGCCTGAGCCTGCTGCCGGCGGCCCTGCTCACCCTGGTCCTCGGGGCGCTGGCCGCGCTCGTCCTGGGCGCGGTGTCGCTGCGCACGCTCGCGCTCGGCAGCGTGGGGTTCGCGATGGTCACCCTGGCCTTCGCGCAGGCCGGCTCCATCTACGTGGAGCGCAACCCGGGCGGTCTCACCGGCGGTGAGGAGGGCCTGCCGCTGTTCGTGGACGGGGTGCCGGACGCCCTGGTCGGCGTGCAGAACACCGCGAACGTGTACTGGCTGGCGCTCGCCTACCTGGTCCTGGTCGCCGCCGTGGTGTGGACGGTCACCGCCCGCCCGGCCGGCCGGGTCTGGCAGGCGATCCGGGACAACGAGCAGCGGGTGGCGGTCCTCGGCCGCAGCCCGTTCGCGCACAAGCTCGGCGCGTTCGTGCTGGCCTCGTCCCTCGCCGTGCTCGGCGGGGTGCTGCACCTGCTGGTCACCGCGGGCGCCACCCCGCACACCTCCACACCCGAGTTCACCCTCACCCTGCTGGTGATGGTGGTGCTGGGCGGCAGTGGCACCCGCTGGGGGCCGGTCGTCGGCGGGGTGCTGTTCACCTATCTCGACCAGCGGCTCGGCGGCTGGGACCTGGGGGTGGAACCGATGCTGATCCTGGGCAGTCTCTTCGTCCTTGCCGTCTACCTGGCCCCCGGCGGCATCACCGCCCTCGGCCGAAGGAGGAACGCATGACCACGTCCGGGTCCGCCCTCGCGCGGGACCTGACCGTCCCCGTCCGGGGCGGCCGGCTCGCCGTCACCCACTGGCCGGGCGACGGCCCGCCGGTCGTCGCCCTGCACGGCATCACCGCCAACTCGCTGGCCTTCGCCGCCCTGGCCGACGCCCTGCCCGGCTTCGCCCTGTACGCCCCCGACCTGCGGGGACGGGCCCGGAGCGCGGAACTGCCGGGACCGTACGGGCTGGCCGCGCACGTCGACGACGTGGTGGCGCTGCTCGACCACCTGGGGCCGGCACGGGCGGTGCTGGTGGGCCACTCGATGGGGGCCTTCGTCGCCGCGGCGGCCGCCTCCCGGCATCCGGAGCGCTTCCCGCGCGTGGTGCTGGTCGACGGTGGGCTGGGCTTCCCGCCGCCTCCGGGCACCGACATCGACGCGCTGCTGAAGGCGGTGATCGGGCCGGCGATGGACCGGCTGTCGATGACGTTCCGGAGCGCCGAGGACTATCTGGCGTTCTTCCGCGCGCACCCGGCGCTCGCCCCGCACTGGGGACCGCACGTGGCCGGCTACGTGACACGGGACCTCGCGGGCCGGGCACCGGAGCTGCGCAGCAGTTGTGTGCTGGACGCGGTGCGCGCGGACGGCGCCGACGTGCTCCACGACCCGGACGTCCTGGGCGCCGTGCACCAGCCGCAGGTGCGCGGTGAACTGCTGTGGGCCGAGCGGGGGTTGCTCGACGAGCCGCAGGCGCTGTACGACGCCGGGCGCGTCGCCGCGGCCGCCCTGGACCCGGCGCGGATGCCGGCCCGCCGGATCGACGGCACGAACCACTACTCGATCCTGTTCCCGCCGGCCGTCGAGGAGGTCGCCGCCGCCGTACGGGACGCGGCGGACGCGGTGGACGCGCCGGCCGCCGGGTGAGAGAACGGTGGACCGGAGCCGAGGAGGGGGGCGGCTCCGGTCCACCGGGACGGGGTGCGGGGAGGGTCAGTCCTCGTGCCCCAGCTGGAGGTCGCGTTCGGTGCGGCCGCCGCCGGCCACCTGGAGGACGGTGGCGACCGGCGGGTAGCCGGCGGCGATGACCGTGTACTCGCCGGACGACAGGTCGACGAAGCGGAAGGTGCCGTCGGGCCCGGTGGTGAGGGTGTCGACGACGTTGCCCGCCGCGTCGAGCAGCGTCACCCGCGCGTCCTCCACCGGTCGGCCGCCGCCGGCCCGCACGGTGCCGCGCAGCACCGCGCCGCCCGCCAGTTCCACGTCCTGCCGGGTCTCGCGGGCGGCCTGCACGGTGACCGGCAGGGCCGCCGGACGGAAGGCGGGGGCGCTGGCCGCGAGGGTGTACTCCCCCGCGACCAGTTCGGTGATGACGTAGCCGCCCTCCCGGCCGCTGCGGGTGCTGGCGACGACCTCGCCGTGCACGTTGGTGAGGGTGACGGCGGCGTCCCGCACGGGGGTGCCGTCGGCGGTGACGACGCTGCCCGCGAGCCGGCCGGCGCCGCCGAGGACGACGTCGAGCTCGACCGGCCGCTCGCCGACGGTCACGGAGACCGCCTGCGGCTGATGGCCGCCGGCGGCGGCGATCAGGACGTACGAGCCCGGTCCGGGCGTGGCCAGCGCGTACCGTCCGTCGGGGCCGCTGGCGCCGCGTCCGGTCTGCTGCCCGGAGACGTCGATGAGGGTGAGGGCCGCGTGCGGCACGGGGGTGGCGTCGGGGTGCTGGACGGTGCCGCAGACGGGGATGCCGCCGCTGGGCGCGGAGCGGGCCGGGGGCACGCGGGGGTCGAAGCGCGGTGCTTCCTGGGCCGGGTCGGCGGTGGGGGTGTGATGGGACACCAGTGGTTTCTCCTTGAGGAAGAAGGCGATGAGCAGGCCGAGGACGAGCACCGGCACGAGGTAGAGGAAGATGCGCGGCATGGCGTCCGCGTAGGCCTGGATGTAGGCGTCGCGCAGCTCGGGCGGCAGGGCGTGCACGAGCTCGGGGGTGATCGACTCGGCGTCGGCCGGTGCGCCGGCCAGGTCGGCGGGGAGGCGCTCGGCGAGCGCGTCGGTGAGCCGGCCGGCGAACAGGGTGCCGAAGACGGCGGCGCCGACGCTGCCGCCGATCTGCCGGAAGTAGTTGTTGGCGCTGGTGGCGGTGCCGAGGTCCGCGGGTCGCACGGAGTTCTGCACGGCGAGGATCAGCACGGGCATCACCATGCCGATGCCGGCGCCGAGGACGAACATCCAGACGCTGTAGTGCAGCCGCGGGGTGTCGGTCTCCAGGCGGGACAGCAGCCACATGCCGACGACGGACAGGGCGGCGCCGACGATGGGGTGGCCGCGGTAGCGGCCGGAGCGGCTGATCATCTGTCCGGAGACGATGGACGTCCCGACGATGCCGCCCATCATGGGCAGCATGAGCAGTCCGGACTCGGTGGCCGAGGCCCCGTCGACCATCTGCAGGTAGGTGGGCAGGTAGCTGGCGGCGCCGAACAGGGCGACGCCGATGACCAGGCCCACGAGGCCGGTGACGTTGAAGACGGAGTCGCGGAACAGCCGCAGCGGGATGAGCGGTTCGGCGGCGTGGCGCTCGACGACCAGGAAGGCGGCGGTGGCCGCGACCGCGCCCGCGCCGAGGCCGAGCACGGTGCGGGAGCCCCACGCGTACTCGGTGCCGCCCCAGCTGGTCAGCAGCACCAGGCAGGTGGAGGCGGCGGTCAGCAGCAGGGTGCCGAGCACGTCGAAGCGGCGGCGGCCCGTCGGCTTCGGCAGTTTCAGCACGGCGGCGACGACGGCCATGGTGACGAGGCCGAAGGGCACGTTGATGTAGAAGCACCAGCGCCAGGAGTGGTGGTCGGTGAAGTAGCCGCCGAGCAGGGGCCCGGCGACCGACGCGAGGCCGAAGGCGGCGCCGATCAGGCCCATGAAGCGGCCCCGCTGCCGCGGGGGCACGATGTCCGCCATGATCGCCTGGACGCCGATCATCAGGCCGCCCGCGCCGACGCCCTGCACCGCGCGGTAGGCGATCAGCTGGTCCATGGTCGTCGCCCGGCCCGCGAGCGCGGAGCCGACGACGAACACCAGGATGGCGAACTGGAAGACGCCCTTGCGGCCGAGCTGGTCGCCGAGCTTGCCGTACACCGGCAGTCCGACGGTGGAGGTGAGCAGGTAGGCGGTGATCGCCCAGGACATCTTGTCCAGGCCCTGCAGCTCCCCGACGATCCTGGGGAGCGCGGTGGCGACGATCATCTGCTCCAGAGCGGCGAGCAGCAGCGCCAGCATCAGGGCGACGAAGACCAGCCGGACCCGGCCGGGGCTCAGGGCCGGTCCGGTCTCCGGGGCCGGGGACGGCGGGCCCCCGGCCGGTGGCACGGGGGGCGGCGGCCCCCCGGCCGATGGAGCCGTGACCGGCTCGTCCTGCGTCAGAGTGATCCCGCCCACGTGCCGCTCCCCTCGTCGCACTGCCGGACAATTCCCGCGTAAAAGCGACAACTACGAGCAAGCGCGACGAGTTACGGCACAGAGACGGTCCGCCGAGAGATCACCCGAACCGGTGACGGAAGAATCAACTCCGTTTCAGCGCGCCGGAGTTGACGGCGACCGCCCTTACTGCACGGCGGCGACCATCCCTACTGCTTCTCCACCTCCGCGGCCAGACGGGCCAGGACGGCGTCGTGGATGCGGGCGAGGCCCTTGGGGGCGAAGGTGCGCTCGAAGAAGCCGCCGATGCCGCCCGCCCCGTCCCACACGGTGGTCACGACGGCCCGGGAGCGGCCCTCGCCGGCCGGGGTGACCCGCCAGGTGGTGACCATGGAGGAGTTGCGGTCCTTCTCGACCAGCTCGCCGTCGGTCGGCTCGGTGACCTCCAGGAGGCAGTCGCGCACCCGCTTGCTGGTGGCCTGGAGCTTCCAGTGCACGAGGGTGCCCTCGCCGTCGCCGCCCTCGCGGACCTCGTACTCGCTGTACTGCTCGGGCAGCAGCTTGGCGCGGGTGCCGCTGTAGTCGGCGAGGGTATCGAACACCGTCTCCGCGTCCGCCGCGACGATCCGCTCCGTAGTGGCCTCGACCTGCGCCATCGCTTTCCTCCAGGGCTGGGTTCTCCAGGGTCGGGGCAAGCCAACCACCCCCGCGCCCGGCCGCCCAAATCGGGGTTCCGGAAGTGACCGAAGATGTCGCTCGCACGATCAAGGGAACATGTGTTCTATTCTGTGGCCAGCGACACCGAGGAGGCGTCATGCGCTGGGAGAACCTCTCACCGGACTCCGAACACAGCCGTGCCGACACCGCGCTGTTCGGCGCGGAGGCGGTCACGACCCGCACCTTCGACACGCCCGAGTTCCGCGGCATCACCTTCCACGAGATTCGGGCCCGCTCCATCGTCAACCGGGTGCCGGGTGCCTCCCGCATGCCGTTCGAGTGGACGGTGAACCCCTACCGGGGCTGCACGCACGCGTGCGTCTACTGCTTCGCCCGCAAGACCCACAGCTACCTGGACCTGGACACCGGGCTCGGCTTCGACAGCCAGATCGTGGTCAAGGTGAACGCGCCCGGACTGCTGCGCCACCGGCTGGCCTCCCGCTCCTGGCACGGCGAGCACATAGCGATGGGCACCAACGTCGACTGCTACCAGCGCGCGGAGGGCCGCTACCGGCTGATGCCGGGCATCATCGAGGCCCTGCGCGACCACGCGAACCCCTTCTCGATCCTGACCAAGGGCACGCTGATCCTGCGTGACCTGCCCCTGCTGCGGCAGGCCGCCGAGGTGACCGACGTCGGCGTCTCGGTCTCGGTGGGCTTCACCGACGAGGAGCTGTGGCGCACGGTCGAACCGGGCACCCCGGCGCCCGAGCGGCGGCTGGACGTGGTGCGCGCCTTCACCGACGCCGGCATCGGCTGCGGGGTGCTGATGGCGCCGGTGATCCCGTTCCTGGGCGACCGTCCTGAGCAGCTGAGGGCGACCGTGCGGGCCGTCGCCGCGTCGGGCGCCACCTCGGTCACCCCGCTGGCGCTCCACCTGCGGCCCGGGGCCCGCGAGTGGTTCATGTCCTGGCTGGCGGAGCACCACCCGCATCTGGTGGCCCGCTACGAGCGGCTGTACGCCGAGGGCGCCTACGCCCCCCGGTGGTACCAGCGCCGGATCACGCGTCAGGTGCACGACCTGGCCCGGGAGTACGGCATCGGCCCGGACCGCCCGGAGGGCCGGCGCCGCGTCCCGGCCCCCGCGGAACCGGAGGCGGAGCTGCCGACCCAGCTGACGCTGCTCTGAGGGCATCCGGGCGCATCAGGCGGCCCGATTGGGTCAAGAACTGACGGAACACGTTCAGGTGGGGCGCCACATCGGGACGATGCCGCGTGAGCCGTGAGTGTCGCGGTCCGCAGCACATCGTCCTGGGAGAACCATGAGAAAACGCGCAGCCGTGCTGTGCGGCGCCGCCGCCGTCGTCGTGGCCTCGGGCCTCACGGCCGTGCCCGCCGAGGCCGGCGCCCCGCACGCCCCGGAGACGTTCCGCGCCGCCGCGCCCGCCTGGAAGAAGTGCGGCACCGACGACTACCCGACGCTGCAGTGCGCGTCCGTCGAGGTGCCGCTCGACCACGCCGCCCCCTCCGGGCGCACGATCACGCTGGCGCTCTCCCGCGTCCCGCACACCGCGAAGAAGTACCAGGGCCCGCTGCTGGTGAACCCGGGCGGCCCGGGCGGCAGCGGACTGACGCTCGCCGGGTTCGTGGCCGCCTCGCTGCCGAAGAAGGTGGCCGCCGAGTACGACGTCATCGGGTTCGACCCGCGCGGCGTGGGCGACAGCCGCCCGGCGCTGGACTGCGTGCCCGGCCACTTCGACGCCGTCCGCCCCGACTCGGTGCCCACCTCGCCCGAGGTGGAGCAGGCCAACCTGGAGCGCGCGAAGTCCTTCGCCGAGGCGTGCGGCGCGAAGTACGGGGACCTGCTGCCGCACATGACCACCACGGCCGCCGCGCGCGACCTGGACGTCGTGCGGCAGGCGCTGGGCGCCGAGCGGATCAACTACTTCGGCTACTCCTACGGCACCTACCTCGGCACCGTCTACGCCAAGCTGTACCCGCAGCGGGTACGGCGCCTGGTGCTGGACTCCGTGGTCGACCCCACCGGCGTCTGGTACGACTCCAACCTCGACCAGAACCAGGCGTTCAACTCCCGCCACCGCGCCTTCATGGACTGGGTCGCCAAGTACGACGCGACGTACCACCTGGGCACCGACGCGGAGAAGATCGAGACGGCCTGGTACGCGATGCGGTCCGCACTGAAGGAGAACCCCGCGGGCGGGAAGGTCGGCGCGGCCGAACTGGAGGACACCTTCGTCCCGGGCGGCTACTACAACGGCTACTGGCCCTACCTGGCCGAGGCGTTCGCCGCGTACGTGAACGACGACGACGCCGAGCCGCTGGTCGAGGCGTACGAGAACTTCGGCGCGAACGACGTCGCCGGGGACAACGGCTACAGCGTCTACACGGCGGTCGAGTGCCGGGACGCCGGCTGGCCGCGGGACTGGGCGCAGTGGCGCAAGGACAACTGGGAGATGTACGAGCGGGCGCCGTTCATGGCCTGGAACAACGCCTGGTACAACGCGCCGTGCGCGTTCTGGCCGACCGGGTCGGTGCGCCCGGAGCGGATCAACACCACCGGCCAGGTGCCGCCGGCGCTGCTGTTCCAGGCCACGGACGACGCGGCCACGCCGTACCAGGGGGCCGTCACCGTGCACCGCCGGCTGGAGCGCTCCGCCCTGGTGGTCGAGTCGGGCGGCGGCAACCACGGCATCACGCTGAGCGGCAACGCCTGCCTGGACCGGCACCTGACGGCCTACCTGGCCGACGGCACGGTGCCGCGCGGCAGTCACGGGGACGCCGACGCGGTGTGCGCGGCGCTGCCCGACCCGAAGCCGCTGACGTCGAAGGCGGCGCCCGGCACGGCCCGCGGCTCGGTCCTGCACGGGCTGCTCGGCTCCCGCATCTGACCCGGCGGAAACTCGGGGGCGGACGCGTGGCGCGGTGGGTCATGGTGGCGCTCATGACCCACCTGACCCGCGCGTCCGCCCCCGCTCGCGTCCGCATCCGCCCCATGACCGCCGACGACAGCGACGAGGTCGCCGCGATGCGGGTGAGGGGGTGGCAGCACGCGTACCGCGGGATGATCCCGCAGGCGTATCTGGACGCGATGGACGTCGCGGCGGAGGCCGGGAAGCAGCGGGAGCGGCTCGCGGCCGGGGACGGCAGCGTGGTGAACCTGGTCGCCGAGGCGGCCGACGGCACGCTCGCCGGCTGGGCCGCGTACGGGCCGTACCGGGACGGCGAGGTGCGCACCGGCGACGGCGAGCTGTACGCGCTGTACCTGCCGCCCGTGCGGATCGGGCAGGGGATGGGGCGCGCCCTGCTGACCGAGGTGACCGACCGCTGCGCGGCGGCCGGCCTCCCCCGGGTGTTCCTGTGGGTCCTCGAACAGAACGCGCGCGCCCGCCGCTTCTACGAGGCCGCCGGCTTCACGGCGGACGGCACGCGGGAACCCTTCGAGGTGGCCGGCACCGAGGTCCCGGAGGTCCGTTACGTGCGGACTTTCACCGGCTGACGCCTGCGGTCCTTCACACCTGGCCCGCGGGCGCGCGACGGGGGTCCACCGCAGGTCCGGGACCGGGACACCCGCCTCCCCGCCTGCTCGCGGCAACGGCGCGGGGATGACACCCCGGTGAAGTGACGGCCCGTCACGTCTCAGCGCTGCCCCGGGATCCGCCCCCGGGCGCTCCCCTGGTGCGGGATGCGGGCCAGGGCGTGGACCGCTGCCTCCGCCAGGGCCGGGTGCGCGAGCGCCTCGTTCAGTACGGGCTCCGCGCGCGGGTCGGCGAGTGCGCCCAGTCCCTCCACGCAGGCGAGCGCGACCCGTCGGTAGGGGTCCTGGGGGCGCAGCCGCCGCCGCAGGGTGGTGATCAGGGCCGGGACGGCCTCGGGGGCGCGCAGCTCGGTGAGGAGGCGGACCGGGTGCAGGGCGTAGGCGACGCGGAGTTCGTTGGTGGCGAGGGCGGCCGCGGCGCGGGCGGTGCGCGGGTCGCCGAGGCGGGCCAGGGCGTGCGCGGCGGCGGCGCAGCGCGGCGGGTCGCGGTGGTTGAGGAGCAGCACCAGCGCCTCGAACGCCCGCCGGTCCCCGGCGGTCCCCAGCCGGAACGCGGCCAGTTCGCGCGCCCACAACGGCTGTCCGGGAGCGGTGAGGACGCCGGCCAGGACGTCGTGGTCGTCCGTGGCGGCCAGCCGCTCGTAGGCGGCCGATCCGCCGGACTCCGCCCGTAAGCGTTCCGTGAGCGTTCGCAACTCTTCGTCCATGCGACGAGGTTAGGGCGGTCACACCCGGCGCGGGAGCTACCTCACAAATCCGGGGGCTGGCGCGCTCGTTACCCGCGGGTTAATCTCAGACGAGCGAGTTACCAACTCGCACCCTCCTCACGGCGGTCTGGTGACGCGGCCGCAGTGAGTCGCAGTCGGTTCGGTACCCCGTGTACCGCAGTACGGCTCGGCCCCGGGACAGGGCCGGTCGGATCCACCGCCGCTTCGCCGGCGGACCGGGCGTGTGCGCTCGCAGCCCGGCCAACACCCGCATCCAGCACGCACCCGGTGCGCCTGTCGGCGCACCGGGGCGCGGCTTCCGTCGTCACCCTCATTCCTGGAGTCCCGCGATGGCCACTCCCCTGTCCGACACCCCCCTGTCCCCGCTCCGGACGATCGCCGTGGTCGGCCTCGGCACGATGGGCACCGGCATCGCCGAGGTCCTGGCCGCCGCCGGCCGCGACGTCGTCGGCATCGACATCAGCGAGGCCCAGGCCGCGAAGTGCGTCGCCACCCTGGAGGCCTCCACCGCCCGCGCCGTCGAGCGCGGCCGGCTGACCGGGGAGCAGCGCGAGGAGCTCCTCGCCCGGGTCACCACCGCCACCGACCTCTCGGCCGCCGCCGACGCCGACCTGGTGATCGAGGTGGCGCCGGAGTCGTACGAGATCAAGCAGCAGATCTTCCGTGAGCTGGACGGTGTCGTGCGGGCGGACACCGTCCTGGCCACCGGCACCAACGCGCTGTCCGTGACCCGGCTGGCCGCCGACTCCGCCCACCCCGAGCGGGTGCTGGGCATGCACTTCTTCAACCCGGCGCCCGCGATGAAGCTGGTCGAGGTCGTCTCCAGTGTGCTGACCGCGCCCGCCGCCGTCACCACCGTCACCAACCTCGCCCTGGACCTGGGCAAGGAGCCGGTGGCGGTCGGCGACCGGCCCGGCTTCGTCGCCGACGGCCTGCTGTTCGGCTACCTCAACCAGGCCGCCGCGATGTACGAGGCCAACTACGCCTCCCGCGAGGACATCGACGCCGCGATGCGGCTGGGCTGCGGCCTGCCGATGGGCCCGCTGGCACTGCTGGACCTGATCGGCGTCGACACCGCCCGCACGGTCCTGGAGGCCATGTACACCGCCTCCCGCGACCGGCTGCACGCCCCCGCGCCGATCCTCAAGCAGCTCAGCGAGGCGGGACTGACCGGCCGCAAGGCGGGCCGCGGCTTCTACACCTACGAGGCGCCGGGCAGCGGCACGGTCGTCGAGGACGCCCTCACCCCGCGTGAGGACGGCCCGTCGGTGGCCGGACGTCCGGTGCGCTCGGTGGGCGTGGCCGGCTCGGGCACGATGGCGTCCGGGATCGCCGAGGTCTTCGCCAAGGCGGGCTTCGAGGTCGTCCTGGCCGCCCGCAGCGAGGAGAAGGCGCAGCGGGCCAAGGCCCGCATCGGCAAGTCGCTGTCCCGGTCGGTCGACAAGGGCCGGATGACCGCCGAGGCCGCCGCGGGCACCCTGGACCTGATCCGCGCGACGGGCACCTACGACGACTTCGCCGACGTCGACCTCGCGGTCGAGGCGGTCGCCGAGGACCTGGAGGTCAAGCGGCAGCTGTTCGCGACGCTGGACAAGGTCTGCAAGCCCGGCGCGGTGCTCGCCACCACCACGTCCTCCCTCCCGGTCGTCGCCTGCGCCCGCGCCACCTCGCGCCCGCAGGACGTGATCGGCATGCACTTCTTCAACCCGGCTCCGGCGATGAAACTGGTCGAGGTGGTGCGCACGGTCCTGACCGGCGACGACGTGCACGCCACCGTGCGGGAGGTCTGCGCGAGGATCCGCAAGCACGCCGTGGACTGCGGGGACCGGGCCGGGTTCATCGTGAACGCGCTGCTGTTCCCGTACCTCAACAACGCGATCAAGATGGTGCAGGAGCACTACGCCACCCTCGACGACATCGACGCCGCGATGAAGCTGGGCGGCGGCTACCCGATGGGCCCGTTCGAGCTGTTGGACGTGGTCGGGCTGGACGTCTCGCTGGCCATCGAGAAGGTGCTGCACCGCGAGTTCCGCGACCCGGGTCTGGCCCCGGCGCCCCTGCTGGAGCACCTGGTGGCCGCGGGCTGCCTCGGCCGCAAGACCGGCCGTGGCTTCCGCGAATATGCCAAGCGCTGAGCGGTTCCCCGGCGAGCCGCTCCCGGGCGGTGCCGAGTGGGGCGGGCTGCTGGATCCCGACCGGTTCCCGCCGCCCGCCCGCACCGCTCCTCCCCCGCCCCCCGAGGGCGGGGGAAGCCCCGGTCACGCGCACCGAGCTGCGCGCATGCAGTACGTTCAGGGCATGTCCCAGCCCGCCAAGTCCGTACGTACGCCAGCCACGACCGAGCCGCCGGAGTCCACCGCCGGCTCGCGTGCCGCCGCCCAGCGGCTGAAAATGCGCCGGGAGCTCGCGGCCGCCGCGATGGAGCTGTTCGCGACCAAGGGGTACGAGGCGACCACCGTCGACGAGATCGCGGCCGCCGCCGGGGTGGCCCGCCGCACGTTCTTCCGTCACTTCCGCTCCAAGGAAGAGGCGATCTTCCCGGACCACGACGACACCCTGGTCCGCGCCGAGGCGGTGCTCAACGCCGCCCCCGCGCACGAGCATCCGCTCGACACGGTGTGCCGGGGCATCAAGGAAGTCATGAAGATGTACGCGGCGCGGCCGGACATCTCGGTCGCCCGCTACAAGCTGACCCGCGAGGTCCCGACGCTGCGCGAGGCGGAGATCGCCTCGGTGGCCCGCTACGAGCGGCTGTTCACCCGTTATCTGCTGGGCCACTTCGACGAGCACGCGCACGACGACGACGCCAACGACGACCCGCTGCTGGCGGAGGTCGCCGCGTCCGCGGTGGTCACGGCGCACAACCACGTGCTGCGGCGCTGGCTGCGGGCGGGCGGCCAGGGCGACGTGGAGGCGCAGCTGGACCACGCCTTCGCGATCGTGCGAAAGACCTTCGGCACCGGCATCATGGCGGGCCGGCGCACGGCCGCCCCGCAGCGGCCACCGGCGGCCACGGCGTCCGCGCACGACGAGGTGCTGGTGACGGTCGCCCGGACCGACGCCCCGCTGGACGAGGTCATGCGGGCCATCGAGCAGGCGCTCAAGGAGCGCTGAACCACTCTCCACCGCTGTGATGACGGCCACCCCTCGGGGTGGCCGTTTTGCCATGTCAGGGGCGCTTTTCGCCCGCGTTTCCGGGCCGCTTCGATCGATCATCGCTCATCTGATGCGTAAAGATTCCACCTGAGCCCAAGTTCTGGCACGCAGTGCCTTGCCGACTGACACGGCGTGCCATACGTTGAAGAGGTCCGGGCGAGTCCCGGCGGGTCCACAGCCCGCACGCCCGGACGCCTGCGTCACAGGCACCCTCCCGCGCAACCACGCGCTGCCGAAGCACCACCCGCCGAACCGACGGCACCCCTCGACCCTCAGCAGCACACCGACGTAACCCTCAGCGCCCCTCCCTTAGGGCGCCCATCGCCGGAGGCAACACCGTGACCGTCAAGGACATCCTGGCCGCGATCCAGTCGCCCGACTCCACGTCGGAGGACTTCGCCGCCCTGCCGCTCCCCGAGTCGTACCGCGCGATCACCGTGCACAAGGACGAGACGGAGATGTTCGCGGGCCTCGCCACCCGCGACAAGGACCCCCGCAAGTCGATCCACCTGGACGACGTGCCGCTGCCCGAGCTGGGCCCCGGCGAGGCCCTGGTCGCCGTGATGGCCTCCTCGGTCAACTACAACTCGGTGTGGACCTCGATCTTCGAGCCGCTGTCCACCTTCGGGTTCCTCGAGCGCTACGGCCGCACCAGCGAGCTGGCCAAGCGCCACGACCTGCCGTACCACATCATCGGCTCCGACCTCGCGGGCGTCGTGCTGCGCACCGGCCCCGGCGTGAACTCCTGGAAGCCCGGTGACGAGGTCGTCGCGCACTGTCTGTCCGTCGAGCTGGAGTCCTCCGACGGCCACAACGACACGATGCTCGACCCCGAGCAGCGCATCTGGGGCTTCGAGACCAACTTCGGCGGCCTCGCCGAGATCGCGCTCGTCAAGTCCAACCAGCTGATGCCGAAGCCGGACCACCTCAGCTGGGAGGAGGCCGCAGCCCCCGGCCTGGTCAACTCCACCGCCTACCGCCAGCTGGTCTCCCGCAACGGCGCCGGCATGAAGCAGGGCGACAACGTCCTCATCTGGGGCGCGAGCGGCGGCCTCGGCTCGTACGCCACCCAGTTCGCGCTGGCCGGCGGCGCCAACCCGATCTGCGTCGTCTCCAGCGACCAGAAGGCGGAGATCTGCCGGAAGATGGGCGCCGAGGCGATCATCGACCGCAACGCCGAGGGCTACAAGTTCTGGAAGGACGAGAACACCCAGGACCCCAAGGAGTGGAAGCGCTTCGGCAAGCGCATCCGCGAACTCACCGGCGGCGAGGACATCGACATCGTCTTCGAGCACCCCGGCCGCGAGACCTTCGGCGCCTCGGTCTTCGTCACCCGCAAGGGCGGCACCATCACCACGTGCGCCTCGACCTCGGGCTACATGCACCAGTACGACAACCGCTACCTGTGGATGTCCCTGAAGCGCATCATCGGCTCCCACTTCGCCAACTACCGCGAGGCCTGGGAGGCCAACCGCCTCATCGCCAAGGGCAAGATCCACCCCACGCTCTCGAAGACCTACGCCCTGGAGGACACCGGCCAGGCCGCGTACGACGTGCACCGCAACCTCCACCAGGGCAAGGTCGGCGTGCTGTGCCTGGCGCCCGAGGAGGGTCTCGGCGTGCGCGACCACGAGAAGCGGGCCAGGCACATCGACGCCATCAACCGCTTCCGTAACGTCTGAGGGCGGGCAGGACCATGACAGAGCGTCAGAAGGACCGTCCGTGGCTCATGCGGACGTACGCCGGCCACTCGACCGCCGAGGCGTCCAACGAGCTGTACCGGCGCAACCTCGCCAAGGGGCAGACAGGGCTGTCGGTCGCCTTCGACCTGCCGACCCAGACCGGCTACGACTCCGACCACGTCCTCGCCCGCGGCGAGGTCGGCCGGGTCGGCGTGCCGGTCGCGCACCTCGGTGACATGCGCCGGCTGTTCCAGGACATCCCCCTGGAGCAGATGAACACCTCGATGACGATCAACGCCACCGCCATGTGGCTGCTGGCGCTCTACCAGGTCGTCGCCGAGGAGCAGGGCGCGGACGTCACCAAGCTCCAGGGCACGACCCAGAACGACATCGTCAAGGAGTACCTGTCCCGCGGCACGCACGTGTTCCCGCCGGGACCGTCGCTCCGCCTGACCACCGACATGATCGCGTACACGGTCTCCCACATCCCGAAGTGGAACCCGATCAACATCTGCAGCTACCACCTGCAGGAGGCCGGGGCCACGCCGGTGCAGGAGATCGCGTACGCGATGTCCACCGCGATCGCCGTGCTCGACGCGGTGCGGGACAGCGGCCAGGTGCCGCAGGAACGCATGGGCGACGTGGTCGGCCGCATCTCCTTCTTCGTGAACGCGGGCGTCCGCTTCGTCGAGGAGATGTGCAAGATGCGCGCGTTCGGCCGCATCTGGGACACCGTCACCCGCGAGCGGTACGGCATCGAGAACCCCAAGCACCGCCGCTTCCGCTACGGCGTCCAGGTCAACTCCCTCGGACTGACCGAGGCGCAGCCGGAGAACAACGTCCAGCGCATCGTGCTGGAGATGCTGGCCGTCACCCTCTCCAAGGACGCCCGCGCGCGTGCCGTGCAGCTGCCCGCCTGGAACGAGGCCCTCGGCCTGCCCCGCCCCTGGGACCAGCAGTGGTCGCTGCGCATCCAGCAGGTCCTCGCCTACGAGAGCGACCTGCTGGAGTACGACGACATCTTCGAGGGCTCGACGGTGATCGAGGCGAAGGTCGAGGAACTGGTCGCGGAGGCGACCGCGGAGATCGGGCGGATCCAGGAGATGGGCGGCGCGATGGCCGCCGTCGAGTCCGGCTACCTGAAGTCCCAGCTGGTCTCCTCGCACGCCGAACGCCGGGGGCGGATCGAGTCCGGCGAGGAGAAGATCATCGGGGTCAACGCCTTCGAGTCCACCGAGCCCAACCCGCTCACCGCCGACCTGGACACCGCCATCCAGACCGTCGACCCCGCGGTGGAGGCCCGGGTGATCGCCTCGCTGCAGCACTGGCGCGACACCCGCTACCAGCCGCCCTTCAACCACCCGCGCCCCTGCAAGTCGCTGGAGAAGCTGAAGGAGGCCGCGCGCGGCACCGACAACCTCATGGAGGCCACCCTGGAGTGCGCCCGGGCCGGCGTCACCACCGGCGAGTGGGCCGGCGCGCTGCGCGAGGTGTTCGGCGAGTTCCGCGCGCCGACCGGGGTGTCGTCCGCCCCCGTGGCGGTCGCCGCCGAGGAGGGCTCCCCCCTGTCGGAGGTCCGCCGGAAGGTGGAACTCACGGCGAAGGACCTGGGCGTCGGCAAGCTGCGCTTCCTGGTCGGCAAGCCGGGCCTGGACGGTCACTCCAACGGCGCCGAGCAGATCGCCGTGCGGGCCCGCGACGCCGGGTTCGAGGTGGTCTACCAGGGCATCCGGCTCACCCCGGAGCAGATCGTGGACGCCGCGCTGGCGGAGGACGTCCACGCGGTGGGCCTGTCCATCCTCTCCGGATCGCACGCCCAGCTGGTGCCCGACGTGCTCGAACGGCTCCGTGTGGCCGGCGCCACGGACATTCCCGTGATCGCCGGTGGCATCATCCCCAGCGGTGACGCCGAACAACTGCGGGCCGCGGGAGTCGCCGCGGTCTTCACCCCGAAGGACTTCGACATCACCGGGATCATCGGCCGCATCGTCGACGAGATCCGCACCGCGAACAAGCTCGACCCCCTGGAGGTCCCCGCATGACCACGGTCAACCGCCTTCGCCCCCGGCGTTCCTGCCTGGCGGTACCCGGCTCGAACCCGCGCTTCCTGGAGAAGGCCCAGGGCCTCCCGGCGGACCAGGTCTTCCTGGACCTCGAGGACGCCTGCGCCCCGCTCGCCAAGCCCGAGGCGCGCCACACCATCGTGAAGTTCCTGAACGAGGGCGACTGGACCGGCAAGACGCGCGTGGTGCGCGTCAACGACTGGACCACGGAGTGGACGTACCGGGACGTCGTGACGGTCGTCGAGGGGGCCGGCCAGAACCTCGACTGCATCATGCTGCCGAAGGTGCAGACCGCCCAGCAGGTCGTCGCCCTCGACCTGCTGCTGACGCAGATCGAGAAGACGATGGGCTTCGAGGTCGGCAAGATCGGCATCGAGGCGCAGATCGAGAACGCCCAGGGCCTGAACAACGTCAACGAGATCGCCCAGGCCTCCCAGCGCCTGGAGACCATCATCTTCGGCCCGGCCGACTTCATGGCGTCGATCAACATGAAGTCGCTGGTCGTGGGCGAGCAGCCGCCCGGCTACCCGGCGGACGCCTACCACTACATCCTGATGAAGATCCTGATGGCCGCCCGCGCCAACGACCTCCAGGCGATCGACGGCCCCTACCTGCAGATCCGCAACGTGGACGGCTACCGCGAGGTCGCCCGGCGGGCCGCAGCGCTCGGCTTCGACGGCAAGTGGGTGCTGCACCCCGGCCAGGTCGAGGCGTCCAACGAGATCTTCTCGCCGTCGCAGGAGGACTACGACCACGCCGAGCTGATCCTGGACGCGTACGACTACTACACGTCCGAGGCGGGCGGCAAGAAGGGCTCCGCGATGCTCGGCGACGAGATGATCGACGAGGCCAGCCGCAAGATGGCCCTGGTCATCTCGGGCAAGGGCCGCGCCGCCGGCATGCGGCGCACGTCGAAGTTCGAGATCCCGGAGGCCTGAGGACCATGCAGTTCGGACGCACCTACGAGGAGTTCGAGGTCGGGGCGACGTACAAGCACTGGCCGGGCAAGACGGTCACCGAGTACGACGACCACCTGTTCTGCCTGCTCACCATGAACCACCACCCGCTCCACATGGACACCAACTACGCCGAGAAGACGACGGACTTCGGCAAGAACGTGGTGGTCGGGAACTACATCTACTCCCTGCTGCTCGGCATGTCGGTGCCGGACGTCTCCGGCAAGGCGATCGCCAACCTGGAGATCGAGTCGCTCAAGCACGTGGCGCCCACCTTCCACGGCGACACGATCTACGGGCAGACGACCGTCCTGGACAAGTGGCCGTCGAAGTCGAAGAACGACCGCGGCATCGTGTACGTCGAGACCAAGGGCCACAAGCAGGACGGGACCCTGGTCTGCGTGTTCCGCCGCAAGGTGATGGTGCCGACCGAGACGTACATCAAGGAGCGCGGCGGCGAGCAGCCCGGCCGCCCGGAACCGAAGCAGCAGGAGAAGTAGCCATGGCGCGACTCGCCCAGACGGCCGGTCTGACCGACGTCCAGCAGGAGATCCTCTCCACCGTCCGGGACTTCGTGGACAAGGAGATCATCCCGGTCGCCACGGAGCTGGAGCACCGCGACGAGTACCCGCAGCAGATCGTCGACGGGCTCAGGGAATTGGGCCTGTTCGGTCTGATGATCCCCGAGGAGTACGGGGGTCTGGGCGAGTCCCTCCTCACGTACGCGCTGTGCGTCGAGGAGATCGCCCGCGGCTGGATGTCGGTCTCCGGCATCATCAACACGCACTTCATCGTGGCGTACATGCTCAAGCAGCACGGCACGCAGGAGCAGAAGGACCACTTCCTGCCGCGGATGGCGGCCGGCGACATCCGCGGCGCCTTCTCGATGTCGGAGCCGGGGCTGGGCTCCGACGTGTCGGCCATCACGTCCAAGGCGGTGAAGGACGGCGACGAGTACGTCCTCAACGGCCAGAAGATGTGGCTGACGAACGGCGGAACGTCGTCCCTGGTGGCCGTTCTGGTGCGGAGTGACGAAGGACACTCCCCTGAAGAGGCAGCCGCCAAGCCGCACAAGTCGATGACCACCTTCCTGGTGGAGAAGGAGCCGGGCTTCGGCGAGGTCCGTCCGGGCCTGACCATCCCCGGGAAGATCGACAAGATGGGCTACAAGGGCGTCGACACGACCGAGCTCATCATGGACGGCCTGCGCGTTCCCGCCGATCGGGTGCTCGGCGGCGTCACCGGCCGAGGTTTTTACCAAATGATGGACGGGGTCGAGGTCGGCCGCGTGAACGTCGCGGCACGTGGCTGCGGCGTCGCTCAGCGTGCCTTCGAGCTGGGTGTCCGGTACGCCCAGCAGCGTCACACTTTCGGCAAGCCGATCGCCAAACACCAGGCCATCCAGTTCAAGCTGGCGGAGATGGCTACCAAGGTGGAGGCCGCGCATGCCATGATGGTCAACGCGGCACGCAAAAAGGACTCCGGGGAGCGAAACGACCTTGAGGCAGGGATGGCGAAGTACCTCGCCTCCGAGTACTGCAAGGAGGTCGTGGAGGACGCCTTCCGGATCCACGGCGGCTACGGCTTCTCCAAGGAGTACGAGATCGAGCGCCTCTACCGGGAGGCACCGATGCTGCTGATCGGTGAGGGCACCGCCGAGATCCAGAAAATGATCATCGGCCGCCGACTGCTCGAAGAGTATCGATTCCAGGGCTAGATGTCCGGATACGGGGTGTTTTCTTGAGGAAGAGGATCACACCCCGTATGCACTCTTCGGCCGCCGACTTGGTTGCCTGGCTTACCCAGTTGCGGCCGGGAGCCGCTACGATCGCCGGAAAGCCGCCGTCCCCCGCAGTTGCGCGGCATCATCCGCTACGAAGGTCATCCATGCCCCACAGCCAAACCTCTGCACACCGCGACAGCCTCGCCGGCGTACGCCTCGCGCGCGGAGCATCGCCGTGGCTTCTGCCGACCGTCGCCACCGCAGCCGTGAGTCTGCTCCGCGCCCGCCGCTCGGGCGCCGCCAAGGCCGTCGCCGTCCCCGCCACCGCACTCGCGGCGGGGATGCTGTGGTTCTTCCGCGACCCCGAGCGCGAGATCGCCCAGGGCAGGGTCATCTCGCCCGCCGACGGTGTGGTGCAGAGCATCATGCCCTGGAAGGACGGACGCACCCGCGTCGCGATCTTCATGAGCCCGCTCAACGTCCACGTGAACCGCGCCCCCCTGGCCGGCACCGTGACGTCGGTGGAGCACATCCCCGGTGGCTTCGTTCCCGCCTTCAACAAGGAGAGCGAGAACAACGAGCGCGTGGTGTGGCACTTCGACACCGAGCTCGGTGACATCGAGATGATCCAGATCGCCGGCGCGGTGGCCCGCCGCATCGTCCCCTACGTGCCGCAGGGCACCAAGGTCGAGCAGGGCGAGCGCATCGGCCTGATCCGCTTCGGCTCGCGCGTCGACATCTACCTGCCCGAGGGTGTGGAGGTCGATGTGGAAGTGGGTCAGAAGACCGTGGCTGGGGTGACTCGCATTGACCGTGGTTGATCCCGAGACCCAGGCCGGCTGGGTGCCGGAGGCCGACGAGGACGACGAGGAGATGCCTCTGTCGCTGCGCCTGTCGATAGCGGACACCCTCACGCTGGGCAACGCCACGTGCGGCTTCATGGCGGTGTACTTCACCACCACCGGCATCCTGATCCCTCATCTGCAGGGCAGCCAGGAGACCGGCATGGCCCGCCACAGCGCGGCCACCGCCGTCATCCTGATGCTGTGCGCGGCGGTCTTCGACCTGTTCGACGGCCTGGTGGCGCGCAAGCTGCGCTCCTCGCCGATGGGCGCCGAGCTGGACAACCTCTCGGACCTGATCAGCTTCGGCCTCGCGCCGGCGTACTTCGTGCTCGTCTACGGCATGGTCGCGGACGACGCGCACCAGAGAGTGGCCGCGGTCGGCGCGATCGTGGTGCTGCTGGCGGTGGTGCTGAGGCTGGCGAGGTTCTCCTGCGTCACCGTGAAGGACGGCACCTTCCAGGGCATGCCGTCGCCGTTCGGGGCGCTGACGGTCGTGTCGATCGTGCTGCTGGAGCTGCCGTTCGTGGCGACGCTGCTGGCGATCATCGGCACGGCGTGGCTGATGGTGAGCCGCGTGGAGTACCCGAAGCCGCGGGGCCGCCTCGCGGTGGCGATGCTCTCGTGGATCGTGCTGTCGATGGGGCTGCTGGCGGCGTGGGCGTTCGACGCGCCGAGCGGTCAGCTGCTCCTGCAGACGGGGTGTGCGCTGCAGCTGGTGATGGGCGCGGTGATTCCGCTCTTCGCCACGGCACGGCGGGTGAACAACTTCCGCGACAACCGTCGCGAGGCGCGGGCGGCGCAGCTGCCGTAACGCTGCCGCTGGGCTTCTGGGCCCCGGACCCGAGTCGGGTCCGGGGCCCTTTTGTCTGCACCGGGCGTGCGGCGGGCCTCTCCTGGAAGCTCCGCCCCCAGACCCCCGACCTTCGCCCACCCACCACCCGACTCGGGGGTGACATCCAGCCCGTCCGGCGTTTGAGGACGAGGCCCGTCAGGGCCGACAAGGGGGCCCGGGGCGCAGCCCCCGGGGTCGGGACGGGAAGGGGCGGCGGGGGCGAAGAACCGGGTCGGTCAGCTGAGGTAGTCACGGGCGATGCGCTCACCCGTGCGTTCCAGGATGGGCCCCGCATCGGCGATGCACACCGCGACGTCCGGCTCCAGGTCCGTCAGGGCGTACGCGCGCCGGATCCCGGCCCGCCCCAACGCCTCCGGCGGCAACGCCAGCCGCCCGCACACCGCGATCACGTCCTTCCCCGCGGCCCGCGCCGCCGAGGCCACCCCCGCCGGCGCCTTCCCGTGCAGCGTCTGCTCGTCCAGCGACCCCTCGCCCGTGATCACCAGATCGGCCCGCTCCAGCGCCGACGCGAACCCCAGCACGTCCAGCATCACCTCGATGCCCGGCCGGAACCGCGCCCCCAGCAGCAGCGCCCCGAAGCCGATGCCGCCCGCGGCGCCCGCACCCGGCGACCCCGCGTACGCGGAAGCGTCCAGCACCTTCGCGAAGTGCGCCAGTGCCGCGTCCAGCCGCCCGACGTCCTCCGGCGAGGCGCCCTTCTGCGGCCCGTACACCGCCGCCGCGCCCTTCGGCCCGGTGAGCGGGTTGTCGACGTCGCTGGCCAGCACGAACTCCACGGACCCGAGCCGCGGGTCGAGACCGGACAGGTCGGCCGACGCCAGCTCGGCCAGCGCCCCGCCGCCGGGCCCCACGGGCTCACCCGACGCCGTCAGGAACCGCGCGCCCAGCGCCGCCAGCATCCCCGCCCCGCCGTCGGTCGTCGCGCTGCCGCCGACGCCGAACACGATGTGCCGCGCGCCCGCGTCCAGCGCGGCCCGCAGCAACTCCCCTGAGCCGTACGTCGAGGCCGTGAGCGGCGCGAGGACCCCGTCGGGCAGCCGCTGCAGCCCGCTGGCCTCCGCCATCTCCACGACGGCGGTGCCGTCCCGCAGCGCGTAGGCCGCGGTCACCTCGTCGCCGAGCGGGCCGCGGACCCGGACCTCGTGCCGTGCGAACCCGGCCGCCACGGCCGCCGCGACGGTGCCGTCGCCTCCGTCGGCCACCGGCAGCGCCTCGACCGCGAGGTCCGCCCGGACCCTGCGCAGCCCGGCCGTCACCCGCTCGGCGACCTCCACGGCCGTCAGCGACCCCTTGAACTTGTCCGCGGCGACCAGCACCCGCTGTGCCGACGGCGTCCTACGCGTACCGCTTCCTGCAGCGTCCGCCACTTGCCTTCCCCTCGCTCATCGGGCCCCGCCCACGCCTGCGTGCCGGGGCCAGTCGCGCCGCTGCGACCCTAACCGCCGCACGCGGTGCCCGTCATGCCCGGACCGGCCCGTGGACCGGTCCCGCGCGCAACCGCCCGGAAACGGGTAGACCGGTCCCATGACCGCCACGACCGACGCGACCGACGGGCCCGACACGACCGACGGGCCCGGACTCGCCGACCGGATCCTCGGCGGCTGGCTGGGCCGGATCGCCGGCAACATGCTCGGCAAACCGGTGGAGCAGGGCGAGGTGTGGACGCGGGACCGCATCGACCGCTACCTGCGGGCGACGGACGCGCTGCCGCTCACCGACTACCTGCCCGGGCCGCCGTCCGAGAGCGAGGAGCGGACGCTGCGGCCGGAGTGGCGGTACTGCGTGCGGGGCCGGGTGCGCGGCAGCTGCCGGGACGACGACGTCGACTACGCGATCCTCGGCCTGCACCTGCTGGAGACCCACGGCTTCGGTTTCAGCACCGAGCAGGTCGGCGACCTGTGGCTGCTGCGGCTGCCGTACCTGCAGACCTTCACCGCAGAGCGGGCCGCGTACCGCAACCTCGCGAACGGTCTGAAGCCGCCGCTGACGGCGACGTACGAGAACCCCTACCAGGAGTGGATCGGCGCGCTGATCCGTGCCGACGTGCACGGCTGGACCTCGCCGGGCGCCCCGCGCCGGGCCGCCGCGCTGGCCCGCAAGGACGCCGTGCTGTCCCACACGGGCAACGGCGTGTACGGCGCGATGTGGGCGGCGGCGATGGTCGCGGCGGCGTTCACGGCGCCGACGGTGCGGCAGGCGGTGGACGAGGCGCTGACGGTGATCCCGGCGAGCAGCCGGCTGGCGCGCACCGTGCGCCGGGTGACGTCCCTGCACGGAAGCGGGCTGTCCTGGGAGGACTCCCTCACCACGCTGGAGGAGGAGACGGCGGGCCTCGGCTGGATCCACACGGTTCCGAACGCCGCCGTGCTCACCGCCGGCCTGCTGTACGGCGACGGCGACTTCACCCGGACCGTGGCGCTGACGGTGCGGGGTGGTCTGGACACGGACTCCAACGGCGCGACGGCCGGTTCGGTGGCCGGCGTGATGTGCGGCGCGGCAGCCGTGCCGGAGCAGTGGAAGGAGCCGCTGGAGGACACCGTGCGCAGCGCGGTCTTCGGGTTCGACGGGGTGCGGATCAGCGAGCTGGCGGAGCGGACGCTGCGGCTGGCGCAGGCGGAGGCCTGAGCTCTTGTCGCCGTCGGCCGTGCTCCGGCGTGTGCGCCCGCCGTGTCGATCAGGGGACGGCGTGTGCTGCCGTGCGCCGTCCGGGCAGGTGGCGACCGCCCCGGCGGGGCCCGTCGGCGCCGTTACCCTTCCCGCATGACCACCACGCAGGACACCCAGGACTTCGCCGGCTACGTCGCCTCCCTCCCCCGTGTACTCGCCGGGGCCGCCGCGCTCTTCCGCGACGCGGAGGGGCGGGTGCTGCTCGTCGAGCCGAACTACCGGGAGGGGTGGGCGCTGCCCGGCGGCACCGTCGAGTCGGACGACGGGGAGAGCCCGCGCGACGGGGCGCGGCGGGAGACGGCCGAGGAGATCGGCCTGGACCGTGAACTCGGCCGGCTCCTCGCGGTGGACTGGGTGCGGACGCCGGGCGTCCCGCCGCTGGTGGCGTACCTGTACGACGGCGGTGTGCTCGGTGCGGACGAGTTGCGGGCGATCCGGCTCCAGGAGGAGGAGCTGCTGTCGTGGCGGCTGGTGGAGCGCGAGGAGATCATGGCGCACCTGCCGGGCTCCCTCGGCCGCCGGGTGCTGGCCGCCCTCGACGTGCTCGCCGACGGCTCGGGCACGGCGGAGCTGGAGGACGGGCACCGGGTGCGCTGACCCGCCCGGAATCCGCTGGCCGCGCGCGCCCCGGCCGCCCTACCCTCACCGCATGAGCAAGCCCCTCGTCGCCCTCCTGACCGGCGCCGGCGTCAGCACCGACTCCGGCATCCCCGACTACCGCGGGCCCGCCGGGCTGTGGCGCCGCGACCCGGACGCCGAGAAGCTCGTGACGTACGCGTACTACATGGCTGATCCGGAGATCCGCCGCCGGTCGTGGCGGATGCGGCAGGAGAACGTCGCCGCGCTGCCCGAACCGAACGTCGCCCACCGCGCCGTGGCCGAGCTGGCGCGGTCCGGGACGGCGGTGCGGGTGATCACGCAGAACGTGGACGGGCTGCACCAGCTCGGCGGCATGCCGGACCGCAAGGTGCTGGAACTGCACGGCACGGCGCGCGGAGTCGTCTGCACCAACTGCGACGCGCGGACGCCGATGGAGGACGCTCTGGCCCGTCTGTCGGCCGGCGAGGAGGACCCGCCGTGCGCGGACTGCGGGGGCATCCTCAAGCCGGCGACGGTGATGTTCGGCGAGGCGCTCGACCCGGTGGTGCTCGGTGAGGCGGTGGCGATCACCAAGGCGTGCACGGTGTTCGTCGCGGCCGGCACCAGCCTCCAGGTCCATCCGGCCGCCGGCCTCGCGCAGGTCGCCGTCGACCACGGCGCCCGCCTGATCGTCGTCAACGCCGAGCCGACCCCGTACGACGCCCTCGCCGACGAGGTCATCGACGAGCCGATCGGCACGGCCCTGCCGGCGTTGCTGCGCCGGATCGCCGCCTAGAGCCGGGCCGCTCATCTAGAACAGGGCCGTCCCGCGTTCGAAGTCGAGCAGGCGCCGCTTGCGGTCCAGGCCGCCGCCGTAGCCGGTGAGGCCGCCGGTGGAGCCGATGACCCGGTGGCACGGCACGATGATGCCGACCGGGTTGCGGCCGTTGGCGAGTCCGACCGCGCGGGACGCCTTGGGGTTGCCGAGCAGGTGGGCGAGCCGGCCGTAGGTGCGGGTCTCGCCGTAGGGGATGCGCGTCAGCTGCTCCCACACCCGGCGCTGGAACGGGGTGCCGTGCAGGCGCAGGGGGACGGTGAACTCCTTCAGCTCACCCGCGAAGTAGGCGGCGAGCTGTTCGGTCGTCCCGGCGAAGGGAGTGTCGTCGGGGGCGCCGAAGGTCTCCTCGGCCGGGCGGTGCCGCTGGCCGGTCATGTAGAGGCCGCACAGGACGCCGTCGTCGGCGACGAGGGTCAGGGGCCCGTAGGGGCTGTCGGTCACGGTGTGCTGTCTCATCGGCTGCGAGTCCTCCGCTGCGTCAGGCCGGCAGGAAGTTGATCGGGTGGCTGTCCGTCGCCCAGAGGTACTGGACGGCGTAGGCGCGCCAAGGGCGCCAGGCCGACGCGCGGGCGGTGAGGGCGGACGGGGTGGCGGGCAGGCCCAGGTCGCGGGCCGCGCGGCGGACGCCGAGGTCGGTGGGGAGGAAGGCGTCGGGGTCGCCGAGGGCGCGCATGGCGATGACGTCGGCCGTCCAGGGGCCGAAGCCGGGGAGGGCGAGGAGCGCGGCGCGGGTCGCGGACCGGTCGCTGTCGGCGCCCAGGCGGAGGTCGCCGTCCGCGAGCCGGCGGACCAGGGTGGTCAGGGTGGTGCGTCGGGTGCGGGGCATGGCGAGGGCGTCCGGGTCGAGCGCGGCCAGGTGCTCCGGGGTCGGGAAGAGGTGGGTGAGGCCGCCCTCGGGGTCGTCCACGGGGGTGCCGTGCGCGGTGACCAGGCGGGCCGCGTGGGTGCGGGCGGCGGCCGTCGACACCTGCTGGCCGAGGACCGCGCGGACGGCGAACTCCGCCTCGTCGACCGTGCGCGGCACCCGGCGGCCGGGTGCCTTGTCGACGAGGGGCGCGAGCGCGGGGTCGGTCCGCAGCTGCTCGTCGACGGCGACCGGGTCGGCGTCGAGGTCGAGCAGGCGGCGGCAGCGGCTGATGGCGACGGTGAGGTCGCGGGGGTCGCCGAGGGCGAGCCGGCAGGCGATGTGGTCGGGGCGCGGGGCCAGCGTCACGATGCCGTGGCCGTACGGGAGCCGCAGGGTGCGCCGGTAGGTACCGTCCCTCCATTCCTCCACGCCGGGCACGGCGGTCGCGGCGAGGTGGCCGAAGAGGTTGTCGGGGTTGAGCGGGGCGCGGAACGACAGGCGCAGGGAGAGCGTGCCCGGGGTGTCGCGGCGCGCGGTGTCCCGCGGGGTCCGGGCACGGAGCTCGCTCGGGGTGAGCGCGTACACGTCGCGCACGGTGTCGTTGAAGGTGCGCACGGAGGAGAAGCCGGCCGCGAAGGCGACGTCCGCCATGGGCAGGTCCGTCGTCTCGACGAGCGTCCGCGCGGTCTGCGCGCGCTGGGCGCGGGCCAGGGCGAGAGGGCCGGCGCCCAGCTCGGCGTACAGCTGGCGTTCGATCTGCCGGGTGCTGTAGCCGAGGCGGGCGGCGAGTCCGGTGACGCCGTCGCGGTCGACGACGCCGTCGGCGATCAGCCGCATGGCGCGGGCCACGAGGTCGGCCCGCGTGTTCCACTCCGGGGAGCCGGGGCTGGTGTCGGGGCGGCAGCGCTTGCACGCCCGGAACCCGGCCTGCTGGCAGGCGGCCGCGCTCGGGTGGAACACCATGTTCTCCGGCTTGGGCGGGACGACGGGGCAGCTGGGGCGGCAGTAGATGCCGGTGGTCAGGACGGCGGTGTAGAACCAGCCGTCGAACCGTGCGTCCTTCGACCGCACGGCGCGTACGCAGCGTTCGGTGTCGGTGTACATCCCCTGGTGCATGTCTCCAGGATCGGCCACGGCGGCGTGGCGGTCTGGCGGAAATCCGACATGCAGGTCGGGGGGCGTACGGGCCTATTCGGCGGGGGCTGCCAGCAGCCCCCGCATCGTCTCCGCCGCCCGTACCGCCGCGTCGCCGCAGCAGTTGTTGAACAGGACGTGGAGTTCGTCCGTGCGCCGTGCCGCGCGGCGCAGGCGCGGCACCCAGGCGGCGAGTTCCGTCACGTCGTAGTCGTGGCGGAAGCGGTCCTCCTTGCTGCCCCTCCCCCACGCCCCGCTGCGGCCGTGGAACCGTACGACCGCCAGGGCGGGGCGGGTGACCGGGAGCAGGGGCGGCAGGGAGGCGGTGAGGCCCTGGGCCATGTCGACGCCGACCGTCGTGGCGCCCAGGGAGGCCAGCAACTCCGCCGTGTCGTCTCCTCGTTCGGGGTGCCACCAGGCGGGGTGGCGGAACTCGACGGCGAGCGGCCAGCCCTTGGTGCGTTCCGCGCAGTCCTCCAGGAAGCGTTCGGCCGGGGCGCCGGGGGTGAACCAGGGCGGGAACTGGAACAGCACGGCGCCCAGCCGTCCGGCCGTACGCAGGGGGTCGACCGCCTCGGCGAAGCGGCCCCACACCTCGTCGAGCAGCGCGGGGTCCACCGGCCCCCGCGCGGGTACCCGCCCGCGCAGGTCTGCCGGAAGCGCCTCCGGGCGGGTCGGGTGCCCGGTGAGCAGGGAGAACGCCTTCACGTCGAAGCGGAATCCGTCCGGGGTGCGCTCGACCCACAGCTCGCTGTTGCGGCGGCGCGGCAACGCGTAGTAGCCGGAGTCCACTTCGACGACCGGCAACCGCTCCGCGTAGTGCCGCAACCGCCCTTCGGCGTCGCGCCGTCCGCGGGGATACCAGCCGCTCGCGACGAGTTGGCGGTCCGTCCACGAGCAGGCGCCGACCAGGATGTCACCCATGGGAGCCCGGTTACCCCGGGCTCCCGTGAGTGTGCCCCGCTATTCGGTGGCCGTGGGCCGGCGGGAGAGGGCGGGCGCCCGGTCCACGTCGGTGAGCGGGCGCAGCCGGTAGGTGTAGGCGTAGTCGCGGTCCGCGAGGAGCTTGAACTCGTCGTGGGTGTGCGCGCCCCAGCTGTCGTCGCCGCCCACGCCCATCTGCCGGTGACTGACCCGCAGCACGACCGCGTCGCGCGGGGTGAGCTGGTAGTCGTGGCGGACTCCGGCGGACAGGTCCTCCGGGGTGAAGTGCGAGGCGTTGATCTCCAGGAGGGGTTCGCCGGACACCAGCAGCCCGCGTCCGTCGCGGCCGGTCAGGGCGGCCCAGCGGACGTCGGTCTTGTTGCCGTTCTCCTGGGGGCGGATGTACGGCGTCCACTGGTCGGCCACCGTCGAGGCGTAACGTCCCACGTCGGTGCCGTTGTTGCGGTCCCAGTGGTTCTCCTCGGGGCCGCGCCCGTACCAGTGCAGGCGGTCCAGGCGGCGGGGCAGGAACAGCAGCGTGCCGACCTCGGGGAGGTAGGGCAGGGTCGCGGCGCCCGGGTGGAGGGTGTTGTCCACCTTGATCTCGCCGTGTCCGAAGACCGTGTACGTGGTGGAGTACGCGGACTCGACGGTGGTGGGGAGGGTGCCGGTGACGCGGATCTCGACGGCCCGGTCGTCGAGCGTCCGTACGGTGACGTCGGTGACCGTGCGCCGGGCGCCCGCGTCGCGCCAGGTCTGGTTGCGCAGGTGCTGGCCGTTGCCCCGGTCGTTGTCGGTGGGAGCCCGCCAGAAGTTGGGCGCCGGACCGGCGGTGAGCAGGCGGGTGCCGCCCGCCCGGTAGTCGGTGAGGAGGCCGGTGCGCCGGTCGACGGTGACGGAGAAGCCCTGGCCGGTGATCCGGATGTCCTCCTCGCTCATCTCGTGCCGCAGTGCGGGGACTCCCGCGAGGGGCGCGGGGACCACGGCGGGGCTGTCGGCGTCGAGCGGGAGCTGGTGCCGGGCCACCTCGAAGCCGCTCTCGGCCCAGGGGGTGCGCTCCCGGGTGGTGAAGGACAGCTGGAGGAAGAACTCCGTGCCGGGGGCCGGCTTCCGGGGCAGGCGCACGGGCAGCTCGACGGCCTTCTCGGACAACGGTGCCACGTCGAGCTGGTCCCGGGTGAGCCGTCCGCCGCCGACCACCTCCCCGTCGGCGACCAGCTCCCAACGGCCTTCGAAGTCACGGACGTTGATGAACAGGTACTCGTTGGTGAGGGTGACGGCGCCCGGGCCGCCGCCCGGTGTGCGGGCGGCGCCGATCGCCTGGTGGACGCGCTTGATCTCGGCGGCCTTGCCGGTGAGCCGGCGGTCGGCGGTGAGGATGCCGTCGGCGACGAAGGCGCCGTCGTTGGGGTTGTCGCCCCAATCACCGCCGTACGCGAGGAAGGTTTTGGCCTCGGGGCGCTCGCGCTCGGTCCGCACGGTGGCGGCGTCGAACCAGAAGCGTACGCCGTCGTCGCCGGGTGCCCGCTCCTCGGAGGCCAGTTCGGCGGCGGTGAGGGCGCGGGCGTAGACCCGGGCGCGGCGGATCGTGCCGTCGAACTCCCGCGTCTGGTTGTCCGCGTCGGAGGCGAGGGACAGCGGGGCCGTGTTGCTGGTGGGCCGGCGGTCGGTGGCGCGGGTGGCGCGGACGGCGCCGTCGACGTGCAGGGTGAGGGTGCCGGCGTCGGCGTCGAGGACGCCCGCGACGTGGTGCTCCCTACCGCTCCAGTCGTCCGGCACGGTCCAGTTGACGGCGATCCACTCGCCGCCGGAGTGGATGAAGAACTCGACCCTGCGGTCGGTCTGTTTGAGGGCGTACTGGGTGTCGCCCTTGGCGACGATCGGCTGGTGGTAGCCGGGCACGCCCGGCGTGAACCACGCCTCCAGGGTGAGGGAGCCGGTGAGGTCCAGGCTGTCGTGCCGTTCGAAGACGGTGATGCCGGACAGGCCCTTGTCACGGTCGAGGCGACCGCGGGTGGCGAGGATCTCGCCGCGCAGCGCCGCGGGTCCCGACTCGGTGAGCAGGACGCGGTCGGGCACGGGAGTGTGCAGGGACTGGTCGGCGAAGTCCCAGATCCAGCCTCCCTGGAGGACGTCGTGACGGCGCACCACGTCCCAGTACTTCTTGAAGTTGCCGTTGGAGTTCCCCATCGCGTGGGAGTACTCGATCATCACGTACGGCCGCGTGTCGGCGGTGTCCCGGGCGCGCTGTTCCACGCGGGCGGGGCTCTCGTACATGCGGGAGCGGATGTCGCTGACGCCGGGCCGGTCGTCGCCCTCGTACTGGATGACACGGGTGCTGTCGTAGGAGCGGATCCAGTCGTGCATGGCGGTGAAGGTGGAGCCGCCGCCCGCCTCGTTGCCGAGCGACCAGATGACCACCGAGGGGTGGTTCTTGTCGCGGTGGACCATGTTCTGCGCGCGGGCGACGCAGGCGGCGGTCCAGTCGGGACGGTCACCCGGGTAGCGGTCGCGGATGCCATGGGTCTCGAGGTTGGTCTCGTCGACGAGGTAGAGGCCGTACTCGTCGGCGAGTTCGTACCACAGCGGGTTGTCGGGGTAGTGCGAGGTGCGGACGGAGTTCATGTTCATGCGCTTGACGAGGGTGATGTCCCGGACCATGTCCTCGCGGGTGAGGGCGGTGCCGCGGGCCGGGTGCATCTCGTGGCGGTTGGTGCCGCGGAAGGACACGGGACGACCGTTGATCCGCATCAGCCCGTCCTTGAGGGCGAACTCCCGGATCCCCACGCGGTGGGAGAGGGTCTCGACGACCGTGCCGGCCGGGTCGCGGAGCTGGAGGACGGCCGTGTAGAGGTACGGGTCCTCGGCCGACCACAGCCGGGGCCGGGGCACGGCCCGGGACGCCCGTACGGTGACGTCCCGGCCGGCGTCGACCGTGCCGAGGTCGGCGGTCCGCCGCAGCGGCCGGGACCACACGGCGTGCCCGCGCGCGTCGTACAGCTGCGTCTCGACGGTGTACCTGCCGCCGCCGTCCGCGCCGTCGCCGTACGCCCGCACGTGCGCGGTGACGTCCAGCTCGGCGGAGGTGTACGTGTCGTCCAGCGGCGTCTCCAGCTTGAAGTCACGCAGGTGCACGGGCGGGGTGGAGTACAGGTGGACCGAGCGGAAGATGCCGCTCAGCCGAATCATGTCCTGGTCCTCCAGCCAGTCGCCGTCGGAGTAGCGGTACACCTCCACCGCGATCTGGTTGGTGCCCGGGCGGAGGTGGTCGGTGACGTCGTACTCGGAGGGCGTGTAGGAGTCCTCGTCGTAGCCGGCCAGTTCGCCGTTGATCCACACGTAGTGCGCGGACTTGACGCCCTCGAAGTGCAGGAAGACGCGGCGGCCCCGCCAGTCGTGCGGGACGGTGAAGGTGCGGCGGTACTGGCCCACCGGGTTGTAGCGGGTGGGCGCGGCGGGCGGCTGCGGCTCCTCGCCTTGGCCGTTGGGGCCCCAGTAGGGGTAGGTGATGTTCAGGTAGACCGGGAAGTCGTGGCCGTGCAGCTGCCACACCGACGGGACGGGGACGGTGTCCCAGCCGCGGTCGTCGGTGTCGGTGCGGTGGAAGTCGGGGTCCCGGTCCTCCGGGCGGTCCGCGTAGGCGAACTTCCAGGTGCCGTCGAGGTCGAGCCGGTACGGGGAGCGGGTGCGGTCGGCGGCGAGGGCCTGGGGGACGCCGGCGTACGGCATGAGCGTGGTGTGCGGGGCTTCGGTGCCGACCCGGAAGACGCCGAAGTCGTTCCATTCCGGCGGGCCGTCGTCCGGCAGCGGGCGCGGACCGGCCGCGTGCGCGGCGCCGGACGGGGCGGACAGGGCGAGGGCGCCGAGCACGGCGGCGCCGGACTCCAGGAGACGGCGGCGGCTGACGACCGGCCGCCCGGGGCGGACGGGACCTGCGGCGGGAGACACGTGCGGGTGCGGCATGACCGTGGCCTTCCTCGGTTCGACAGGGCACTGCACGGACTGAGGGCGCGTCGGATCCCCCGACGGCGCGGCGTCACGGCGGCGACGTCACGCCTGGGGAGAACCACGACGGGTGGTGACGGTGCGACTACTGGGCCCGCCACACCCTAGGACTCGCACACAAACGAAGCAATGATGCCGTCGGAGTCTGTGCGGTAGTGGTGGTTCCGCGCGCGCCGGGGTGGTCCGCGCGCATCGGGGTCCGCACGCGCCGGGGTCCGCACGCGGCGGGCGTCCCGTCAGCTGCCGGTGGTGGTGCCTTCCGGTTCCGGCCTGCCGTGCTCGCCCAGCCAGCGGGCGAGCTTGCCGCGCCGGCCGATGGCCCGCAGTCGGCGTTCGGCGTCCTCGCGGGTCCGCGGAGTGGCGATGAGCAGCAGTTCGTCACCGGCGCGCAGCACCGTGTCGCGGTCCGGCACCAGCGTGGTGCCGTCCCGGACGATCAGGGTGATGACGGTCGGGGGCGGCAGCCGCAGTTCGAAGACGGCCACGCCGTGCAGCTGGGAGCCCTCCGGGATGCTCACCGTGAGCAGGTCGGCGTCCAGGACGTCGAGCGGCGCTGCCTCCACCTGGATCTCGCGCAGCGCGTCGCCGCGCACGAGGTGGAGGCGCCGGGCGACGGCGGGGAGGGTGGGGCCTTGGAGCAGGGTGAACAGGGCGACCAGCACGAACACGATGTTGAGGATGTCGCGGGCGTGCGGCACGTCCTCCACCACCGGGAAGGTGGTGAGCACGATGGGGACCGCGCCGCGCAGGCCGGCCCAGGAGATGAACGCCTGCTGCCGCCAGGGGATGCGGAACGGCAGCAGGCACAGCAGCACGGAGATGGGGCGGGCGACCAGCAGCAGCACCAGTCCCACGACGAGGGCGGGCAGGATCGCGGCGGGCAGTTCGCTGGGATCGACGAGCAGGCCCAGCATGACGAACAGGCCGATCTGGGCCAGCCAGCCGGCGCCCTCGGCGAAGGACCGGGTGGCGGCGCGGTGCGGCAGCTGCGAGTTGCCGAGGACCAGACCGGACAGGTAGGCGGCGATGATGCCGCTCGCACCGGCCGCCCCGGCGGCGGCGAAGGCGATGATGCCGAATCCGACCGTGGCCAGCGGGTAGAGGCCCGTGGCGGGCAGCGCGATGTGGCGCAGGGCGACGGCGCCCAGGTGACCGATCACGACGCCCAGCAGGCCGCCGACCACGAGCTGGAACAGCAGGCTGCCGAAGAGGGGCCCGATCGCCGGGAGGTCGCTCGTGGTGGTGGAGAAGACCAGCACCAGGATGATGGTCGGCGCGTCGTTGAAGCCGGATTCGGCCTCCACCAGTCCGGTCAGTCTCCGCGGCAGGGGCAGTGCCCGCAGGACGGAGAAGACGGCGGCGGAGTCGGTCGAGGAGACGATCGCGCCGAGCAGCAGCGCCACGTTCCAGTCCAGGCCGAGCAGCCAGTGCGCCCCGGACGCGGTGACCACGACGGAGACGACCACGCCGAGGGTGGCCAGCACACCGGCGGGCGCGACCAGCCGCCGTACGTCGCTCCACTGGGTGGTCAGGCCACCCTCGACGAGGATCACGGCCAGGGCGGCGGTGCCGAGCGCCTGGGCCAGCTGCACGTTGTCGAACCGCAGGCCGAGCCCGTCCTCACCGGCCACGATCCCCACCGCGAGGAACAGCAGCAGACTGGGCAGACCCACCCGGTGCGCGGTACGGGCGGCGGCGATACTGGCCAGCAGCACCGTGCCCGCGATGAGCAGCGTCAGGTACAGCTCGGGCAAGGTCATCAATCGGTTCCTCGTGCCGTCCTCTGCCGTCCGTCGTCCGCCGGCTCCCCGGCCCCGCCGTCGACGCTGTGCATCACGATCACACCGGGCGAGGTGGCACAGGCGCACATACACGCCAGGCGGAGGCCGACGTCGACGGGGTCAAGGGGGCTCTTCGAACCCTCGCCCGGCGGGGCGGGCGGCCGCCATAAGGGTCATCACCCAATTGGAGGCGTGCCGGACATGTACGGCGGGAATGCTCGGTGCATGGACCTCGGCGCCGGGGCCGTGTCTGGGTAAAGTGGTCGCAAAGGTGCCGGTTCCCGCCGCTGTGCCGCCGGCGCCCCGGCCGAAGCCCTCCACCCCGGGTGAGAAGAGGCGCGACATGGACTCCTGGCTGATCTGGCTGATCGTCGCGGCCGTGCTGGCCGTGGCGGAGATTCTCACTCTCACCGCCGCCCTCGGGATGCTGGGCGTGGCCGCGCTGGTCACGGCGGGGGTCGCCGCCGTCGGGATGCCGCTGGGGGTCCAGTTGGTCGCGTACGCCGTCCTCGCCGCCGTGACCCTGGTGTTCGTACGTCCCCTCGCCCTGCGCCACGTGGTGCGGCCGCAGGGTCCGCGTTTCGGTGTGGACGCGCTGGTGGGCAAGCCCGCGCAGGTGCTGACCGCCGTGTCGGGCACCGGCGGCAGGGTCCGCATAGACGGCGAGGAGTGGACGGCCCGCAGTTACGACGAAACGCTGGTGATCTCACCCGGAACGACCGTCGACGTCATCGAGATCAGTGGCGCCACCGCGATCGTCTACCCACGGGACTGAAGCCATGGACATCTCCGCCTCGCTCATCGCAGGCCTGCTGGTCGCGCTCCTCGCGATCTTCACCGTCGTGCGCGCGGTCCGTATCGTGCCGCAGGCACGCGCCCGCAACGTGGAGCGGCTGGGCCGCTACCACAAGACTTTGAACCCCGGCCTCAACCTCGTCATCCCGTACATCGACCGGGTGCACCCGCAGATCGACCTGCGCGAGCAGGTGGTCTCCTTCAAGCCGCAGCCGGTCATCACCGAGGACAACCTGGTCGTCGAGATCGACACCGTCCTGTACTTCCAGGTCACCGACCCGCGGGCGGCTTTCTACGAGATCGCCAGCTTCCTCCAGGCGGTGGAGCAGCTGACCGTCACCACGCTGCGCAACGTGGTGGGCTCCATGGACCTGGAGAAGACCCTCACCTCCCGGGACACCATCAACAGCCAGCTGCGCGGGGTGCTGGACGAGGCCACCGGCAAGTGGGGGCTGCGGGTCAACCGGGTGGAGATCAAGGCGATCGACCCGCCGCAGTCCATCAAGGAGGCCATGCAGAAGCAGATGCGTGCCGAGCGGGACAAGCGGGCCGCGATCCTGGGCGCCGAGGGCCAGCGCCAGTCGCAGATCCTCACGGCGGAGGGTGACAAGCAGGCGGCGGTGCTGCGCGCCGAGGGCAACCGGACCGCTGCGATCCTGGAGGCCGAGGGCCAGTCGCGGGCCATCGACGAGGTGTTCCAGGCCGTCCACCGCAACGACCCCGACCCCAAGCTCCTCGCCTACCAGTACCTGCAGGCGCTGCCGCAGCTGGCACAGGGCCAGGGCAACAACTTCTGGGTGATCCCTAGCGAGATCACCAGCGCGCTGCAGGGTGTCTCCAAGGCGTTCAGCGAGGTGCTGCCACCCTCGCCGGCCACCCGGGACAAGCCCGCCGCCGACGACGCGGCCGCTGCCAAGGCGGCCGACGACACGGCCGAGGCGGCACAGGCCGCCGCCGAGGCGGTGGCGGACGCGGCGGAGGCGGACAGGCGTCCCCCTCGCGCCTGAACGCACGCGGCGGGCACCAGGTGGCCGACCCGGACGCGGCCGACCGCCGCACACGCCGCAGCCAGGCCGGCGACCGCACCCGGAGCGGCACGCCCGCGCGGCCCCCCGCATGGCGGGCCAGGCCCTGTGTCCGCCATGCGGGGGGGGCCGGCCGACTACGGCAGCGCGCCGCCGGCCATACGCCGCGGCCGCCTGTGCAACCGCGCCGCCGCGACTGTTGGGACGGCGGCCCGGGAGCGTGAGGCTCGCTGCGGGCACGCGCCCGGCAGGGTGGTCGGCTCGGGTCAGGCGTTCCGCTTCTGCGGGTGCAGGTCGAGTGTGATGTGCGGGTCGAGCGCGTGCAGGAAGTCGGGGGCGTCGAACATCTCGCCGGCGGAGACGGTGCCGACGGTCTTGGTGCGGCCGGTCAGGACGCGCTCGAGGGCCTCGGTGACGAGGGGCGCGGTGACGGCGTAGATGTCCTGGCCACTGGCCGTGGCCCGGCGTTCGGCTCCGCCGGAGCGGACGACGACGTCGACGAGGAAGGTCTGGTCCGAGCGCCCGCGGGCGTCGGCGGCGGTCGGGGCCGGGGTGTGGGGGGCGGCGACGTCTCGGGCCGCCTCGGCGCTCATGTAGGTGGTGACCTCGGGGATGGAGAGGTGCTGGGGGACGGTGACGACGTCCGCCATCGTGAACTCCGCGATCACCGGCCGGGGTCCCATCGGTTCCGGGAAGGTCCACTCCAGGGTGGGCGCGGCGTCGGTGCGGCGCTCCCACTGTCCGCCGCTCCAGCGCAGGCGGTGGGCGCCGCGCCGCTCGCGGGAGACCGCGCCCGAGAGCCGGGTACCGGCGGTGGGATGCCAATGGCTGAGGGCGTAGGCGATGTGTGCCTCGTCGGCCTCGGTCCAGTCGCCCATCGCCGCGGTGGTCAGCAGGTCGCCGAGGCCGCCGAAGAAGGCCATGGCCGGGACGATCACCGCTCCCGCGTCCCGGGCCCGCTCGCGGTAGCGGGCGAAGGTGTCGAGGTTGGCCTCGAGCTCGGCGGCCACGTCCAGGTAGGGGATCTTCGCATGGAGCGCGGCTTCGATGACAGGGCCGGTGGTCGATGCGAAGGGGCCGGCGCAGTTGATGACCGCCGCCGTGCCCGCCAGGGCCCGCTCCAGCGAAGCCGGGTCCTCGACCGACGCCACCCGAACCTCCTGCCCGTGTTCGTGGGCCATCTCCTCCAAGGTCCGCGCGTTGCGCCCGGACAGCACCGGAACGAACCCACGGGCGGCCAGCTCCGCGACCACGAACCGTCCGGTGTGACCGTAGGCACCGAACACCGTCACCAGCTGACCTGACCCCATGGAACTCTCCCGTGTACGCGAACGCCCGCCGCGAGGTCGGTCCCCTGCGGCCTGACAACCACATCCTGTCCCTCCGGCAGCGCCTCGCGGGAGCGTCGGAAACGACATGTCGCGTACAGTTCCGGACATGCCCGCCGTCGCGCTGGCCGTCACCGACGGCATGCTCCACTACGAACTGTCCGTGGCTCTCGAGGTTTTCGGGGACGACCTGACCCACGTCGTGGACCCCTGGTACGACTTCTCCCTCTGCGGGAGCGGTCCGGTGTCCGTGGGCCGCTTCCGCCTGGAGCCGGACCGAGGACTCGACCACCTCGCACAGGTGGACACAGTGATCGTCCCCGGGTGGGCCGACACCGACCGCGACCCGCCCGCCGAGCTGGTCGACGCGGTACGCGCGGCCCACGCGGCAGGTGCCCGCGTGGCCTCACTGTGCACAGGCGCTTTCATCCTGGGCGCGGCAGGACTGCTCGACGGCAGGCGCGCCACCACACACTGGGCCCACACGCGGGAACTGGCCCGGCGCCACCCGGCGGCCACCGTCGATCCGGACGTCCTCTACGTCGACAACGGCGACGTCCTCACCTCCGCGGGCAAAGCCGCCGCCATGGACCTGTGCCTGCACCTGGTCCGCCTCGACCACGGCTCGGCCGACGCCAACAAGATCGCCCGACGCCTGGTCACCCCACCCCACCGGGACGGCGGCCAGGCGCAGTTCATCGCCACCCCCCTCCCCGCCCCGGGCAACCATCCTCTTGGTGAGCTCTTCCCCTGGGCGCTGGAGCGGCTGGACCGGCCGCTGACCGTGGAGGACCTGGCCCGTCAGGCGCGCATGAGCTCACGTCACCTCGGCCGCCACTTCAAGCACCTCACCGGCACCACGCCACTGCGATGGCTCCACACCCAGCGCATTCGCCACGCCCAGGAACTGCTGGAGACCACCGACGCCACCGTGGACACCATCGCCGCGGCCACCGGCATGGGCACCGCCACCACCCTGCGCCGCCACTTCCACCGCAGCGTCGGCGTCCCGCCCGACGCCTACCGCCGCACCTTCCGTCCGTAAGGGGCGCCCAGGCCCTCCGTGCGCGGGCCGCGCCGGCACCGCGGGACGGGCTCCGGCGCGTCGGATCAAACGGTGCGGGCGGTGAAGGCCTGGTAGGCCCGGTCGTCGAAGAGGACGAAGGTCACTTCCTCGACCGCCGTGTCCGTCGCGCGGACCGTGTCCACGGCGATGCGGGCCGCGTCGTCCAGGGGCCATCGGTAGACGCCGGTGGAGATGGCGGGGAACGCGACCGTGCGGGCGCCCAGTTCGTCGGCGACGCGCAGCGACTCCCGGTAGCAGGAGGCGAGCAGCGCGGAGCGGTCCTCGCTCTCGCTGTACACCGGGCCGACCGTGTGGATCACCCAGCGGGCGTCCAGCCGGCCCGCGGTCGTGGCGACCGCCTGCCCTGTGGGCAGCCCCCTGCCGTACCGGGAGGCGCGCAGGGCGCGGCACTCGGCGAGGATCTCCGGGCCGCCCCGCCGGTGGATCGCGCCGTCCACGCCGCCCCCGCCGAGCAGGGACGAGTTGGCCGCGTTGACGATCGCGTCGGCGCTCCGGCGGGTGATGTCGCCCTCGACGAGGGTGAGGGTGGGGGTCATGTCTGGCGCAGCCTCCTCCATACCGCCTTGGCGGCGTTGTGCCCCGGCATGCCGTGCACGCCCGGACCGGGCGGGGTGGCCTGCGAGCAGATGAAGACGGCCGGGTGCGGTGTCGTGTACGGGGACAGGGACAGCTTGGGGCGCAGCAGGGTCTGCAGCCCCGAGACCGCGCCGGTGGCGATGTCCCCGCCGACGTAGTTGGCGTTGCGGGCGGCCAGTTCGGGCGGTCCCGCGGTGGCGCGGGCCAGCACGCGGTCGCGGAACCCCGGGGCGAAGCGTTCCAGTTGGCGCTCGATGGCATCGGTGAGGTCGCCGGTCCAGCCGTGCGGGACGTGCCCGTAGACCCAGAAGACGTGTTTGCCGGCGGGGGCGCGGGTGGGGTCGACGACCGAGGGCTGGACGGTGATGAGGAAGGGCGCGTCGGGGGCCCGGTTCTCCCGGGAGGCGGCGCGCAGCGCGGCGCCGATCTCCGCGCTGTCGGCGCCGATCTGCACGGTCCCGGCGGTGCGCGCCTCGGGGGCGGTCCACGGTACGGGCCCGTCCAGCGCGTAGTCGATCTTGAAGACGCCGGGGCCGTAGCGGTAGCGGGCGTAGTGGTCGCCGAAGCCGGCGATGCGGGCCAGCGCGGTGGGCGAGGTGTCGAAGACGTACGCCCGGGCCGGCGGCAGGTCGTCTAGGCGCTTGACCTCGTAGTCGGTGTGGACGGTGCCGCCGAGTTCGCGCAGGTACCCGGCGAGGGCGTCGGAGAGGGCCTGGGAGCCGCCGCGGGCGACGGGCCAGCCGCGGGTGTGCGCGGCGAGGGCGAAGACCAGGCCTATGGCCGAGGTGGCGAAGCCGCTGAGCGGGGCCATCACATGGGCGACGAGGCCGGCGAAGAGGGTGCGGGCCCGCTCGTCGCGGAACCGGCGGGTCAGCCAGGTGGACGGGGGCAGGCCGACGAGGCCGAACCGGGCGAGGGTGACCGGGTCGCGGGGCAGCGCGGTCAGCGGCAGTGACATGAAGTCGCGGACCAGGGTGTCCCAGTGGGGCAGGAACGGTGTCACGAGCCGGCGGTAGGCGCCGGCGTCACGCGGTCCGAAGGAGGCCGCCGTCTCCGCGACCGACCGGGACAGCACGGCCGCCGTGCCGTCCGGGAAGGGGTGCGCCATGGGCAGCTCGGGGTGGAGCCACTCCAGGCCGTGGCGCTCCAGGGGGAGGGCGCGGAAGGCGGGCGAGCTGACGGCGAGGGGGTGGGCGGCGGAGCAGGGGTCGTGCCGGAAGCCGGGAAGGGTCAGCTCCTCGGTGCGGGCGCCGCCGCCGACGGTGTCCTTGGCCTCGAAGAGGGCCACCGAGAAGCCGCGCCGGGCCAGCTCCACGGCGGCGGTCAGGCCGTTCGGCCCCGCTCCCACCACGACCGCATCGAGCATCGACGGCACCTTCGGACTCCTTCGTCAGCCGACGGCCACTTGAGGATCAGGATATGCCCGGCCGTGAACGATCTCGGCGGGGCTTCGGTCACACGGCCCGGAACGGGCCCGGCGAGCGGTGAGGGATCCGGGGTCCGGCGACCGCCGTGCGGAGGTCAGACGGCGCGCGACAGCAGCTCCACCACCCGGCGGGCCGTGGCCGCGTCGCGGGCCGCGGTGAAGGGGAGGGTGTTGCCGCCGCGGATCTCGTAGGGCCGTCCCGCGCGGGTGAGGTGGGCGCCGCCCGCCTCCTCCACCAGCAACAGTCCGGCCGCGTGGTCCCAGGCCAGCTCCCAGTTGAACGCGGTGGCGTCCAGCTCGCCGCGGGCCACGGCCAGGTACTCCAGGCCGGCCGAGCCGCAGGGGCGCGGGGCGACGCCGTCGGTACGCAGGCCGAGCAGGGCGCGCTTCTGCTCGTCGGTGGTGAAGTCCGGGTGGGAGGTGGCGACGCGCAGGTCCCGGCCGGCCTCCGGGGAGCCGGAGCGCAGCGGCTCGCCGTCGAGGCGGGCGCCCTGTCCGCGGACTGCGGTGGCCAGCAGGCCGCGGGCCGGCGCGTAGGTCCAGGAGGCCCGCACCACTCCGTCGAGGGCGAGGGCGACCAGGGTGCAGAAGCCGGGCTCGCCCCGCACGAACTGGCGGGTCCCGTCGACGGGATCGACGATCCAGACCGGCGCCCGGCCCTGTATCGCCTCGTACGACGCCGGGTCGGCGTGCACCGCCTCCTCGCCGACCACCGCGGAGCCGGGCAGCAGGAGGGGCAGCTGCCGGGTCAGGTACAGCTCGGCGCCGCGGTCGGCGTCGGTCACCAGGTCGTGCGGTCCGCTCTTGCGGTCCACCTCGTGCTCGGCGAGGCGGCGCCAGCGCGGCATGATCTCCCGCGCGGCGGCCTCGCGGACCGCTTCCTCCACGTCGTGGGCGTGCCGGGCCAGGAACTCGTCGATGGTTGCGTCGGTGTCGATCACTCCTCCATGAGAGCACGCGCCACCGACACCCCCGCCCCGCCCGCGTCGGTCTCGGGTGCGCGCGGGCCGGAAATGGGCTGCCCGCCCCGTGACCCATGGGCTCAGCGGCCCACCGCGTACCCCTGCTGTCCGCGCGGGTTGGCGGCCGCCGAGAGGACGCCGGTGTGCGGGTCGCGGGCCACCGCGCACAGCCGTCCCTCGGACCAGGCGTCACCGACCGTGACGTCGTGGCCGCGGCGCCGCAGCTCCTCGACGACCTCCGGGTCGGTGCGGGACTCGACGGTGACGCTGCCGGGCCGCATGCCGCGGGGGTGGAAGGAGCCGGGGAAGCTGTCGTTGTGCCAGTTCGGGGCGTCGATGGCGCCTTGGAGGTCGAGTCCGCCGCGCACCTTGGCGCGCAGGGCGACGGCGAGGAAGAAATGCAGCTGCCACTGATCCTGCTGGTCGCCGCCGGGGGTGCCGAACGCCATGACGGGCACCCCGTCGCGCAGCGCGAGGGACGGGGTGAGCGTGGTGCGGGGGCGGCGGCCCGGGGTGAGGCTGTTGGGCAGGCCCTCCTCCAGCCACGTCATCTGCAGCCGGGTGCCGAGCGGGAAGCCCAGTTCGGGCACGACGGGGTTGGACTGGAGCCAGCCGCCGCTGGGCGTGGCGGAGATCATGTTGCCCCAGCGGTCGACGATGTCGAGGTGGCAGGTGTCGCCGCGGGTGGAGCCGTCGGCGGAGACCTCGGGTTCGCCGGGCACCGGGGAGGTGGGGTGCTTGGCGACGGTCGGCTCTCCGGCGCCCGGCGCGCTCGCGGCCTGGGGTCCGGTGGCCGCGAGGCGGGCGCGGAGTGCCAGCCGGGGGGTACGGCCGCCGGGGCTGCCGGGGCGCAGCGCGTGGGAGGCGCGGGGGCCCACCCTGGTCCGGCGTTCGGCGTTGTACTCGGCGGACAGCAGGTCGTCGAGCGGCACCTCGGCCGCGTCGCCGTACCAGGCCTCGCGGTCGGCCATGGCGAGCTTGCAGTTCTCGATCAGCAGGTGCAGGTAGGCGGCGGAGCCGTACGGCGGCAACTCGGACGGAAGCAAGGCGAGTTGCTGGAGCAGTACCGGTCCCTGGCTCCAGGGTCCGGCCTTGCACACGGTCCACCCGTCGAAGTCGTACGTCACCGGGTCCTCGTAGCCGGCGGACCAGGCGGCGAGGTCCTCGGCGGTCAGGGTGCCGGTGTGGTGCTCGCCGCTGGTGTCCAGAGTGGGGCGGGCGGACTGCCGCAGCAGTGCCTCGGCGACGAACCCGGTGCGCCACACGTCCCGGGCGGCCTCGATCTGCGCCTCCCGGTCGCCCGCCCCGGCGACCTCGGCGAGCAGCCGCTTCCAGGTGGCGGCGAGGGCGGGGTTGCGCAGCAGCTCACCGGGGCGCGGCGACCGGCCGCCGGGGAGATAGACCTCGGCGGAGGTGGTCCACTCGGTCTCGAACAGCTCGCGCACGGTCTCCACGGTCCCGCCGACGCGTTCCACGGGCGGGTGGCCGTCCTCGGCGTAGCCGATGGCGTACTTCAGGACGTCGGCGAGGGGCTTGGTGCCGTGGTCGCGCAGGAGGAGCATCCAGGCGTCGAAGGCGCCGGGCACGGCGGCGGCGAGCGGTCCGGTGCCGGGGACCAGGTCGAGGCCGAGGGAGCGGTAGTGGGCGACGGTGGCTCCGGCCGGGGCGACGCCCTGTCCGCAGAGCACGCGCACCTCCCCGCCGGCCGGTGCGAGGAGGATGGGCACCTCGCCGGCCGGCCCGTTGAGGTGGGGTTCGACGATGTGCAGCACGAACGCCCCGGCCACGGCCGCGTCGTAGGCGTTGCCGCCGTCCTCGAGGACGGCCATGGCGGACTGCGAGGCCAGCCAGTGGGTGGAGGACACCATGCCGAAGGTGCCCTGAAGGGTCGGTCGGGTGGTGAACTGCATTCCCTGCCCTCGGTGTTCGCGTCGTCCGGCCCTGTCCCGCCACCGCCCGGTCCGGGCCGGCGGCCTCGGCCACTGCCGCACGCAGAGTAAGCGCGTACCGCCGGACGACGCCACCCCCTCCGCCGCACGAGCGTCGAGGTCCCGTGCCCATTGGCCGACGTGAACCGGGATCGCGAAGAGGTCTAGACCCCATACGTCTTACGTCCTGCCGTCGGTGGCGGCAACATCCTCGCGCACAAGCCGATTTCCCGGTCCGTACCCATCATGGAGGTCTCGTGGGAAGACGCACGACAACCCTGGCGACGCTCGGTGTGTGCTTCGCGCTCGCAAGCACCCTGACAGCCGGGGCACCAGCGGCCGGAGCCGCCGAGGCGGGCCCGCGCGCGGCCGCCACGCTGCCCCCGGTCTCCCCCGCCCCGCAGTCCCTCTCCCGCCTCGGTGACGACGTACCCGTCACCGGCAGAGTGATCGTCGTGGCGGACTCGGAGACGGACGCCGCCGCCCGCGTCCGCCTGGTCAGGGAGTTGAAGGAGCACGGCGCCGACCGCGTCGACGTCGTCACGCCCGGGCACGTCCCCCGGGCCGCCGCCGGGCTGCTCACCGTGCGGCTCGGTCCGGCCGGCCGCCCCGACATCGCGTCCGGGCTGGCCGGCACGGCCGTCCCCGACCACGCGGAGGGGTACGCCCTGCGGGTCGCACGGGCCGGGCGGGGCGCGCAGGTCGTCCTCGGCGGCACGGACGGCGCCGGCCAGTTCTACGCCGTGCAGACGCTGCGTCAGTTGTTCCTCCGCTCCGGGAACGGCTGGAAGGTGGCCGGCGCCCGGGCCGGCGACTTCCCGTCGATGCCGCTGCGCGGCACCATCGAGGGCTTCTACGGACAGCCCTGGACGCACGCCGAGCGCCTCGACCAGATGGACTTCTACGGCGACGTCAAGGCCAACACGTACATCTACGCGCCCAAAGACGACCCGTACCACCGGGGCAAGTGGCGCGAGCCCTACCCGGCGGACAAGCTGGCGGAGCTGGGCGAGCTGGTGGAGCGGGCCACGGCGAACCACGTGCGCTTCACCTTCGCGGTCTCGCCGGGTGAGTCGATCTGCTACTCCGACCCGGCCGACCGCAAGGCGCTCAAGGACAAGCTCCAGGCGCTGTACGACCTGGGCACCCGCGCCTTCTCCGTCCCCCTCGACGACATCGACCACAGCCGCTGGAACTGCGAGGCCGACCGGGCCGCGTACGGCGAACCGGGCACCGGGGCGGCCGGTCTGGCGCAGGCGGACCTGCTGAACGACGTGCAGCGCGACTTCGTGGCCACCCATGACGGCACGTGGCCGCTCCAGATGGTGCCCACCGAGTACTACAACCACACGGAGTCGGCCTACAAGCGGGCCCTCAGGGAGGGCCTGGACCCCGAGGTCGAGGTGATGTGGACCGGGGTGGGCGTCGTGCCCGACGGGATCACGAACGAGGACGCCGAGCAGGCCGCGAAGGTCTTCGGCCGCAAGGTGTTCGTCTGGGACAACTATCCGGTCAACGACTTCGGCAACACCGGTGGCCGGCTGCTGCTCGCGCCGTACGACAAGCGCGAGGCGGGCCTCTCCGACCACCTCTCCGGCGTCGTGGCCAACCCCATGAACCAGCCGTACGCCAGCAAGGTCGCCGTGTTCGGCACCGCGGACTTCGCCTGGAACGACCGCGCCTACGACGCGGGCCGCAACTGGCGCGCCGCCATGTCCTACCTCGCGGGCGGCGACGCGGAGGCCACCGAGGCCCTGCTGGTCTTCGGTGACCTGGAGCATCTGGCGCCGACCTTCGGTGACACCCCGTGGCAGCCCCAGGCCCCCGAACTCGCCCGGCGTGTCCAGCAGTTCTGGACGGCGTGGGACGAGGGCGACCGTACCGGCGCGGTCCGGGCCCTGCGCGCGTACGCGACCGCCGTCGAAAGTGCGCCGGCCACGATCCGTTCAGGGGCCGTGGAGCGGGGCTTCACCGTCGACGCGGCGCCCTGGCTGGACGCCACCGAGCTGTGGGGCACGGCGGCGGTGCGGATGCTCGACGCGCTCGCGGCACGGCAGGCCGGGGACCGGGAGACCTCCGACCGGCTGCTGGCCGAGTCGGGCGAACTGCAGGGGCGGGCCCGCGCCGTACGGACCGACCCGCCCCGCAACGCGTGGGGCGCGGTCCAGCCCAAGGTCGGTGACGGGGTACTGGACGCCTTCCTCACCCAGGCCGAACTGCGGCTGCGGCTGTGGGACTCCACGGGCGGCGCGCGCAACCTGGCGCCGGAGGGGACGGCGTCCGCCTCCAGCGTGGAGCAGGACCTCGACCGGCTGTCCGCCCGGTACGTCAACGACGGCCGCCTGGACACCCGTTGGGCGTCCGGCTACGCCGACGACGCGTGGGTGCAGATCGAGCTGGCCGGGCCGACGAAGGTCGCCGCGGTGACCGTGGCCTGGGAGAGCGCCTGCGCGACGGAGTACACCGTGCAGACGTCCGTGGACGGGACGACCTGGCGGACCGGGTCCACGCAGCGTCCGGAGACCTGCGGCAACGACGTCGTCCGGCTCCCCGCCGACGAGGCCGTGCGGTACGTCCGCGTGCAAGGCGTCGAGCGCAGGACGACGTGGGGCTACTCGATCTACGAGCTGGGCGTCTACGGGACGCCCGCCTCCTGATCCCGTGACAGGGGGCTGCCGCCCGGAGGTGTCTCCGGGCGGCAGCCCTCGTCACCCGTCCGCGCTCAGCCGGCCGTGAGCCCGGCCACGAACGCCGCCGTCAGCGCGGTCGGCGCGGTGATGGCGGTGCCCACGACGACACTGTGCGCGCCCGCCGCCAGCGCCCCGGCGGCCTGCTCCGGCGTCGCGATACGGCCCTCGGCGATCACCGGCACGGCGATCGCGGCGGCCAGGTCGGCGACGAGCGCGAGGTCCGGCGCGGTCTGCACGGGCGACCCGGGTACGTAGCCGGAGAGGGTCGTCCCGACGAGGTCGGCGCCCTGCTCGGCGGCGTCACGGCCCTCGTCGAAGGTGGACACGTCGGCCATGACCAGGGCGCCCGCCTCGTGCACGGCCTCCACGAGGTCGGCGAAGGTGCTGCCGTCGGGGCGCGGGCGGGCGGTCGCGTCGGCGGCCACGACGGCGGCCCCGGCCTCCACGAGCGCGAGGGCGTGGCGCACGGTCGGCGTGATGAAGACGCCGCTGTCGCCGTCCTTCCACAGGCCGATCACCGGAAGGTCCACGGCCGCGACGGTGGCGGCGACGACCTCAGGGTCGTTGACGCGTACGGCCGCCGCGCCGCCGGCCCGGGCGGCGAGGGTCATGCGGACCAGGGTGTCGGTGTGCCGCATCGGGTCGCCGGGCGGGGCCTGGCAGGACACGATCAGTCGGCCCTTCAGGGCGTCGGTCAGGGGCAGGGTCATCGCGGTGCTCCGGTGGTCCGGTCGGGGTGGTGCAGGGGCAGGGCCGAGGTCAGCGCGGCCGCGCCGAGGACCCCGGTGTCGGGTCCGCCGCGCGGTGGTACGGGACGCAACCCGCAAAGGGGCGGCATGAGTTCGCCGGTGAAGGCCGCGTGCAGGGCGTCCAGGTACAGGGCGCCGATGCGGGGCACCCCGCCGCCGACGACCACGCGGTCGGCGCCGAGCGCGTTGGCGAGTCCGCCCAGGGCGCGGCCGGTGGCCTCGGCGCCGAGGACGACGGCGGCGACGGCGTGCGGCTCGCCCCGGGCGGCGCGGGCGGCGACCGTCTCCAGGCGGTCGGCGGGGGTTCCGCTCATACGGGTGTAGTGGGCGGTGATGCCGGGGCCCGCCGCGATCGCCTCCAGGTGGCCGGTGGCGCCGCAGGTGCACGGCAGTCCCTCGGCCTCGGGGCTCGGCAGATGGCCGAGGTGCCCGGCGACGCCGGCCGCTCCGTGCAGCATCCGCCCGTGCACGGCGACGGCGCCGCCCACGCCGGTGCCGACGGCGGCGTAGAGCATCACGGACGTCTCCTGCCCGGAGGGGCCGGTCAGTTCCGTGGCCGCCGCCGCGCGCACGTCGTTGTCGCAGGCGACGGGGAGGCCGGTGCGGGCGGCGAGTCCGGCGGCCAGGGCGGTGCCGGCCCAGCCGCGGATGGTGTCGGTGGCGCTGGTGACCGTTCCGGTGGCGGGGTCGATCACCCCGGCGGCGGCGACACCGATCGCCGCGGCCTCCCGCGTCCGTACCGCGTGGGCGGCCTTGCCGAGGGCGTCCAGCACGGCCTCCGCGCCTTCGGTCGCCGGGGTGGGCAGGAAGTGCCGGTCCAGGACGATCCCGTCGGGCGCGACCAGGGCGGCGGCGATCTTCGTGCCGCCCAGGTCGAGGCCGATCACCGGGGCGTCGTCCGGACGCCGTCCCCGTATGCGTCCCCTCATCGGACCGGCAGCAGGCCGGCGCCGCGCAGCCGCTCCTCGACGAAGGAGACCGACGCGTCGCCCAGCTGGATCTGCGGGGCGGCGGTGGTGCCCTCGGCGAACACCCCGAGCAGGCGCAGGGCGTGCTTGAAGGCGCCGATGGCGGACGAGTTGCGGCCCATCTCGGACTCGGGTCCCGCGTCGACCATGCCGAACAGCTCGACGAGCCGCTCCTGTTCCTTCACGGCGCGGTCGAGGTCCCCTGCGCGCACCGCGTCGTAGAGGCGTACGTAACCGGCGGGGTCCACGTTGCCGAGGCCCGGTACGACGCCGTCGGCGCCGGCCAGCAGGGCGGCGTCCACGGTGAGTTCGGACCCGGTGAGGACGCTGAAGCCGGGGGCGGGGCCGTCGGCGCGGCCGTGGCGTCCGCCGAGCGCGACGAGCAGCCGACGCAGGCCGCCCTCGTCGCCGCTGCTGTCCTTGAGGCCGGCGAGGGTGCCGTCCTCGGCGAGTTCACGGACCAGGGCGACGGAGAGCTTGCTGTGCACGGAGACCGGGAGGTCGTAGGCGTACAGCGGCAGGTCGACGCGGGAGCGCAGGGTGCGGAAGTGGTGCGCGATCTCGACGGGGTGGGTGCGGGCGTAGAACGGCGCGGTCGCGACCAGGGCGTCGGCGCCGGCCTCGCGGGCGGCCTCCGCGTGGACGAGGACGCGGGGGGTGGTCATGTCGATGACACCGGCGAGCACGGGGACGCGTCCGGCGACGGTCTCGACGACCGTGCGCAGGACCGTCTCCCGCTGCCGGTCGGTGAGGAAGGCGACCTCGCTGCTGGAGCCCAGGGCGAACAGCCCGTGCACTCCCCCGCTCACGAGGTGCTCCACGTGCCGGGTGAGGGAGGCGGTGTCGATCTCGCCCGACGCATCCAGGGGGGTGCAGACGGGCGGGACGACGCCGCGGAGGGGCTGGGACGAGGACATGGGTGTCTCCTGGGCTGTGCGGATGGTGGTACGGGAGCCCCCGGGCCGCCCGCCGCCGCCTTGCGTGCGTGCGGGCGGGCCGGGGGCGCCGGGGTCAGGACGTGGTCACGGTGAGGGTGCCGTCACCGTAGGACCGCTGGCTGCCGCGGACGAGATAGGTCGCGGTCGTCGGCGCGGCGCCCGCGGTGGCGTTCGCCGGGACGGTGACGGGGATCCTCATGTTGGCGCCCTGGCCGGGCTTGAGCGCGGGCACGGTGACCGTGGGGGCGCTCCAGCCGGACGGCAGGGTCAGCGAGACCGAGCCGGAGGGCAGGTCCTTGTCGTTCTGGCTGACGACGCGGACGGTGACCTCGGTGGTCCTCCCGGCGGGCAGCGACGCGGGCGGGGTGACGGTGACGGGTGCGCAGACACCGCCGAGCCACTGCACGTCGAAGGAGGAGTAGGTGATGTGCTGGTAGTTGCCGCGCTCCCAGAGCAGGCCCACCCGGTCGTTGCCCGCGGTGCCGGTGCCGAGCGGGGTGAGGGTGGAGTAGGCGGCGGCGCCGGACTCCACCGTCTTGCGGACCGGCCAGTTCTGCCCGTTGTCGCAGGACAGGCGGACGGTGAGGTTGCTGCGGCTGTTGGTGGTCGCCGTGTTGCTGAACATCAGCCACCGGGCCCGCGGATGGGTGGCCGGCACGTCGGGTGCGAAGCGGGCGACGGACCCGTTGTTGGCGGGGTCGGGCAGCTCCTTGTCCTGCTGGAACGGCGTGTAGGTGACGCCGCCGTCGGAGGAGTAGGCGACCGTACGGTAGGGGGCGGAGCGGTTGTTGAGCATGATGCGGCCGTCGGACAGTTCGACGGTCTTGTTCTCGTCGCCGCCGGGTCCGACGGGCGTGCCCATCCGCCAGGTGGCGCCGTGGTCGTCGCTGTAGGCGCTGACCGCGTAGTTGGCGCCGTTGTTGCGGATGGCGTACTGCTGGATCAGGCGGCCCTTGTAAGTGCCGTTGCGCACCTGGATGCCCTCGCCGGAGGCGGCGAACATGCCGGCCCAGGCCGGGTTCTTGATCTCGGCGGTGATCCGTTCGTGCTTCCAGGTCAGGCCGTCGTCGTCGGAGTAGCTGTAGTCGGCCTGCAGGACGTTCGGGTCGCTCTCGTCGTTGCCGGTGCCCGAACCGAAGAAGCCCTGGTTGACGGAGGCCGCGTAGAAGACGAAGACACGGCCGGTCTCGCGGTCGACGAGGAGGCTGGGGTCGCCGAAGCCCTTGGGCGCGGCCTCCTTGCGGATCACCTGCTGGGCCTGCCAGGTGGTGCCGCCGTCGGTGCTGCGGCGCAGGACCACGCCGAGGTTGCCGGGCAGGTCGCCGAGGGTGGGGCGGGCGTCGTAGGCGGCGAGCAGGGTGCCCTTGGTGGTGCGGGTCAGGGCGGGGATGCGGTAGTACGGGGAGCCGCTGCCGGCGGTGGCGATGTCCTGCGAGACGAGCGTGCCCGGGGCGGGGGCGGCCTGCGCGGCGGGCGTGGCCGGGTGGGCGGCGGGGGTGCCGGCGACCAGGAGGGCCAGGGCGGCGCTCGCGGTGGTGACGGCAAGGGTGGCTCTGCGCTGCATGAACGTGCCTCTTCTCGGTGAGGGGTCAGGCGAGCTGGGGGTCGTGCAGGGTGGAGACGCCGGGGCCGACGGGTCGGGGGGTGGTGAACAGATTCCGTACCCAGGCGAGTTGTGCGCGCCGGTGGTGTCCGGCGCCGCCCTCGTGGCCGTTGAACTCGTAGACCTTGAGGTCCTTGGCGCCGCCGTAGAGGTGGTAGGCGGCGAAGCAGGTGGAGGGCGGGCAGACGGCGTCCATCATGGCGATGGAGAACAGGGCCGGGGCGGTGGCGCGGGCGGCCAGCAGGGCCGCGTCGACGTAGGACAGCGTGGTGAACACCGTCTCGACGCGGTCGCGGTGCAGGCTCAGGTACTCCGCGATCTCGGTGTAGGGCGGTGCGCCGGCGATCAGTGCCGCGCGGCGGATGTCGCACAGGAACGGGGTGTCGGGCATGACGCCCGCGAGGCCGGGGACGAGTCCGGCGACGGCGAGCGCGATGCCGCCGCCCTGGCTGTGCCCGGTGACGACGACGCGGTCCGGGTCGACGGCCGGGTGGGCGCGGGCGGCCTCGGTGAAGCGCACGGCGTCGGTGTAGACGCGCCGGTAGTAGTGGTCGTCGGGGCTGTCGACGCCGCGGGTCAGGAAGCCGGGCACGTCGCCGTGGAGGGAGACGGTGTCGGGGGTGGCGCCGGCGGCGGTGGACCAGCCCTGGCCGCGGGTGTCCATGATGAAGTGGGCGTAGCCGGCGTTGGCCCAGAGCACCTGCTCGTGCGGCAGTCCCCGGCCGCGCCCGTAGCCGAGGAACTCCACGACGCAGCCGAGCGGCCCCTCGGCTCCGGCGGGCAGGTGCAGCCAGCCCCGGACGGGTTCGCCCGCGAAGCCGGGCACGGTCACGTCGTAGGTCGTCACCTGGGTCAGGCCCGTGTCCTCGGGCGTGTAGCGCGGGGGTGCGCCGGCCGCGCGCGCCGTGCGCAGGGTGCGGGCCCAGAACGCGTCGAGGTCGGCGGGTTCGTCGAGGTCGGGGCGGAGTGCGAGGCACTCGGCGAGGGTGAGGTCCGTGAGCGGCATGGAGGGGCCCCGGTGGGTGAGGCGTGCGCGCGGCGCAGCGCGGTGACGGTCAAGAGCAGACGTCTGATGTCTGCTGTCCTGGGACCCTAGAGACCCGGGCAGGCGACCGTCAAGTGCCCTCCGTGAGAAGCGGAGACCCTCCCGACGTGACGGGTGGGGCCGCGCCCCCATGGCACCGGGACCGCCTCGCCGCCGTCAAGGAACGACGGATGCGGCCCCGGTCATCGGGGCCGCATCCGCCGTGTCGGCGCCGGTCAGCGGCGCGCCCGGGCCTCCGCGATGCGCTGCCGCACGGGCTCGTAGTGCTCGCTCAGCGCCGCAGCGAACTCGGCGGCGTCCCGCTCGCGCACCGCGTCCACGATCCGCTGGTGGTTGGCGATGGTGGCCGCCTCGTGTTCGTGCGTGAAGACGTCGAGGTGCGGCGCGACGATGACGTAGACGTCCCAGAACGCCGAGGAGAGCTGGCCGATGAGGTCGTTGCCGAGGGGGGCGAGCAGCAGGGTGTGGAAGGCGCGGTCGGCCTCGACGAAGCCGTGGCCCTCTCCGGCGCCGGCCCGGCGCATCTCGTCGACCAGCGCGGCCAGCCGGCCGATCTGTTCGTCGCTGAGCGCCTCGACGAGCCGCTCGGCCATGCCCCGCTCGAACAGCTCGCGGACCTCGATGAGGTCGCTCATCACCTGGAAGTCGTCGTCCGGGCTGAGCAGACCGCGGAACGCCAGGCTCTCCACCAGCGCGGACAGACTCAGCCGGCCCACGTAGGTGCCGTGCCCGTGCCGTACCTCGACGATGTCGAGCGCGGTGAGGATCCTGATCGCCTCGCGCACGCTGGAACGGCTGGCACCGAGCGCCTCGCACAGGGCGGGCTCGGTCGGCAGCGGATCACCGGGGCGTAGCTCGTTGCGCAGAATGTACGACTTGATCCCGTCCACGACCTCTTGGCGCAACGGCTGCCGCACCGCCTTGGGTTCCGGTTCGGCACCCCGAATCGCCCTTTGTCCCACCGCCACCTCTTGACCCCTCTCCTTTGCCCGACTACGTTCCCACGCTATCAAGCATCAGACATCAGACGTCTGATGCATCCCGGCGGGATACGTTCACGCCGGACCGTCGTACAGAATCAGCCATTCCGCTTCCTCGCCCGTCTTTGACTCCCGCCAGGAGGGTTCCTTGACCCCGCGCAGCGCAACCGGCGTCGACCGCCGCACCTTCATGAGATACACCGGCGCCCTCGGTGCGGCGACCGCCATCACCGCGGGCCTGTCCGCCTGCGGTGGTCCGGGCAGCACCGGTGACGGCTCCGGTGGTTCCGGCGGCAGCACCGACACCATCGAAGCCGGGCTGTCGTACCCGCTCTCCACGGGCTTCGACCCCATGATCACCTCCGGCGCGACCCCGTTCGCCGCCAACATGCACATCTTCGAGGGTCTGGTGGACCTCGACCCGGCCACGCTGGCCGCCCGGCCGACGCTGGCCACCGAGATGCCGAAGAAGATCAACGCGACCACCTACCGGGCGACCCTACGCAAGGGTGCCACCTTCCACGACGGCTCGCCGGTCACCGCCGAGGACGTGGTGTTCAGCTTCGAGCGGGTCCTGGACCCCAAGAACGCCTCGCTCATGGCGCAGTTCGTGCCCTTCATCGACCAGGTGACCGCGGTCGACACGGCGACGGTCGAGTTCAAGCTGAAGTACGCCTTCGCGCTCTTCCCCTCGCGGATATCCGTGGTGCGGATCGTGCCGAAGAAGATCGCCGGCGCCGACGCCAAGGCCTTCGACGCCAAGCCGGTCGGCTCCGGTCCCTACCGTTTCGTGTCGGCGGTCCGCGAGGACAAGATCGTCATGGAGGCGTACGACAAGTACAACGGCCCGCACCCCGCCAAGGCCAAGAAGATGGTCTGGCACCTGATCTCCGACCCGTCCGCCCGGGTCAGCGCCCTGAAGTCCGGCCGCGTCCAGGCCATCGAGGACGTGCCCTACATCGACGTGAAGGGCATCACGGGCAAGGACAAGGTGGAGTCCGTCCAGTCCTTCGGCCTGCTCTTCCTGATGTTCAACACCAAGGACAAGCGCTTCGCGGACAAGCGGGTGCGCCAGGCCCTGCACTACGCGCTCGACACCGAGAAGATCATCTCCACCGCCCTGCTGGGCAACGCCGAGGCCGCCACCGGTTACGTGCCGGCCACGCACCCCGACTACCGCAAGGCCGCCACGGTCTACGGCCACGACCCGGCCAAGGCCAGGAAGCTGCTCGCCGACGCGGGCGTGGGCAAGCTCTCCTTCACGCTGCTCCTCACCGACAACGGCTGGGTCAAGGACATCGCGCCGCTGATCAAGGAGAGCTGGGCCGCGGTCGGCGTCGAGGCCAAGCTCGACATCCAGCAGTCCGCCGCGCAGTACGCCAAGATCGACAAGGGTGACTTCGAGGCCCTGGCCGCGCCGGGCGACCCGTCCGTCTTCGGCAACGACGCGGACCTGCTGCTGCGCTGGTTCTACTACGGCTTCTGGCCGGAGAACCGCTACGGCTGGGCGGGCAGCGCCGCCTACAAGAAGGTCAAGTCGCTGCTGGACAAGGCCGCTGCGGAGGCCGACGAGACGAAGCGCAAGGACCTGTGGGCGCAAGTGACCGACACGGTCGCCGACGAGGCCGCCCTGTACCCGGTGCTGCACCGCAAGCTGCCCACCGCCTGGCGGGACGGGACGCTGCCCGGGTTCAAGCCGCTGCCCACCACCGGGCTGTCCTTCATCGACGTCGGCCGCGCCTGACCCGCACGCCCCGGCCGACGGGCCGCCGCCGTGACGGGCGGCGGCCCCCGCCCCAATCGCTAGGAACCTCACGATGGTTGCTTTTCTCCGGCTCGCGCTGCGCCGCGTCGCGATGATGCCGGTGATGATTCTCGGCATCGCCCTGCTGGTCTTCGTCGTCCTGCAGTTCTCGCCGGCCGACCCCGCCTACAACGCGCTCGGGGACAGCGCGAGTCCCGAGGCGCGTGCCGCGTTCGCCGAGGAACACGGTCTCAACGACCCGCTGCCCGTCCGGTACTTCGCCTTCCTCGGCGATCTGGTGCAGGGCGACCTCGGCGTCACCGTGGCACCCAGCCAGCCGGTCGCCGACCGGATCGCCAACGCGTTCCCGCTCACCCTCCAGCTGACGCTGCTCGGCCTCACGCTGGCCATCGTGCTGGCCCTGGTCCTCGGCGTCACCAGCGCCGTGTACCGCGACCGCTGGCCCGACCAGGTCTTCCGGGTGCTGTCGATGATCGGCATCGCCCTGCCCTCGTTCTGGATCGGTGTCCTCCTCATCCAGCAGTTCGCGCTGAACATGCCGGTCTTCCCGACCGGCGGCTACGTCAATCCGGCCGACTCCTTCACCGGCTGGCTGGAGAGCCTCACCCTGCCCGCCGTCGCCCTCGCCCTGCCGGTCGCCTCCTCGCTGGCCCGGCTGATCCGCACCTCGATGGTCGCCGAACTCGACCGGGACTACGTGCGCACCGCCCGCGGCAGCGGCCTGCCCCCGTTCATGATCATCCGGTCGGTGCTGCGCAACTCCCTGATCACCCCGCTGACCGTGCTCGGCGTCAAGGTGGGCTACATGCTCAGCGGCGCCGTCGTCATCGAGGCGATCTTCGACCTGCCCGGCATGGGCAAGCTGATCCTGGAAGGCGTCAACGGGGGCGACGTGGGGCTGGTCCAGGGCACCGTGCTGACCATCGCCGTCGCGTTCCTCGTGGTCAACGTCGTCGTCGACCTGCTCTACCTGCTCGTCAACCCGCGCATCAGGACGGTGTGATGTTCGCTCCACGCTCCCTCGCCGAGCGGCTCCGGCCCGGCACCCGCCTGCGCCGCCTGCCCGTGCCCTCCCGGATCGCCCTCGCGGTCCTCCTCGTCGTCGTGCTGGGCGCCGTCTTCGCACCGCTGCTCACCCAGGATCCGCTCGCCACCGGCACCCCGGCCCTGCCGCCGGGCGCCGACCACTGGTTCGGCACCGACCGGGCCGGCCGCGACGTGTTCGCCCGCGTCGTGCACGGCGCCCGCTACTCCCTGGTCATCGGGTTCGGCGCGACCCTCCTCGCGCTGGCCATCGGCTCGTCCCTGGGCGCCCTGGCGGCCACCTCGCGCAAGTTCGCCGACGAGTCGGTGATGCGCACGCTGGACGTCGTCATGTCGTTCCCGCCGATCGCGCTGGCCGCCGTGCTCGTGGCCGTGTTCGGGGCCAGCGTCCCGGTCATCATCTTCACCATCGCCTTCGTCTACTCCCCCTCGCTCGCCCGGGTCGTCCGGGCCAACGTGCTGGAGCAGTACGGCGAGGACTACGTCGCCGCGGAGCAGGTCATCGGCGCCCGCCGCCACTACATCGTGGCCCGGCACGTCGCCGTCAACTGCGCGGCGCCGGTGCTGGTGTTCGCGACCGTCATGGTGGCCGACTCGATCATCTTCGAGGCCAGCCTGTCCTTCATCGGCGCGGGCGTGCAGGACCCCGACCCCAGCTGGGGCAGCGTGCTGGCCTACGGCCGGCAGATCCTGCTCTCCGGCGGCTGGTGGGCGACCCTCTTCCCGGGCCTGTGCCTGCTGATCACGGTGCTCGCGCTGAACGTCCTGTCCGAGGGCATGACGGACGCCGCCGCCTCCCCGGACAAGGCCCGCGCCGACGGCGGCGACACCGTCGAGAAGATCGCCGCCGCCGAGCCGGCCGCGGACCGGACCGCCGCCGACGCGGCGCTCACCGAGCTCGCCACCCGGATCGAGGCCACGGAACCCGCCGTGCCGCCGCTGGCCGAGGACGCCGCCGACCTGCTCGTCGTACGCGACCTGTCGATCCGCTTCCCCGACCGCTACGGCGACATCCCCGTCGTCGACGGCATCTCCTTCACCGTCCGCGAGGGCGAGACGCTGGGACTGGTCGGCGAGTCGGGCTGCGGCAAGTCGATCACCAGCCTGGCCGTCATGGGCCTGCTGGCGCGCAACGCCGTGGCGACCGGCGAGATCCTCTACCGGGGCCGTGACCTGCTGAAGCTGTCGCCCCGGGAGCGGCGCGCCCTCATGGGCCCGGAGATCGCGATGGTCTACCAGGACGCCATGTCGTCGCTGAACCCGTCGGTGCTGATCGGCACCCAGCTCAAGCGGCTCACCTCCCGGGGCGGCACCCGCACCCCGGCCGAACTGCTCGAACTGGTCGGCCTGTCCCCCGAGCGCACCCTGCGCAGCTACCCGCACGAGCTCTCCGGCGGCCAGCGCCAGCGCGTGCTCATCGCGATGGCGCTCTCCCGCAGCCCGCGGCTGCTCATCGCCGACGAGCCGACCACCGCGCTCGACGTGACCGTGCAGGCCCAGGTGGTCGAGCTGCTGGTGAGACTGCGCGACGAGCTCGGCTTCGCCATGGTGCTGGTCTCGCACGACCTCGCCCTGGTCGGCGACCTCGCGCACCGGGTCGCGGTCATGTACGCCGGGCAGGTCGCGGAGGCCGGTGACACCCGCTCCCTGCTCACCGACCCGGCGCACCACTACAGCCGGGGCCTGCTGGGCTCCGTCGTCTCGCTGGAGGCGGGGGCCGAGCGGCTGCACCAGATCCGCGGGGTCGTGCCCGCCCCGAAGGCGTTCGGCGCGGGCTGCCGGTTCGCCTCGCGCTGCACCGCCGCCACCGAGCTGTGCGCCACCACCCCGCCGCCCGCCGCCGACCGCGGCGACTCCCCCGACCACCTGTTCGCCTGCCATCACCCGGCGCCCGTGCGCCCGTCGGCCAAGTCGCTGGAGGGTGCCCGATGACCGCCCCCGAGGAAACCATGACGGAGCCGCTGGTCCGGCTCGACGGCATCCATGTCCGGCACAAGGCGCGCAGCGGAGGCATCCTGCGCCGGGACGCCGTGCACGCCCTGACCGACGCCTCCCTGGAGGTGCGGCGCGGCGAGATCCTCGGCCTGGTCGGCGAGTCGGGCTGCGGCAAGTCCACCCTGGCCCGGGTGGTCACCGGGCTCCAGCGCCCGACCGAGGGTCAGGTGTACTTCAAGGGCCAGGACCTGTGGACGATGCCCGCGGCGGAACGCCGGAACCATTTCGGGTCGAGTGTCGGGGTCGTCTTCCAGGACCCGTCCACCGCCCTGAACCCGCGCCTGCCGGTACGGCGGATCCTGCGTGACCCGCTGGACGTGCACGCCCGGGGCACCCGCGCCGAGCGTGAGCGGCGCGTCGAGGAGCTGCTTGACCTGGTGGGCCTGCCCGGGCACACCCTGGGCGCGCTGCCCGGCCAGCTGTCCGGCGGGCAGCGTCAGCGGGTGGCGATCGCCCGCGCGCTGGCGCTGGAGCCGGAGCTGATCGTCGCGGACGAGCCGACCAGCGCCCTGGACGTGTCGGTGCGCGCGCAGATCCTCAACCTCCTGGTGGACCTGCGTGCCCGGCTCGGCCTGGCGATGGTCTTCATCTCCCACGACGTGCAGACCGTGCGGTACCTGGCCGACCGGATCGCGGTGCTGTACCTGGGCCGTGTGGTGGAGGAGGGCCGGTCCGCGCAGGTCACGGGCGACTCCCGGCACCCGTACACCGAGGCGCTGCTGTCGGCCACGCCCAGCCTGCTGGAGCGTCCGGAGCGGATCGTGCTGCACGGTCCGGTGCCCTCGGCGACGAACCCGCCGTCCGGCTGCCCGTTCCGCACCCGCTGCTGGAAGGCGGACGACGCCTGCGCCACCGTGTTCCCGGCCGCCTCCGACGGCCCGGACGGCCACCGCTGGCACTGCGTCCACCCGCAGCCCGCCGCCGGGTCCGACACGGTTCCGGCTGCCCGCGCCGTGTGACCGCCCGCGCCGGCGGGGCCGGGATCCGTCCCGCCCCCGCCGGCTTCGGCTTCGGCACCGGCACCGGCGGCGGCTCCGGCGGCGGGGAACGGGGGAACATCTCCCTTTCCGCCGGTGTTGGCGCCCAGGGGTACAGGAAAGGCGGAGTCGTGCACGGTGAGTACAAGGTTCCCGGCGGCAAGCTCGTCGTCGTGGACGTCGACGTGGAGGACGGCGCGCTGCGTCACGTACGCGTGGCGGGCGACTTCTTCCTCGAACCCGACGAGGCGCTGGACGCCGTGAACGGCGCCCTGGAGGGCGCCCCGGCCGACACCGACGCCGCCGGTCTCGCCGCGCGGATCGAGGCCGCCCTGCCCGAGGGCACCGTGATGTACGGGCTGACCTCGGAGGGCGTCGGCATCGCGGTGCGCCGCGCCCTCGCGCACGCCACCGACTGGACCGACTACGACTGGCAGCTCGTCCACGAGGGCCCGCAGCCGCCCGCGCTGCACATGGCTCTCGACGAGGTGCTGACCGCCGAGGTCGCCGCAGGCAGGCGGCCCCCGACGCTGCGGGTGTGGGAGTGGGCCTCCCCCGCGGTGATCATCGGCAGCTTCCAGTCGCTGCGCAACGAGGTGGACGCGGACGGCGCCCGCCGGCACGGCGTCGACGTGGTGCGCCGCATCTCCGGCGGCGGGGCGATGTTCGTGGAGCCCGGCAACACCATCACCTACTCCCTGTCGGTGCCGGAGGCGCTCGTGCAGGGCCTGTCCTTCCAGGACAGCTACGCCTATCTCGACGACTGGGTGCTCGGCGCGCTCGGCGACATGGGCATCAAGGCCTGGTACCAGCCGCTGAACGACATCGCCACCGACCAGGGCAAGATCGCCGGCGCCGCACAGAAGCGGATCGTGGGCCCGGGCGGCGGACCCGGCGCGGTGCTGCACCACGTGACGATGGCGTACGACATCGACGCGGACAAGATGCTCGAGGTGCTGCGCATCGGCAAGGAGAAGCTGTCGGACAAGGGCACGAAGAGCGCGAAGAAGCGGGTGGACCCGCTGCGCCGGCAGACCGGTCTGGCGCGCGAGGCGGTCATCGGACGGATGGTCGACTCCTTCCGTGCCCGGTACGGCCTGACGGAGGGCAAGGTGACGGACGAGGAGCTGTCGCGCGCGCGGGAACTCGCGCGGACGAAGTTCACCTCGCCGGAGTGGGTCGCCCGGGTGCCCTGACGCTCAAATCCCCCTATTCGCAGAGGAACAACGGCAACCGGCCGCCGTCGCGGGGCCACCCCGTCACCGCGCGCCTACGGAGCGAGTTGAGCCCTTCCGCACCGTGACGATGCGTGTGACACTGGCGTCCCGTCCGCTGTGCGGGCCCCCTCCGCACCGTCCCCCACGAGAAGTGCGCCGTGCGTTCCTTTCCTCTGCCGATCGCCCTGACCGCCCGTCTGTCCCCGGTGGTCGTCCTCGCCGCGGCCGGATGGGCGCTGTCCTCCGGCCCGCTGGCCCCGCCCGAGGCGCCCGAGAAGAAGCCGACCGGGAAGACGGCGGCCCAGTCCCCGGCCGCCCCGTCCGAGACGCGGGCGGTGAAGACGTACGCCGCGGCGCCCGCGCCGTGCACCGCCCTGAGCGCCAAGACCGTCAAGTCCCTTGTGCCGGGCGCCAAGACGGCCGGCAAGGAGATACCGTCCACGGACTCCGGGCTGCGCCGCACCTGCTCGTGGAACGCGCTCAAGGGCTACGAGTACCGCTGGCTCGACGTGTCGTTCGAGGTGCTGGACTCCGACGAGGCGGCGGAGCAGTCGTACGGCGGGCGGCTGGAGGAGAAGAGCGGCGGGGGCGCGGTGCCGGGGGTCGGCGACGCGGCGTACTCGGTCGTGAACCTCGCCACCGAGGACAAGCAGCAGACGCGTGAGGGCGTCGTGGTGGCCCGCTCCGCCAACGCGCTGGTGATCGTCACGTACAACGGCAGCGACTTCGAGTCGAAGAAGGCGCCGGGTACGGAGGAGATCAACAAGGGCGCGATCAAGGCCGCCAAGGAGGCGGTGGCCGCGCTGGCGAAGGCGCGAGGCTGATCCGGAACCAATGGTTCCGTGACATCTGTCACAGGCCGTTCCCGATCTGTCCGGGTCGCTTAGTAGACGCCACGGCGGCGACATGGGGGACTTGTCCGTCTTGGCCGGACAGCGGACCGGGCCCGTGCGGGCGGTGGTCCGGCCGGGATCCGCGGCACCCCGGTTCGTCGCCGCATGCGGCTTCCTGACGCGACGGCAGACGGTCCGCCCGGCCCCGTCCGGGCGGGTCGGCACGCTCCCCCGCCCGTCGCAAGGCCCTCACGGATCTACGAAAACGAATAGTGGAAGAGCCCTTTGCGCCCCGAGCCGGGCCGTCCCAAGAATGACCAGCCTCCGCACACCCAGGGGTGAGGTCACGTATGGGAATCCATCGCCATCACAAGAAGTACCGGCGGACGGTCGTCACCGCGGTCGCCGTCGGCGCCATAGGCATACCCTCGGTCGCCATGGCCTGTACCGACTGGCCGGACGGCGGGCAGCGGGAGGACCGCACGACCGCGGTGCCGTCCGCCGGCGAGGACCGCTGGGACGGGCCCGGCTGGTACGGCCGCTGGCGCAGCCAGCACGAGGGCGACCCCACGCCGGTGGCGTCGGACTCGCCGAGCGCCTCCGCGAGCCCGTCGAAGGACGCCCGCGCGAAGCACGGCGGGAAGCCCTCGCACAAGCCGAAGAACACGCACACGCCGACGAAGAAGACCACGAAGCCGGCCTCCGCGGCCCCCTCCACCACCACCTCGGCCGTCCCGAGGCCCACCACGGCGGCCCCGAAGCCGTCGACGGCGGCTCCCGCGCCCACCACCCCCGCCCCGGCGCCGACGACCGCCGCCCCGAAGCCGACCGCCACCGCCTCCGGTGCCGTCGCCCGGGTCGTGGAACTGGTCAACGCCGAGCGTGCCGAGGCCGGCTGCTCCCCGGTGACGGCCAACGCCACCCTGAACACGGCCGCGCAGCGGCACAGCGAGGACATGGCGTCGACCGGAACCATGTCGCACACCGGCTCGGACGGGTCCGACCCCGGTGCCCGCATCACCCGCGCCGGCTACACCTGGAGCACCTACGGCGAGAACGTCGCCTACGGCTACTCCACGCCCGAGCAGGTGATGCAGGGCTGGATGACCAGCCCCGGTCACAAGGCGAACATCCTCAACTGCTCGTTCAAGGAGATCGGCGTCGGCCTGTCCGGCACCTACTGGACGCAGGACTTCGGCACGGCCCGCTGACCCCGCCGAGGCACCGCGGGGACGCGGCGGCGGGTGCTCACACCCGCCGCCGCGTGCCCGCCATCAGCGCGACGTACACGACGAGCGAGGCCGCGAGGCCGACCGCCCACCCGTAGTCGGCGAGCGGCTTCAGGAACGGGATGATCCCGTCCTCGGGGAAGGGCCCCTTGCCGGGCGCCGAGTGGGAGCCGCCCACCGCGAGCACCCCGCCGACGGCGAAGGCCACGACGGCGTGCAGGTTCCAGCCGGAGGTGTACCAGTAGCGTCCGCCCGGCGTGTACAGGTCGGGCAGGTCCAGCACGGTGCGGCGCACGATCCAGTAGTCGGCGATGAGGATGCCGGCGACCGTGCCGAGCAGCCCGCCGACCAGGCCGAGCCAGGTGAAGATGTACAGCTCCGGTGTCTCGGTGAGCTTCCACGGCATGATGACCACGCCGACGACACCGGTGATCAGCGCGCCGGTGCGGAAGCTGATGAGGCGCGGCGCCAGGTTCGCCAGGTCGTACGCCGGTGACACCACGTTCGCGGCGATGTTCACGGAGATCGTGGCGATGAGCACGGTGATCAGCGCGAAGAGCAGTCCGAAGACGTTGTCGGTCTTGGCGGCCAGCTCCACCGGGTCCCAGATGGCGGCGCCGTAGACGGCCTGCGAGCCCGAGGTCACGAACACCGACAGCAGCGCGAACAGCGTCATCGTGGTGGGCAGTCCGAGCGTCTGCCCCCAGACCTGGGCGCGCTGCCCCGCGCCGAAGCGGGTGAAGTCGGGGATGTTGAGGCTGAGGGTCGACCAGAAGGCGATCATGCCCATCAGGGACGGGAAGAACACCGGCCAGAAGTCGGCGCCCCAGCCCAGCTTCGAGGGCTGGTCGAGCAGCGGACCGAGACCGCCGGCCTTGTTCGCGACCCACACCAGCAGCACCAGCGCGCCCACGACGACGAACGGCGCGGCCCAGTTCTCGAACCGCCGCAGGGTCTCCATCCCCCGGTAGATGATGGCCAGTTCGAGCACCCAGAACAGCACGAAGCACACCCACAGCGTCCACGGCTGGCCGCCCACCTCCGACGCCTCGGCCCAGCCGCCGAACAGCTTGCCGAGCAGGACGAAGATGCCCTGGCCGCCGATCCAGGTCTGAATGCCGAACCAGGCGCAGGCGACCCCCGCCCGGATGAGGGCGGGCAGGTTGGCGCCGCGCAGCCCGAAGGAGGCACGGGCCAGCACCGGGAACGGGATGCCGTACTTGGGGCCGGCGTGCCCGGTCAGCAGCATCGGCGCGAGCACGATGACGTTGGCCAGCGCGATGGTGAAGACGGCTTGCTTCCAGTCCATGCCGAGTGCGACCAGCCCGGACGCCAGCAGCCAGGACGGGATGTTGTGCGCCATCCCCACCCACAGGGCGGTGAAGTTGTACGTGGTCCAGCGGCGCCGGGCCAGCGGGACGGGCAGCAGGTCGTCGTTGACGAAGCGGGCGTCGGTGAGGGCGGTGCCCGGCGGGAGCTCGACGCGCCCCGCCGGGTCGGGTATCGGATTCTCGGACGGCGCCGGCGGAACGGTCGCGGTCATGGGCGTGCCTTTCGCAGTGGTACCGGTTCAGTCGCTGAGTGCCGGGATGATCTCCGCGGCGTACGCGTCGATCGTCGTTTCCTGCGCGTCGTGCATGTCGTACACCGCGAACTGGTCCACGCCCAGGTCGCGCAGTGCCCGCAGCTTCTCGATGTGCGCCTCGGGCGGGCCGAGGAGGCAGAAGCGGTCCACGATCTCGTCGGGCACGAAGTCCGTGGACGGGTTGCCGGCCCGTCCGTGGTGGCTGTAGTCGTAGCCCTGTCGGCCCTTGACGTAGTCGGTCAGCGCCTCGGGGACCATGCCGGAGTGGTCGCCGTAGCGGGAGACGAGGTCGGCGACGTGGTTGCCGACCATCCCGCCGAACCAGCGGCACTGCTCCCGGGCGTGCGCGAGGTCGTCGCCGACGTACGCGGGAGCGGCGACGCAGATGGTGACCGAGTCCGGGTCGCGGCCCGCCTCGGCGGCGGCGTCGCGTACGGACTTGACCATCCACTCGGTGAGGAAGGGGTCGGCGAGTTGGAGGATGAAGCCGTCGGCCTTGCGGCCGGTGAGGGCGAGTGCCTTGGGGCCGTAGGCGGCCATCCAGACCGGCAGTTTCCCGTCGCGCACCCACGGCAGCCGCATCGGCCGGCCGTCCACCTCGGCCTCGCGTCCCTCGGCGAGGTCGCGGATCACGTCGATCGCCTCGCCGAGCCGGGCCAGGGTGTTGGGCTTGCGTCCGGCGACGCGCATCGCCGAGTCGCCGCGGCCGATGCCGCAGACGGTGCGGTTGCCGTACATGTCGTTGAGCGTGGCGAAGGTGGAGGCGGTGACCTCCCAGGTGCGGGTGCCCGGGTTGGTGACCATCGGGCCGACCTTGAGGGTCGTGGTGTTCGCCAGGATCTGGCTGTAGACGACGAAGGGTTCCTGCCACAGCACGGCCGAGTCGAAGGTCCACCCGTGGGTGAACCCGTTGCGCTCGGCGCGCTTCATCAGGCTGATGACCCGCGAGGCCGGCGGGTCGGTCTGCAGGACGAGGCCGAAGTCCATGCGCTCCGCTCCTAGGTGAGGTACTGACAGGTGGAACGCGGGGTGTAGACGCCGTGTCCGGCGTGTCCGGTGTACTCCCGGTCGGTGACGACGGGGACCCCGCGCGAGAACACGGTCTCGACGCGGCCGGTGACCCGCTTGCCCTCGTAGGCCGAGTAGTCGACGTTCATGTGGTGGGTGTCGGCGGACATGACCTGCTCGGCCGCCGGGTCGTAGATCACGACGTCGGCGTCGGCGCCGGGCGCGATCGTGCCCTTCTTCGGGTACAGGCCGAACATCCGGGCCGGGGTGGCGCAGGCGATCTCGATCCAGCGGCGTCGGGTGAGGTGCCCTTCGAGGACCGCCTGGTGCAGCAGGTCCATGCGGTTCTCCACGCCGGGCAGTCCGTTGGGGATCTTGGAGAAGTCGCCGCGGCCGAGCTCCTTCTGCCCGGTGAAGCAGAACGGGCAGTGGTCGGTGGAGACCACCTGGAGGTCGTTGGTGCGCAGGCCCCGCCACAGCGCGGCCTGGTGCTCCCTGGGGCGCAGGGGCGTGCTGCACACGTACTTGGCGCCCTCGAAGTCCGGCTCGGCGAGGTTGTCGGTGGACAGGAACAGGTACTGCGGGCAGGTCTCGCCGAAGACGTTCAGGCCCTGGTCACGGGCCCGGGCGAGTTCGGCGACCGCCTCGGTGGCGGAGACGTGTACGACGTACAGCGGGGCGCCGGCGACCTGCGCGAGCCGGATGGCGCGGTGGGTGGCCTCGGCCTCCAGGAGGGCCTTGCGCACCTCGCCGTGGAAGCGGGGGTCGGTCTCGCCGCGGGCGAGGGCCTGCTCGACGAGGACGTCGATGGCGATGCCGTTCTCGGCGTGCATCATGATCAGGCCGCCGTTGTCGGCGGAGCGCTGCATGGCGCGGAGGATCTGGCCGTCGTCGGAGTAGAAGACGCCGGGGTAGGCCATGAACTGTTTGAACGAGGTGACGCCCTCCTCCACGAGGAGGTCCATCTCCTTGAGCGTCTCGTCGTTCACGTCCGAGACGATCATGTGGAAGGCGTAGTCGATCGCGCAGTTGCCCTCCGCCTTGGCGTGCCAGGCGTCCAGGCCCTCGCGCAGGCCGTGGCCGACGCTCTGCACGGCGAAGTCGACGATCGTGGTGGTGCCGCCCCAGGCGGCGGCCCGGGTGCCGGTCTCGAAGGTGTCGGAGGCGAAGGTGCCGCCGAACGGCAGCTCCATGTGGGTGTGCGCGTCGACCCCGCCCGGGATCACGTACTTGCCGGCGGCGTCGACGGTCCGCTCGGCGGTGAACGCCTCGGCGGCGGGGGTGCCGGAGGCGGCGAGGGCCGCGATGCGGCCGTCTTCCATGAGGACGTCTGCGTGTAGTTCGTCGGAGGCGGTGATGACCAGACCGCCGCGGATCACGGTGCGGGTGCTCATGTCCGGGTCGCTCCTCGATGTGGGTGCGTGCGGGTTGTTCGTGGCTTGTCGCGCCCGCGCGGCGCCGGCCGCGGATCGAATGCAGCCCCGCGCCCCTTCAGGGAGTCGTCAGGGGGCCGTAGGCGCCCGGGGCGCGGTCGCGGTAGAACTGCCAGCGGTCGCGGACCTCGCGGAGTTTGGCCAGGTCCAGGTCGCGCACGACCAGTTCGGTCTCCTTGTCGCTGGCGACCTCGCCCACGAAGCGGGCCTCCGGGTCGACGAAGTAGCTCGTGCCGTAGAAGTCGTTGTCTCCGTACTCCTCGACGCCCACCCGGTTGATGGCGCCGACGAAGTACTCGTTGGCGACGGCCGCCGCCGGCTGTTCCAGCTGCCAGAGGTAGCCGGACAGGCCCCGGGAGGTGGCCGACGGGTTGAAGACGACCTCCGCGCCCGCGAGTCCGAGCGCGCGCCAGCCCTCCGGGAAGTGACGGTCGTAGCAGATGTAGACGCCGATCCGGCCGGCCTGCGTGTCGAAGACGGGCCAGCCGCTGTTGCCCGGGCGGAAGTAGAACTTCTCCCAGAACCCCTTGACCTGCGGGATGTGCGTCTTGCGGTACTTGCCGAGGTAGCTGCCGTCCGCGTCGATCACGGCGGCCGTGTTGTAGAGGACGCCGGGCTGCTCCTCCTCGTACATCGGCAGCACCAGGACGAGGCCCAGCTCCCGGGCGAGGCGCCGGAACCGCTCGACGACCGGACCGTCCGGGACGCGTTCGGCGTACTCGTAGAAGGCGGGGTCCTGCACCTGGCAGAAGTACGGTCCGTAGAACAGCTCCTGGAAGCACAGCACATGAGCGCCCTGCGCGGCCGCGTCGCGGGCGGCCTGCTCGTGGACCTGGATCATCGATTCCTTGTCGCCCGTCCAGGCGGTCTGGAAGACGGCGGCTCGGATCACTCGGCTCATCGGGACCTCCGGTCGCTCGGTGTGCAGTGAGCCTAGGAAGCGGACGAGCGCGCTCTGAGTGGCAGCGTGTCACGTCTGCCGGGGTGCGGCGTGTCACCGTGTCATCCGCGGACGATCCCATGTGTCACCGCCGTTGCCGCAGGTGGTCGCTCGTGTCAGTGGTGTTGCGCGTCGTGCGCGAGGAGTGCGATGTGCAGCGAGGCGGCCTGTTCGAAGTCGTCCAGGTCCACCCCCAGCCGTATCTGTATCGCCTCCAGGCGGCGGTACAGCGCGGGCCGGGAGACGTGGTGCAGCTGCGCGGTACGGGACTTGTTGCGGCCGGTCGCCAGGTACGTGCGCAGCACCGGCAGCAGGTCCTCGCCGGGGTCGCACAGCAGCCCCGCCAACTCCCGCTCGGCGAACGACTGTACCTGTGGCTCGTCGCGCAACAGGCGGATCAGTCCCCGCAGATGGACGTCCCGCAGCCGCACCACGGGCGGCAGGTCGAGGGCGGCGGCGGAGTCCGCCACCGCGTCCGCGACATGCCGTGCCTCGCGCAGCCCGGCGGGCACGTCGTCGAAGGAGGTGCGGGCGCCGGCGGCCGCGACCACGACGGGCCCGTCGGCCGGTTCGGCGCGCAGCCGGGCCGCGAAGTGCGCGGTGAGCGCCTCGGCGTCCTGGTCGCGGGCGAGGCTGAGCAGCACAGCGGTCGCGGTGTCCGACAGCTCCCCGGCGACGCCGGGCAGGCCGATCAGCCGCAGCACGCGGTCCAGCGGGGCGGCCCGGCGGCCGTGGACGACGAGCGGCACGAAGGTGCGCCGGTTCACCGGCAGCCCGGCCGCGCGCGCCCGGGGCAGCAGGTGCCGGGCCGGTACGGCGCCGCCGACCAGGTCGGTGACCAGGCTCGACGCGGACTGTTCCTCCCAGGAGCAGTCGGCGCCGCCGAGCATGCGGTGCAGCACCAGGGCCTCGGCGGCCCGGTCGGCGAGCAGTCGTCCGGTCTCCGTGTCGCCGCGGTAGCCGCACAGCACCAGCCGGCCCCAGTGCCCGCCGCGCCCGCCGAGCTCGGCGCGGATCCAGCCGTCGCCCTCGCTGCGGCCTGCCTGGCGGGCGATGCGTTCCCAGTCGCGCAGCACGTCGTCGACGGCCGGACGCTCACCGGCCGTGCCGAGGACGCGGTGGGCCAGGTTGGTGACGACGACGGGGCAGCCGCTGTGCCGGGCGATCTCGTCGAGCAGCCGTTGCAGCGGGGCGCCGCCGGTGATGAGCGCGGTGAGTTCGGTGCGGACCGCCTCGGAGAGGCTGACGGCGGCGAACTTCCGCCGCACCAGCCGGGACTGCACCTCCTCGGTCAACTGGGCGAAGGGGAACGGGCGGTGGAGCACCACGAGGGGCAGCTGGCAGCGTTCGGCCACCCTCCGCATGGTCTCCGGCGGGGACGGGAAGGCCCGGCCGAGGCCCAGGACCACGGCGGAGGCCTCGGCGCGGTGCAGGGAGCGGACGTACTCCGCCTGCTTGTCCTCGTCGCCGGCGAGCAGCACCCCGGTGGTGAGCACCATCTCGCCGCCGCTGAGCATCACGCCCACGTCGGCCGCCTCGGCGACGTGCACCCAGCGCACCGGCCGGTCCAGCCGGCCGGCGCCGGCCACCACCTCGGGCTGTCCGGCGAGCACCCGCTCCAGGGCGAGGACCTGCCGGACCGAGAGGGCCGGTACCGGTGGCTCCCAGGTGGTCATGGCGGCGTCCTCCGGTGCGTATGGGGCTACTGGATGCTCCGCAGGGCGTCCTCGAGGATCGCGGCACCCTCCTCGGCCTCCGCGACGTTGAGGGAGAGCGGCGGGGCGACGCGCAGGACGCTGGTGTCGTGGCCGCCACCCTTGCCGATGAGCAGGCCGCCCCTGCGGGCCGCCTCCAGGACGGCGGACGCGGCCGCTGGGTCGGCCTCGTCGGTGCCCGGTCTGCAGAGCTCGATGCCGATCATCAGGCCGCGTCCGCGTACCTCCCGGACGGCCGGGACCTGTGCGGCGGCGGCCCGCAGCCGCTCGATGAGCAGCCCGCCGACCCGGCGCGCGTTGCCCTGGAGGTCGTGCTCCAGCGCGTAGTTGAGGTTGGCCAGGCCCGCCGCCATGGTGATCTGGGTGCCGCCGAACGTGGAGATGCTGTTGGCGTCCAGGCAGTTCATGATCTCGGCGCGGGCGACGACCCCGCCGATGGACATGCCGTTGCCGATGCCCTTGGCGAAGGTGAGCATGTCCGGCGGGCCGCTGCGGCCGTGCGCCTGCCAGCCCCAGAAGTGCTCGCCGGTGCGGCCCCAGCCGGTCTGCACCTCGTCGGCGATCCACAGGACGCCGCGCTCGTGCAGCACCTCGCGGAAGGCCGCGTAGAGCCCGTCGGGCGGGGAGGTGAAGCCGCCGACGCCCTGGATCGGTTCGGCGATCAGCGCGGCGGGCGGGCGGGTGTGCCCGAGGAGGTCCTTGAGGTCGTCGACGCAGGCGGCGACGAAGTCGTAGTCGTCGAGCTCGGCGAACGGACCCCGGGTGCGGACCCCGCCGTGCACGTAGAGGGTCTGCAGCGGGGAGAGCGAGGTCGGGGACCAGCCGCGGTTGCCGGTGATGCCGACGGAGCTGAAGGAGCGTCCGTGGTAGCTGTTGCGCATCGCCAGGATCGTGTTGCTGCGCCGGTAGGTGGTGGCGAGCATCAGGGCGGTGTCGTTGGCCTCGGTGCCGGAGGTGGTGAAGAAGACGCGGGCGTCGGGGATGCCGCTGAGCTTGGCGATCCGTTCGGCCAGGTCCACCATCGGCCGGTTGAGGTAGAGGGTGGAGGAGTGCAGGATCCGCCCGGCCTGTTCGGTCACCGCCTTGGTGACCTCGGGCAGGGCGTGGGCGGTCATGGTGGTGAGGATGCCGCCGAAGAAGTCGAGGTAGCGGTTGCCGCGGGAGTCCCAGACGTGGCGTCCCTCGCCGTGGGTGATCTCGAGGGGCTCGTCGTAGTAGAGGGCGAGCCAGTCGGGCAGCACGGAGCGGTGGCGGCTCAGCAGGTCGTCGTTCACGGCCGCACCAGCCCCTCGTAGGCGTCGGGGCGGCGGTCACGGTAGAAGGCCCACTGCTGCCGCACCTCGTCGACGAGGTCGAAGTCCAGGTCCCGGACCACCAGTTCCTCCTTGCTGTCGCTGGCGAGGTCGCCGACGAACTGTCCGCGCGGGTCGACGAAGTAGCTCGTGCCGTAGAAGTCGTTGTCCCCGTACTCCTCGACGCCCACGCGGTTGATGGCGGCGACGAAGTACTCGTTGGCCACGGCGGCCGCGGGCTGTTCCAGCTGCCACAGGTGGGCCGACAGACCGCGGTGCGTGGCCGACGGGTTGTAGACCAGCTGGGCACCGTTGATGCCGAGCTGCCGCCAGCCCTCGGGGAAGTGGCGGTCGTAGCAGATGTAGACGCCGACCTTGCCGACGGCCGTGTCGAAGACGGGCCAGCCGAGGTTGCCCGGGCGGAAGTAGAACTTCTCCCAGAAGCCTCTCACCTGCGGGATGTGGTGCTTGCGGTACTTGCCGAGGTAGGTGCCGTCGGCGTCGATCACGGCGGCGGTGTTGTAGTAGTGGCCGGACTGTTCGATCTCGAAGACGGGGGCGACGATCACCATGCCGGTCTCGCGGGCCAGCTCCCGCATCCGGCGCACGGTGGGGCCGTCGGGGACCTCCTCGGCCCAGCGGTAGTGCTCAGCCTCCTGCACCTGGCAGAAGTAGGGGGCGTTGAACACCTCCTGGAACCCGATGACCTTCGCGCCCCGCCGGGCCGCCTCGCGGGCGTGCTCCTCGTGTTTCGCCAGCATGGACTCGGTGTCGCCGGTCCACGAGGCCTGGACCAGGGCGGCGGTTACGACGTTGGGCATGAGCTGCTGCTCCTTCGACGCGACGTCAGCGCCTCTACGCCCGTAGAGACGGCCGTAGAGGGACGAACGTAAGCCTCTCGGACGGCCTTGCCAAGACCATCGTCGTGCGGGCCGTGGACTCGATCCGGATTGACACCCCTGTGGGTGAGTCCGCCCGGCCGCCGGCCCCCGGTCAGGCGGCCAGTCCCGCCACACGCAGGGCGTGCAGCACGTCCCAGTGCCGCTCCTCCGACACGCCCCGGGCCGCCGTCAGCAGCAGCGGCACCAGGCGTCGGGGGTCGGGGGCAGCGGTGCGGGCGGCGTCCTGCGGGGTGCGCATCCGGACGCAGGCGTCCAGCAGGGCCCGCAGCTCGCGGTGGCGGGTGCCGTCGGCCAGGGCGAGGGCGGCGTGGCCTATCTCGTCGGCCGGCCGTACGACGCCCTGCCGCAGGATCTGCTCGCCGTCCTCGGCCCGGCCCGCCGCGGTGAGCGCGTCGGCGGCGGCGACGAGGCGTTCGGCGGGCAGCGACGCGGCCGCCTCCCACAGCAGGGTCGCCCAGTCGGCCCCCAGTCCGGCCCGCTCCATCTCGTCGGCGAGCAGCGGGAACCGTACGGCGGACCAGTAGGCGGCGTCGTTCAGCGCGGCGTGCGCCTCGCCGGCGCGTCCCTCGCGGCGCAGTCGTACGAGGGTGCGCACCAGGTGTTCGGCCTGCCGTAGGTCCTCCGCGCCGGCCCGCTCCCCGGCCGGCGGCCCGGCCTGCTCGCCCTCGTCCGCGGCGGCTCCGGCGAAACGGGCGCCGCGGGAGACGGAGGCGGCGACGGGCAGCTCCGGGACGGCGGCGGGCGGCGTGACGACGGGCGCCTCCCCGCTGCCCTCCATCCCGGCGAACCGAGCGCCGCCGCGCCGCCGCTTGCGGGGCGCGGGCGGACCGCCGTCGGCGGGCGCGGCCGGCGGGACATGCCGCTGCGCGGCGCGCAGCTCGGGCGGGACGGGGTCGGGTCCCGGGTACCGCTCCTGCCGGGAGCGGGCCGCATCCGGCCGCGAGTGCTCCGCCTCCGCGCCCGGCGCCGGGTGACGCCCGCGCGCGACGGGGCCGGGGGCCGGACTCGTGTGCGGGTGCGCCCCGACGGCGGAGGCCGGGCGCCCCTGCCCCGAGGGACGCGACATCGGGTCCGTGTGCTGCGGGCCGAGGGCCGGTGCGGGGTGACGTCCCGTCCGGGTGGGATCCGGGGCCGGGTCCGCGTGCTGCTGGGGGCCGGGAGCCGGGGTGTGGCCGGAGCGGTCCGGGGTGGCGGGGCGAGCCGGTGACGTGGGGCCGGCGGGGTGCAGGGGGGCGCGCTGTGCGGCGGGGCCGCTCCGTGCTGCTGCCGTGCCGGTGGGACCGGACGCATACCTGCCCGTGGGAGCCGTGTTCGTGCGGGTGCGCCGGTCGAGGGCCGCCATACGGGCGGTGAGTTCCGCGCAGCGGGCAGCCGCACGGCGGTGGTCGTCCTCGGCCCAGGCGAGGTCGTTGCCGAGGACGTCGGCCTCCTCGCGGTCGGCCGCGGTGGCGAGCCGGCGCGTCAGCTCGGCGCGGCGGTCCGCCGCGTACCGCTGCTCGCGCAGCATCACGTCGAGCCGGTCACTCAGGGTCTGCCGGGCACCGGGCCGGCCGTCGAACGCGGTGGTCGCCTCGGCGTGCAGTAAGCGCGCCCGCGGGGCCTCCGCCTCGGCGACCGCGGGTCCGTGGGCGGCGGCCAGGTCCTGGAGCAGGGACTCCACCACGTCCCAGGGCGGCGGTTCGCGCCCTTCGAGACACGCCCGCATGCCGTCGGGGTCGCGCTGCCAGAACACCAGGCACCAGCCCGCGTACCGGTCCAGTCGTGCCAGCAGACCCCGCAGAAGGGCCGTGAACTCCCGGACACTGTCCGGGAGTTGCTCCGCAGCCATAGCCAACTCCCGCCGGATTCCGGAGTACTTGACTCCGTAGGTAACACCCGGTGTGTTACGGCGGCGCTACGGCGAGTTTTCCGGCGGGTGCGGACACGGCAGCGGGAGCGGCGCCGCCCCCGCTCAGGCGGCGATCGACGCGTCCGGGGTGTCCGGCGCCTCCTGCGGCGCGCAGCGCCCGATCAACGCGTCCATCGACAGGCCGAGCGCGCCGGCCAGCGCGGCCACGGTGAAGAACGCGGGGGTCGGGGCCCGCCCCGTCTCGATCTTGCGGAGGGTCTCCGCGGAGACGCCGGCGCTCGCGGCGACGTCCGTCATGCTGCGGGTTCCGCGTGCCTCGCGCAGCAGCCTGCCGAGCCGCTCGCCGCGTTCACGCTCTTCGGGGGTCAAGGGGGTGCGCACCATGACCCCATTCTAATACCGGTATAGTAATTGGCATGGTGGAGCTCAAGACCGACGCATCGATCGATGCCATGTACGAGGCCGGACAGGTCGTCGCCAGTGCGCTGACGGCCGTACGGAAGGCCGCCGACGTGGGCGTGTCCCTGCTGGAGCTGGACGAGGTGGCCCGGGACGTGCTGAACGCGGCGGGCGCGACCTCGCCGTTCCTGGGGTACCGGCCATCGTTCGCACCCACGCCGTTCCCGGCGGTGATCTGCGCGTCCGTCAACGACGCGATCGTCCACGGCATCCCGGACGGCTACCGGCTGCGCGACGGGGACCTCGTCTCCATCGACTGCGGCGCCCAGCTGGGCGGCTGGGCCGGGGACTCGGCGATCAGCTTCGTGGTGGGGACCCCGCGCCCGGCGGACATCCGGCTGGTCGAGACGGCCGAGCGGGCGCTCGCCGCCGGCATCGAGGCGGCCGTCGTCGGCAACCGCATCGGCGACATCGCGCACGCCATCGGCACCGTGTGCCGCGACGCGGGCTACGGGATCATGGAGGACTACGGGGGCCACGGCATCGGCCGGCACATGCACGAGGACCCGCCGGTGCCGAACGAGGGCCGGCCGGGACGCGGGCTGCCGCTGCGGCACGGCATGGTCCTGGCGATCGAGCCGATGCTGATCGCCGGCGGCACGGACGCATACCACGCCGCCCCGGACGGCTGGACCCTCCGCACCAACGACGGCACCCGCGCGGCCCACACGGAACACACGGTCGCGATCACGGACGCGGGGCCCCGCGTCCTGACGGCGCGGGACTGAACCCGGGGGCCGCCCGGGATGTCGGCCCCCTCCCCCGCCGGGCGGCGCCCGGGATTCGTCCGGCGGGGGCGAATCTGGACATGCCCGCCCATACGGATCGTGTCATCGTGGGCATGAGCGCGGCTCGGCCGGGTTACCCGGCTCCGGCACGTCGACCCAGCGAAGGAACGGATGACGATGACGAGTGGTTTCGTCGGCCCGGAGGGTGACCCGTTCGCAGAATTCCTCGCCCGCTTCTTCGGCGGACAGCGCCCCCGCCAGATAGACATCGGCAGGCTTCTCAGCCAGCCCGCCCGGGAACTCGTGCGCGGCGCCGCCCAGTACGCGGCCGAGCACGGCAGCCGTGACCTGGACACCCAGCACCTGCTGCGCGCCGCCCTCTCCGCCGAGCCGACCCGGAGTCTGCTCAGCCGGGCGGGCGCGGACCCGGACTCGCTGGCGTCCCAGATCGACGACCGGTCCGGGCCCGTGCAGCATTCTCCCGACGAGGCCCCACCGCCGACGTCGCTGTCGCTGACGCCCGCCGTCAAACGGGCGCTGCTGGACGCGCACGAGATGGCCCGGGCGAGCGGTGTCGGCTACATCGGCCCGGAGCACGTGCTCAGCGCCCTCGCCTCCAACCCCGACTCGGCGGCCGGCCACATACTGAACGCGGCCCGGTACACCCCCTCCGGCCCGCCCGAGGCGCCGGAGGCACAGCAGCCCCGCACCGAGCGTCCCCGGCCCTCGTCGGGCACCCCGACGCTGGACAAGTACGGCCGTGACCTCACCGCGCTGGCCCGCGAGGGCCGTATCGACCCGGTGATCGGGCGGGACGTCGAGATCGAGCAGACCGTCGAGGTGCTGTCCCGGCGCGGCAAGAACAACCCCGTGCTGATCGGTGACGCGGGCGTCGGCAAGACCGCCGTGGTGGAGGGGCTGGCGCAGCGGATCGCCGAGGGGGACGTGCCCGACATCCTCCTCGGCCGGCGGGTGGTCGCCCTGGACCTGACCGGCGTGGTCGCCGGCACCCGGTACCGGGGCGACTTCGAGGAGCGGATGAACAACCTCGTGGAAGAGATCCGCGCCCGCTCCGACCAGCTGATCGTCTTCATCGACGAGCTGCACACCGTGGTCGGCGCGGGAGGCGGCGGCGAGGGCGGCTCGATGGACGCCGGCAACATCCTCAAGCCGGCCCTGGCCCGCGGCGAACTGCACATCGTCGGCGCGACGACCCTGGAGGAGTACCGGCGGATCGAGAAGGACGCGGCCCTGGCCCGCCGCTTCCAGCCGATCATGGTGCCCGAGCCGACTCCCGCGGACGCGATCGAGATCCTGCGCGGCCTGCGGGACCGTTACGAGGCGCACCACCAGGTCCGCTACACCGACGAGGCGCTGGTCGCGGCCGTGGAGCTGTCCGACCGCTATCTGAGCGACCGGCGGCTGCCGGACAAGGCGATCGACCTGATCGACCAGGCGGGTGCCCGGGTGCGGCTGCGGGCCCGCACCAAGGGCACGGACGTCCGCGCGTTGGAGCGCGAGGTCGAGCAGCTGACCTGCGACAAGGACCAGGCGGTCGCGGACGAGCAGTACGAGCAGGCGATGCAGCTGCGGGACCGCATCACGGAGCTGAAGGAGCGCGTCGCGCAGGCCGGCGGCGACGGCGAGGTCGACGAGGGGCAGAGCCTGTGGGTGGACGCCGAGGCGATCGCCGAGGTGGTGGCCCGGCAGACGGGCATCCCGGTCAGCAGGCTGACCGAGGAGGAGAAGGACCGGCTGCTGGGTCTGGAGCAGCATCTGCACCAGCGGGTGGTGGGCCAGGAGGAAGCCGTACGGGTCGTCTCGGACGCCGTGCTGCGCTCCCGCGCGGGGCTGTCCAGCCCGGACCGGCCGATCGGCAGCTTCCTGTTCCTCGGCCCGACGGGCGTCGGCAAGACGGAGCTGGCGCGGGCTCTCGCCGAGGCGCTGTTCGGCAGCGAGGACCGGATGGTGCGGCTCGACATGAGTGAGTACCAGGAGCGGCACACGGTGAGCCGCCTGGTGGGCGCCCCGCCCGGGTACGTGGGCCACGAGGAGGCCGGCCAGCTCACCGAGGTGGTGCGCAGGCACCCGTACTCGCTGCTGCTGCTCGACGAGGTGGAGAAGGCCCACCCGGACGTCTTCAACATCCTGCTGCAGGTGCTGGACGACGGCCGGCTGACCGACTCGCAGGGCCGCACGGTGGACTTCACCAACAGCGTGATCGTGATGACCAGCAACCTCGGCTCCGAGGCCATCACCCGGCGCGGCGCCACCCTGGGTTTCGCGACCGGCGGTGCGGAGGCCGACGAGGAGGCGCGGCGGGAGCAGATCCTGCGGCCGCTGCGGGAGCACTTCCGGCCGGAGTTCCTCAATCGGATCGACGAGATCGTGGTGTTCCGCCAGCTCACGCCCGAGGAACTGCGGCAGATCACCGACCTGTTGCTGGAGAGCACCCGCCGCCGGCTGAAGGGCCAGGACATCACGGCCGACTTCACCGACGCGGCCGTGGACTGGCTGGCCGAACGCGGCTACGAACCGGAGTACGGCGCCCGGCCGTTGCGCCGCACCATCCAGCGTGAGGTCGACAACCAGCTGTCCCGGCTGCTCCTGGACGGCCGTGTTCGGGAGGGCGGCCGGGTGACGGTGGACGCGCAGGACGGGCGTCTGGTGTTCCGTACGCAGGAGACGCCGGCGCCCGAGCTCTGACCCGCCCGTACGGCACGGCCCGGCACCCCTGACGAGGGGTGCCGGGCCGGTGGACGTGAGGGCCGCGGAGGTACGGGGCCCTACCGCCTCGGGTGGACGACCATCGCCGAGCCGCCGCCCCTGCGGACCTTCTCCGCCGCGGCCAGCCAGGCCCCGCCGGGCAGCCGCTGTACGCCGGTCGTGGCGCCGATCTCGGGGTTCTCCCGGAAGGAGTGCCCGATGGCCTCCAGGCGCTGCCGCAGCGCGCTGTCGAAGAGCCCGGGTTCGAGCTCGGTCTGTGCGGCGTTGCGCTGGCTGGCGCGCGGCGCGGCGATCGCGTCGACGAGCGGCAGACCCCGGTCGAGGAAGCCGGTGAGGGTCTGCAGCACGGTGGTGATGATGGTCGCGCCGCCGGGTGATCCGAGCGCCACCACCGGCTGGTCGTGCCGGTCGAGCACGATCGTCGGCGCGATGGACGAGCGGGGCCGCTTGCCGGGGCCGGGCAGGTTCGGGTCGTGGACGGCGGGGTTCGCCGGGGCGAAGGAGAAGTCCGTGAGCTCGTTGTTCAGCAGGAATCCGCGCCCGGGGACGGTGATGCCGCTGCCGCCGGTCTGCTCGATGGTGAGCGTGTAGGCGACGACGTTGCCCCACCGGTCGGCGGTGGTCAGGTGCGTGGTGTTCTCGCCCTCGTACGTCGTCGGCGCGGCCGTACCGCCCTTCGCGCACGGCGCCGGGTGGCGGGGGTCGGCGGGGGCGAGCGGGCTGGTGAGGACGGCGTCGTCCTTGATCAGGCAGGCGCGGGAGTCCGCGAACCGCTGCGAGAGCAGTTCCTTCGTCGGTACGTCCTCGAAGGCGGGGTCGCCGACCCAGCGGCCCCGGTCGGCGAACGCGATGCGGCTCGCCTCGATGAACCGGTGCAGGTAGCGGACGTCGCTCGCCTTGGACAGGTCGGTGCGCTCGAGGATGTTGAGGGCTTCGCCGACCGTCGTGCCGCCGGAGGACGAGGGTGCGATGGAGTAGACGTCGAGACCCCGGTAGGAGGTCTTCGTCGGGGGCTGGGACTTGGCGCGGTAGGCGGCGAGGTCGCGCGGCGACAGGTCGCCGGGGCGCGCGTTCCAGCCCGACGCCGGGTCCACGGGCGGCTTGTTGACCGTGTTCACGATGTCGTGGGCGAGGTCGCCCCGGTACAGGGCGTCGACGCCCTTGCGGCTCAGCTCGCGGTAGGTGCGGGCCAGGTCGGGGTTCTTGAAGGTGGAGCCGACGGCGGGGAGTTCGCCGCCCGGCAGGAACAGCTTCGCGGTGTCGGGGAAGTACCGGAAGCGGGTCTCGTTGGCGGCGGTCTGCGAGCGGAAGGTCTCGTCGACGGTGAAGCCGTCGCGGGCGAGCCGTTCGGCGGGCTCCAGGACCGTACCGAGTTTCCTCTTGCCCCACTTGTCGAGCGCCCGCTGCCAGGTGGCGGGCGTGCCGGGGGTGCCGACGGCGAGTCCGCTGCTGACCGCCTCGGCGAACGGGATGGGCGCGCCGTTCTCCAGGAACAGGCCGGAGTCGGCGGTGAGCGGGGCGGTCTCACGGCCGTCGAGGGTGTGCACGGTGCGGGACCGGGCGTCGTAGTAGACGAAGTAGCCGCCTCCGCCGATGCCGGCCGAGTAGGGCTCGGTGACGCCGAGCGCGGCGGCGGTGGCCACGGCCGCGTCGACGGCGTTGCCGCCCCTGCGCAGGACCTCGATGCCGGCCGCGGTGGCGTCGGCGTCGACGCTGGAGACGGCGCCACCGTGGCCGACGGCCACCGGCACCTTGGGCGTGGGCCGGGCGTGTGGGGCGGGCTCGCCGCGGGGGGTGGGCGGCGCGGCCGCCCCCACCGACGCGACAGCGGCGGTGACCGCGAGGACCGCGAGATTCCGTGCGACAGGGCGACGCATCCGCACCTCCAGTAAAGGGCCGTCCGGGCAGCTTAGTTCGTCGCCATGCCCGCGTCAGGGAGGCCGGTCCGGGCGTGCCGCGCCGAGCCGTCCGGGACGTTACGCAGCCGGGCGTCGAACACGGGTCTGTTCGGGACCGCTAGCATGCGCGCCCATGAATGACGACGTGCGCAACATCGTGCTGGGCCTGGTGGCCGCGGGCATCAGCGCCGGCCTGGGCTGGATCGCCCGTACCTACCTCTGGAAGCGCAAGCTCCGGCGCAAGCAGGCCTTCTTCGGACTTCCCGACAACTCCGAGTCGTTGCTCGTCGTCAACCGCGACCCGGCGACGGCGGAACCGGCGGTGCACCGCTTCGACGTGTTCGCGCTGCTCGAACTCTCGGCGCTGATCAAGGACTGCGGGGCGCACGCCCAGGTGGTCACCCAGGACGCGGCGCAACAGGGGTTCGGCGAGCGCACGGAGTTCTGCGTCGGCGGTCCGGGGTCGAACCGGCGGATGGTCGCGCACATGGCGGCGATGCTGCCGGGGGTGCGGGTCAACGTGGACCCGGAGCCGGGCCCGGACCGCGGCGCCTTCCGGATAGGTTCCGACCTCTACCGTATGGAGGCGGGCGTCTCCGAGTACGTCCTGCTGGCGCGGCTGACGGCGGGGGAACGACGGGACATCCGGCCGGTGTTCCTGTTCTGCGGCCAACGGGCGATCACCAATCAGGCCGCGACCCGGTACCTCGCCCGCAACCACGAGCGGCTGGCCCGCAAGCACGGGTCCGGTTCCTTCGTGCTGCTCCTGAAGGTCATCAACTCGCAGGCGTACGGCCCCGACGTGGTGGAGCTGGTGGCGGACGTCAGCAAGCCCGCACAGACTCCGCTGCCGGCTCCGGAACCGGCGGCACGCAAGTCCCACCGCGCGGACTGACGACGTGCCACGCCGCCGGGCGCGGGGGCCGGCCGCCGGTGCGGCCGAAACCCACACCTCCCGAAGCGCGGGGGTACGTCCTCCGGGCGTACGCCCTGGCTCCAGGGCGGCCGGAGCTCACGCCGGAGCGCGTCCGAGGGACGCGACGCCCGCCGCTACGGCGGCCGAAGTGCGCCCCGCATGAGCGGAAGCGCGCGTTGCGGGCGAAGCGCCTGCTGCTCCGACGGCCAGAGGGAGACGTCACGCGGTCGCGTGACGGCCTAGGGTCACGCCGCCCGGCCGACGACCGAGCCGCCCCCTGCGGAGGTGGACGCCGTGGGCGTCCGCCGGGCGGGCGGAGCGTTTCGCGCGGGTCAAACAGCGGGACGCCCACCGGGCGGGACGTGAGGGCGGACCGCCCTTCGGGCAGGGCCGTCCGGCAAGCGGGGCCTGCGGGATTGATCGCCCATCGGGCGGGGCCTCCGACAAGCGGGGCTTGGAGGCGGACCGTGCATCCGGCGGGTGGGGTCGTCCGTCAGGCGCGCCCTGGGCGATTGGTCACGCCCCTGCCGGGCAGACGCTGACGCTCCGTTCGCGGGACGGAGGGCGCCTCCGAGGCGAGGAAGAAGTGCGCCCCGTAGGGGCGGATGGGGCACCACCCGCCCGGCGGGCAGCTGACCTTCTCCTCGCCGGCGGGCGACCGTGGTTTCGGCCGCTGCCGCCGCGAGCAGTGATCACCGGCTGCCGCCGGACGGGTCCGGCCTGTGTGATCCGCCGCCCCGGCTGGGCGGGCGGTCCCCTCCCGGAGGCGGCGTCCCCGCTTGCACCGCGAAGTCTCTCCCCCCACCGGGACGGAGGGAACATCGTAGTCGAGGTCCGGACGGACCGGTTTCCGTACGTCATGGTGGTCGCCGCAACGTATCCGGGCAAGATCGCCAGGACGACGCGACACGCACTTTTCGGTCATAAGCCGTATTTACGGCGGGTGATGGGGCGCGCGAGCGGGGCGCGCGTCAGTCCTCCGCGACCTCGGCGTACAACTGCGACAGCTCCGGCACGCCGTCGGCCGCCCACTGGTGACCCGCCTCCACGACGTCGAACTCCCGTCCGCCGGTGAGGTGTACGACCGGCTGGCCGTCGGCGCGAAGCTCCCAGGCCGCGCCCGGCACGGTGCGCACGATGACGGTGCCGAGGTACAGACCCGCGTCGTTGCCCAGCCAGTCGGAGGTGTCCTCGTCGTCCCGCCACCTGGGGACCAGCTGATCCAGCGCCTCCAACGAGGCCGGGCTGTCGTCGAGTCGGACTCCCGCCCCGTACGCCTGGGAGCGCAACAGCGCGCACTCCGCGAGGAGTTCCGCGAGACCCTCCGGATCGGGAAGTTCGTCCTTCCGGCGCCGCTTGCCCAGGAACGGGATCTTCATTTCTCCAGCCTGTCATTCGAACCGCCGCGCGCAAACAGGCGCGCGGGGTCCTTCGACGGCCGGCCGGGCCTTGTTACACGTCCAGGTCGACCACGACCGGCGCGTGGTCCGAGGCGCCCTTGCCCTTGCGCTCCTCGCGGTCGACGTAGGAGTCGGTGACGGCCTTGGCGAACGGCTCGTTGCCGTAGACCAGGTCGATGCGCATACCGCGGTTCTTGGGGAAGCCGAGCTGGCGGTAGTCCCAGTAGGTGAAGGGGTGGTCGTACTTGAGGGGGCGCGGCACCACGTCCGACAGTCCGGCCTCGCGCAGGGAGGCGAGGGCGGCCCGCTCGGCGGGCGTGACATGCGTGGAGCCCTCGAAGGCGGCGCGGTCGTAGACGTCGTCGTCGGTCGGGGCGATGTTGTAGTCGCCGAGGATCGCGAAGGGGCGGTCACCCGCCGCGTCACCGGCCACGGCCGCCTTCAGCGCCTCCAGCCACTGCAGCTTGTACGCGTAGTGCGGGTGCTCCACCTCGCGGCCGTTGGGCACGTAGACCGACCAGACACGGACCGGGCCGCAGGTCGCGGAGACGGCGCGGGGCTCGACGGAGCCGTCGTAGCCGGGGTCGCCCGGAAGCCCCTTGACGACGTCCTCCAGGCCGACGCGGGAGAGCACCGCCACGCCGTTCCACCGGCCGGTGGCGTGCACCGCCGCCTCGTACCCCAGCTCGCGCAGCTGGTCCACCGGGAACTGGGCCTCGGCGACCTTGGCCTCCTGGAGGCACAGCACGTCGGTGCCGCTGCTCTCCAGCCAGGCCAGGAGCCTCGGCAGGCGGGCGGTGATCGAGTTCACGTTCCAGGTCGCGATGCGCATGCTTCACAACCTACCCGCCGGGTCCGACAACGCTCGACCGACGGCCGCCGGCTGTGGACGACCGTGCCGGACGGGCCCGCGCGGTCAGATCCGGGCCGCTCCCCTCGGGGCCAGCCGCAGGTGCTCGGAACCGCCGAGGGCGCCGATCTGGCGGTCGTAGAGCGGCCGGGCGAGGTCGGTGAGCAGCGCGTCGTGGATGTCGTACGCCCGTTCGGGACGGACCTCGCGGACGTAGTCGATCACCTCGGAGATCTTGTTCCAGGGCGCCATGACGGGCAGCATCAGCGTCTCGACCGGGTGGTCGGGGACGGTGAGCGCGTCGCCGGGGTGGAACAGCTTCCCGCCGTCTACGAGGTAGCCGACGTTGGTGACGCGCGGGATGTCCGGGTGGATCACGGCGTGCAGTTCGCCGTGGACCTGCACGTCGAAGCCGGCGGCGGTGAAGGTGTCACCGTGCCCGACGGTGTGCACACGGCCCGGGAACGCGGCGGAGATCTGGTCGGCGACCGACTTGAGGGTCCAGATCTCGGCCGCCGGGTTGGCCTCCATCGCGGTGCGCAGCCGGCCCTCGTCGAAGTGGTCCGGGTGCTCGTGGGTGATCAGCACCGCGTCCGCGCCGACGGCGGCGTCCTCCTCGCTGAACCCTCCCGGGTCGAGGACGAGGACGTGTCCGTCCTTCTCCAGCCGGACGCAGGAGTGCGACATCTTGATGAGCTTCATGGCTCCATCCTGCATCCGGCGCCCGGAGCGGCGCGCAGGGGGAGGGACCGGGCACGTACCCGGTGACCGCGGCTCACTCCGGCGGGGTGGTCTCCTCGCGCACGACCTGCTGGGCCACCCGGAAGGCGCCGCTGGCCGCGGGGACGCCGCAGTAGACGGCCGCCTGCAGCAGCACCTCCTTGATCTCGGCCGGGGTGAGCCCGTTGCGCAGCGCGGCGCGGGTGTGCACGGCGAGTTCCTCGAGGTGGCCGCCCGCGACCAGGGCGGTCAGCGTGACGCAGCTGCGGGTGCGGCGGTCGAGTCCGGGGCGGTCCCAGACCTCGCCCCAGGCGTACCGGGTGACCAGCTCCTGGAAGTCCTCGGAGAAGGCGTCGGTCTGCTCCAGGATCCGGTCGACGTGCGCGTCGCCCAGCACCTCGCGGCGCACCTTGATGCCGGTGTCGTACGGGTCCGGGGCCCCCTGCGCCTGCGGGGGCACGGCGGCCGGGGCGATCTCGGCGACGGGGGCGAGCTGCGCGGGGGCGACGGCCGGGACGGGCGGCCGGGGCACGGCGGCGGGCATGACGACGTGGCCGGTCGCGTTGTCGGGGAGGGGCTGCCAGGCGGTGGAGAAGTGCCGGACGAGCAGGTCGGTGACGGCGGCCGGCTGCTCCACCGGCACCAGGTGGGAGGCGCCGGGTACGACGGCGAGCCGGGCGTCCGGGATGCCGGCGACCAGGGTACGGGCCTCGGCGGGGCCGGTGACCTGGTCCTCGGAGCCCACCAGCACCAGGGTCGGTACGCCGACGCTGCCGAGGCCGGCCCGGACGTCGAAGGAGGCGAGCGCCTCGCAGGCGGCGATGTAGCAGCCGGGGTCGGTGGTGCGGACCATCTGCACGGCCCACTCGGTGATCGCGGGCTGGGCGGCGGCGAACCCGCCGGTGAACCAGCGTTCGGGCGCCGAGCGGGCGATGGGGTCCAGGCCGTTGGTCCGCACGATCACCCCGCGCTGCCGGAACTCGTCCGCGGTGCCGAAGCGGGGCGAGGCGGCGATCAGCGCGAGGGACGCGAGCCGCTCGGGGTGGCGCAGGGCCAGCTCGATGCCGACGGCGCCGCCGAGGGCGCAGCCGGCGTACCCGAAGCGCTGCACGCCGAGACCCTCGAGGGTGGCGAGCAGCCGGGTGGTGAGGTCGGTGACGGACGCCGCGGGGTGGGCGGGGGCGCCGCCGTGCCCCGGGAGGTCGAACCGGAACACCCGCCACTGCTTCGTCAGTTCCGGGATCTGGCGGTCCCACATGTGCCAGGTGGTGCCGAGGGAGGGCCCCAGGATCAGAACCGGAGCGTCTTCTGGTCCGTCGAAGCGGTATTGCAGGGTGTTCGGTGCTGTCTCGCTCACCCGTCAGACCCTCTCACGTCTCACGCAATGCGCCGTGGCCGGGGGAATCACGGACGGTCGACCGCCCCCCACGCCACGCCACGTCCGGTACTGCCGGAACCTTAATGGATGGAGCGGAGACTTCTCCGGCGCACGCTTCATCCCGGGCCTCCCGATACGGCCGAAACACACACGTTCGAACCGCCGGAGGCCACGTCGCACCACAGAAGCAGCCCGCCACCCGCATGACACGTTCACCGACCCCGCACCAATCGCCCCCATAAGAAGGCGCCATGACGCTCCGTACCCGTGTTCGCGTCTACGGTGCCGTCCCGTCGGAAGGCGGGGTGTCGTAGCGGGCGGCCACCGCCCTGGCGCGGTCGCGCAGTGTCGTGCGGAGCCATTGCGGGTCGAGGATCTCGGCGTGGGGTGCGTGTTGCCAGAGGGCCCACTGGGCGTGGCGTGGGTCCTGGAATGTGAGGGTGAGGCGGTGTCGGCCGTCGGGGTCGATCTCTTCGTGGTGAAGGGCGAGGGCGGTGGTGACGAGGTGGTCGCGGTGTGCGGGGTCGACGCGGAGATGGACGTGGGTGGAGTCGCCGCCGGTGCGGAAGCGCAGGTTGCGTTGGCGCCAGGCGTGGTCGAGGTCGACGGTGTCGGGGCGTTGTGCGGGTTCGGGGAGTTCCTCGGCGGCGAGGATGCGGCTGAGGCGGTAGGTGCGGTCCTGGCCGTCGCGCTGGGCCAGCAGGTAACCCTGGTCGCGGACGGTGACCAGGCCGACGGGGTCCACCGTGCGCCAGGCTGGGTTCCGGTCGACGGCGGCGTAGTGGATGCGCAGGCGGTGGCCGTCGAACACGGCGCGCCGGACCTGGGTGGCCACCGGGTCGGGGACCTCCTCGGGGGCCACGGGCCGGGACAGCAGATCGGTTTCGGGGTCGATGAGCAGGCGCTGTGCGGCTCCGGCGGCGGTCTCCCGCAGTCCTTCGGGCAGTGCGTCGACGACCTTGAGGACGGCCGAGGCGAGGGCTGAGCCCAGGCCGAGGAGCTGGGCGCCGCGGCGGGAGCCGGCGACCAGCAGGGCGAGGGCCTCGTCGTGGCTGAGGCCGGTGAGCGCGGTCTGGAAGTCGGGCAGGAGGGCGAAGCCGCCGTGACGGCCGCGTTCGGCGTAGACGGGGACACCGGCCGCGGACAGGGCGTCCATGTCGCGCAGCACGGTGCGGGTGGACACCTCGAGTTCGCGGGCGAGTGCCTCGGCGGTCATTCGGCCCCGTTGGCGCAGCAGGAGCACGAGGGACACCAGGCGGTCGGCGCGCATGGGAAAACCCTAACGAAATACATGACGGCGGATGTCATGTTTTGTTGGCAGGTCAGGGCCGGTCCTGTGGCGGGAGAGCGGTAGGTGCCGCTGATCGGGGTCATCGTGGCGACGCCGTCACGCAGGCTGACGTGGCGTTCCGGTGTGGCGCCGGCAACGGTGCGGAGCGGCGACCGGTCCGATCTCGTCGTCACCGCGGTGCCGGTGGTCGACCGGGTGGTCAACTGGCGCTTCACGTCCGGATGTTCGGAGCTTTTCGAACTCACCTCACGCAAACGGCAGTTCCCCGGCGCCCGTATTCGATCATCCGGGGACATCCTCGAAAACCCGTGCCCTCGGGCCGGTGTCGCCCGCCTACGGTTCCAGCGCGGCCGGGGCGAGTGGGCTGCCCCGTGGAGGCCGCCGCGAGCACGCAACGACTGGAGAGGGAGACACCCGTGGCAACTGTGGAAGTGTCGCTGAAGGACATCATGACCGTCGTCGAAGGAGCCCTGGGAGCGGCCGTCGTCGACTACTCGAGCGGCATGGCGCTGGGAACGCTGGGCGGGGGGAAGGACCTGGACCTCACCGTCGCGGCGGCCGGCAACACGGATGTGATCCGCGCCAAGGTGCGCACGATGGAACTGCTGGGCCTCACCGGCCAGATCGAGGACATCCTCATCACGCTGGAGTCCCAGTACCACCTGATCCGCCTGGTCACCGGCCGCAGCGGCAACGGCCTGTTCCTGTACCTCGTGCTGGACAAGTCCCGCTCGAACCTGGCGATGGCCCGCCACCAGCTCAAGCGGATCGAGGAACAACTGGAAGTGTGAACCGCCCCGGGTCCCGGCCGACGCGCGCCCATGATGTGAAGAGTTCTGCAAGTCGCCACATGAACATGGCCCCAAGCCATGGGCGCGCGTCACGCCGAGCCAGAAGGATCGACGGCGAAGGACGGCACATCGTGCGGCGGCGCCCGACGTGGGCGCCGCCGCGCCCTGGAGAACATTCCCGACGCGGCAGGGAGCGCGCACCCATGCAAGTCCCCCTCTACCAGGCCAAGGCCGAGTTCTTCCGGATGCTGGGGCACCCGGTGCGCATCCGGGTCCTGGAGCTGTTGCAGCACGGGCCCGTGCCGGTGCGGGACCTGCTCGCCGACATCGACATCGAACCGTCCAGCCTGTCACAGCAGTTGGCGGTGCTGCGCAGGTCCGGCATCGTCGTCTCGGTACGGGAGGGCTCCACCGTGACCTACGCCCTCGCGGGCGGCGACGTCGCCGAACTGCTCCGGGCGGCCCGCAGGATCCTCACCGAACTGCTGGCCGGGCAGAGCGAACTGCTGGCAGAGCTGCGGCAGGTCGACGTGCCGGTGCCGACGGCGCCCGGCGGCGGGGAAGGTTAGGCCCGCACGTCAACCTCGTCGACGGGGGGCGCTCAGGCACTCGTGAGCGGGGACGGCCGGGACCTCTCGTCACAGGTCGCCGAGGGTGTCCAGGCCGGTCAGGGCGCCGACCGGGTCCGGGTCGGGGGTGCCCCGGGGCCACCAGTCGTCCTGGTCCGGCTCCGACTCGTACGCGTACCAGAGGTGGTCGCGGCCGAGGCGGAGCTGCACATGGCCGCGGGGGTGGGTGAGGCGGTTGTGCCAGGGCCGGAAGGCGGGCAGGTCGGCGGCGAGCAGCAAGGGGCGGGCGCGGTCGAAGCGGCCGGCCGGCGGGTCCCACGGTTCCTCCAGCACGGCCAGCCCGGTCGGGCCTCCCTGGCGCCAGGCGGCCACCGCGCGCGCCAGGTCCCCGGGGGTGCGGCCGGCGGCCCGGGCGAGGGAGGAGTACAGCGCACGGGTGCCGGCGGTCAGTCCGGAGCCGGGGCGGGCGGCGGCCAGTCGCACCGCGTCGTGCCACAGGGTGAGCGGGCCGACCGGGTCACGGCCGGTGGTGAGCAGGGCGTGCGCGCGGGCGGCGGCGTCGGTGGCGAGCTGGTCCAGCGCGAACGGGTCGGGGCCGCCGGGCGACGCGGGGTAGACGGGGGGCTGCTCCGGGTGCGACGGCGGGGGCAACGGCGAGGGTGGCGGCGGAAGTTCGGGGCCGCGCCGGGCCAGGGCGTCGGTGGCCCGTATGCCGGGCAGCGGCTCCGGTTCCTTGCCCTGGGCGGCACGGGCGGCGCGGGCGGCGCTGAGCCGGGACAGCGCGTCGATCACCTGGCGCTCGCTCCGACCGCGCAGCAGGAGCAGCACGAACGGGTCCGCGTCGAGCAGCCGCGCGGTCTGGTAGCAGAGGGCTGCCGCGTGTTTGCAAGGGTGCCCGGAGTCGGGGCAGCTGCAGCGCGGGGCGAGGTCGCCGGGGCCGGGCAGCAGCGGGACCCCGCAGTCGGCGAGGGACTGCGGCATCTCCTTGTCCAGCAGCGCCGCGATGTGGCCGGGGCGTTCGGCGGCGGCGTCCAGGAACCGCTCCCAGTCGGCGTCGTCGAACGTCCGCAGCCGCACCTGCACCCGGTAGGGCCGGGCGCGGCTGCCCCGGACGTACGCGAGGACCAGGCCGGGCGTGACGGTGATGGCGTCGACGTGTCCCTGTTCGGCGTAGCCGCGTCCGCGGGCGAGCCGGGCGGGGTCCAGCGCGCCGTCCTCCAGCGCGGTCACCCACGCCCTGCCCCACCAGGTTTCCGCGAACCGCTCGGCGCCGTCCGAGGAGCGGGGCGGGAACGACGGGAAGGTACGGCGCAGGTCGCCGTCCCGCGCGGGGGCGGCCATGGAGGACGGGGCGACGGGGGGCGCCGCCGCCGGTTCGCCGGTGGTCCGTGTGCCTGGCGCTGTCCCGGGCGCGGTGCCTTCGCGGGCGGGCGGCCGGGCATCCGGCCGGCGGCCGGGAACGTCGGCGGGTGCGTCCGGGGCCGGGTCGTCCGCCGTGCCGGGCATGCGGAAGGCGTCGGCCAGGGTCTCCCGGATCTCCCGCGCGCGGCGGTCGGCCGCGCGCTCGCCCCGCGTGGTGCGTGGCACCCTGGGCGCGGGTGCCGGGGCCCGTCGGGTGCGCTTGGCCTCGTCCACCTGCTCGCGGGCGCGGGCCCGCGCGGCTTCCTCGCGTGCGGCGCGCAACGCCTCCCGCGCGATGTCACCGGGGCGGTGGGCCGACGTCTCCGCGCCCACGCCGGTCGCGGGGGTGGCAGCATCGGCCCCCTGGGCGGAGTCGGCACTGTCCTCCGGGCCGGGGGCCGGGACAGCGGTCTCGACCGGGTTCGGTCGCGCTTCGTCGGTTGTTTCGTCCTCGGCGGGCGACGCACCCTCGGCCGCCGTGTCCTCGGCCGCCGTGTCCTCGGCCGCCGTGTGATCCGCGACCGCCGTGTCCGCGTACGGGGGCACGTCACCCGTCACTCCCCCGGCCACCGCGTCCGAGGTCGGCCGCGGCTCGTCGGTCACCTCCCCGGAGGCCTCGGCGTAGGACTCCGGCCCGGCTTGCGGCTCGGGTCGCGGCTCGGCGGATACACCCCGCCGTGCCCGCAGCGCGCGGTGCAGGGCCTCACGGGCCGCCTCGGACGGACGCGGGGCCTGAGGCGCCGGGGACGCCTCCCGGACCGGCGAGGGCTCCTCCCCCGCCGACGACCCGCCCCGCGACTCTCCCTGCGGGCCGCCCCGCACCCCGCCCTGCGACTCGTCCTCCGGAAGCTCCCCCTCGGACACCCGTGCCCGCGCCGCGCGCAGCGCCTCCCGTGCCTCCTCCGACGGGCGGGGTGTCATGCCGACCTCCGCAGGGACACCAGGTCGGACAGATCGCGGTCGGACAGCTCGGTGAGCGCCGACTCGCCCGACCCGAGGATCGCGTCCGCGAGGGCCCGCTTGGACTGGAGCATCTCCGCGATGCGGTCCTCGACCGTGCCCTCGGTGACCAGCCGGTGGACCTGGACGGGCTGGGTCTGGCCGATGCGGTACGCGCGGTCGGTGGCCTGTTCCTCCACCGCCGGGTTCCACCAGCGGTCGAAGTGGACGACATGACCCGCCCGGGTGAGGTTCAGTCCCGTCCCCGCCGCCTTGAGCGAGAGCACGAGGACCGGCACAGCACCGCTCTGGAAACGGTCCACCATCCGCTCCCGCTCGGGCACCGGCGTACCGCCGTGGAGCAGGTCGACCGGGACGGCGCGCTCGGCGAGGTGGCGGGTGATCAGGCGGGCCATGCCGACGTACTGGGTGAAGACGAGGGCCGAGCCGTCCTCGGCGAGCACCGTGTCCAACAGCTCGTCCAGCAGGGCGAGTTTGCCTGAGCGGGCGGCGAGTCGGTCGCCGGCCGGGGCGTGTTCCTCCTTCAGGTACAGCGCGGGGTGGTCGCAGATCTGTTTGAGCGCGGTCAGCAGCTTGAGCACCAGCCCGCGGCGCCCCATGCCCTGCGCGGTCTCGATGGCCACCATCGACTCGCGCACCACCGCCTCGTACAGCGCGGCCTGCTCGCGGGTGAGCGGCACCGGGTGGTCCGTCTCCGTCTTGGGCGGGAGCTCGGGGACGATGCCCGGGTCGGACTTCTTGCGCCGGAGCAGGAACGGGCGGACGAGCCGGGCCAGCCGCTCGACCGCCTGCTCGTCCTCGCCGGTCTCCACCGCCCGCGCGTGCCGGGCGCGGAAGGACTTCAGCGGGCCGAGGAGCCCGGGGGTCGTCCAGTCCAGCAGGGCCCACAGCTCGGAGAGGTTGTTCTCCACGGGGGTGCCGGTGAGGGCGACCCTGGCCGGGGCCGGAATGGTGCGCAGCGCCTTGGCGGTCGCCGAGTGCGGGTTCTTGACGTGCTGCGCCTCGTCGGCGACGACCATGCCCCAGCGCTGTTCCGCGAGGGTGGGCGCGGCGGAGCGCATGGTGCCGTAGGTGGTGAGGACGAAGCCGCCGTCCAGGTCGTCGAGAGTGCGGTCCGGGCCGTGGAAGCGGCGTACGGGCACGCCGGGGGCGAACCGGGTGATCTCCCGCTGCCAGTTGCCGAGCAGGGACGCTGGGCAGACCACCAGGGTGGGTTCGCGGCGGGCCCGCTTCAGGTGCAGGGCGATGAGGGTGACGGTCTTGCCGAGGCCCATGTCGTCGGCGAGGCAGCCGCCGAGACCGAGGGAGGTCATGAGGTCGAGCCAGGCCAGGCCGCGTAGCTGGTAGTCGCGCAGGGTGGCGTCCAGGCCGGGCGGAGGCGCTGCGGGCCGCACGCCGGCCGTCAGACGGTCGCGGAGGGCGGCCAGCGTCCCCGCGGGCACCGCCTCCACCGTCTCGCCGTCGACCTCCGCCTCGCCGGTGAGGGCGACGGACAGGGCGTCGACGGGATCGAGCAGCCCCAGGTCGCGCTTGCGGGCCTTGCGGACGAGGGCGGGGTCGACCAGCACCCACTGGTCGCGCAGCCGGACGACCGGGCGGTGCGCCTCGGCCAGGGCGTCCATCTCGGCCTCGCCGAGCGGGTCGCCGCCCAGGGCGATCTGCCAGCCGAACCGCAGCAGGTCCTCGCTCTCGAAGAAGCCGGTGCCGTCGGTCGCCGAGCCGGGCGCGGGCCGGACCACGGCCGTGGCGGTGAGGTCCTGCGCGAGGTCGCGGGGCCAGTGCACGGCGACGCCGGCCGCCGCGAGCCGGGTGGCCACGACCCCGAGCAGATCGCTCAACTCGTCCTCGGACAGAGCCAGTACGTCCGGCACGTCCTGGTCGGCGAGCCGGTCGAGCGGGGGCCAGACGCGGGCCGCCCGGCGCACGGCGAGGGCGGCGTCCACCCGGGCGCGCGGCCCGAAGCCGTGGTCCGCCTCGCCCGACCACAGGGCCGCCGCGTCGGCCACCAGCGTCGGGTCGGAGAGGCTGTGCACCTGCACGATCGCGGCGCCCGCGCCACGCGCGCCGCCGCCCTCGCCGCCGGCGGTCTCCCCGGTGTCGAAGAGGTCGTGGGCGGACAGGTCCAGGCGGAGCGAGATCCGCACGCCCGCGTCCATCCCGGCGGCGACCTCGGCGGCCCAGTCCCGGGCGTCGGGCAGCCTTTGGGGCCGCCGCGCGGCGAACGGCAGGCCGGAGGCGTAGGGGGCGGCGGGGGTACGGGGCAGGGTGTCCGCGACCGCGTCCAGGAAGGCACGGACGAGCGCCTCGGGCGTGGGCAGGCGCAGGGGGCCGGGCCCGGGCAGCGGCACCGCGTGGCCCTCGTAGGGCAGGGCGGCGGCCACCGCGCGCAGGTGTGCCACGTCGTCCGGTTCGAGCGGGCCGGCCCGCCAGGCGTCGTACCCCTCGGCGGTGAGGCCGGGCAGCAGGCGTCCGCGGGCGGTGAGCCGCAGCGCGTGCAGGGCGGCGGCGCCCCAGCAGGCGGTGGCCGGGTGGGCCGCGGGGTCGTACCGGGCGGCGACCAGCAGGGGCAGGGCCTCGTCCACGGGCAGGGACAGCGCGGGGACGGTGCGCCGGCGCACTCCCGCGCCGTGCGGCCGGACGACGGTGAGGTCCGTACGCCGGTCGTCTTCCCCTTCCTCGGAGGGCATGTCCGCGCCCTCGGGGTCGTAGAAGGCGATCCGCCCGTCGCGTGGGAGGGGTGCGGGCAGGAACACGGCCGGGAGGTGCGACGACGCGACGAGTCCGTCACCCGTCCCGGGCACCGCCGTCACGGTCGCCTCGCCCATACGCCTTGTCACCTCCCCGCCCGCCGGTCGGACCAGTCGTCTTCGACTCTACGGGCGGGGTCCGACAACCGGCTCCGGCGCCCGGGGTCAGGGCACGGTGCGGGCCACGACGTACACCCGGGGGTAGCCGGGTTTGTCGTGGTTGACGACCACGTCGTGGGTGGGCGCGGGGTTCTCCTGCTTGTGCACCAGGCCGGACCAGGTGCCGGGTCCGTCGAAGGTCCAGCCGGTGACCTCGCGGTCGCGCTCGCCGATGGTGAGGCGGTCCTCCTTCAGGTCCTTCTCCGCCATGCCCATGCTGGTGAGGAAGGCGGTCAGGCCCGCGTCGCTGGTCTCGAACTCGACGTACAGGCGGCTGGTCTTCCAGTTGTTGGTCTCGTACGAGGCCACCCACCAGGCCGGATGCGGTATCGGCACCTGGTAGATGCGGCGCTGGAGCTTCGACGGCCAGCCCTCGGTCAGGCCGGTCGCGGAGTACTTCGCCTCCTTGTCCTTGCCGCTGGCCCGGCTCTGGTTCGCGGAGATCACCAGGTAGCCGGCCGGGACGCCGATGAGCAGCACGATGATCAGCAGGGTGAGGGCGCGGCGGCGGATCATGTGCCGCCGGTCCTCGCCCGGCTGCGACCCGCCCGCGTCGTCCGGCCCGCCGGGGTGGCCGGGGTCGCCCGTCAGCGGGGGAAGCTCGCCCGTCACAGCGACTCCGAGGTCGTACGGCGGGCCCCGGCGAAGCGCTCGTAGCGCTCGTATCGCTCGACACGGCGGCGCTTGGCGCGGCGGAAGCGGCGGGCGACGAGGCGGGCGAGGTCGGCGGCGCCGACCATACCGGCCTCGGGGCCGAGCTGGGCGCGGACGATACGGGCCTCCGGGCGGTAGCCGCGGCCGGTGAGGTGCCGCTTGAAGGCGTCCCGCGCGGGGCCGATGAGCAGGTCGTCGGCCGCGGAGACACCGCCGCCGATGACGAAGCAGGAGGGGTCGAGGGCGGCGGCCAGGTTGGCGATGCCCACGCCGAGCCACTGGCCGATGTCCTGGAGCAGTTCGATGCACATGGCGTCGCCCTCGCGGGCCAGCTCGGTGATCATCGGGCCGCTGATGTCGGCGATGTTGCCCTTGACGTGCTCGATGATCCCGTAGGCGACCGGGGAGTCGGCGGCGGCCAGCTCCTTGGCCTCGCGGACCAGGGCGTTGCCGGAGCTGTACTGCTCCCAGCAGCCGCGGTTGCCGCACGGGCAGCGGTGGCCGCCGGGGACGACCTGCATGTGGCCGAACTCTCCGGCGACGCCGTACTTGCCGCGCTTGACCTTGCCGTCCTCCAGGATCGCGCCGCCGATGCCGGTGCCGAGCGTGATCATGACGAGGTTGTCCTCGCCGCTGCCGGCGCCGAAGCGCCACTCGGCCCAGGCGGCGGAGTTGGCGTCGTTGTCGACGAGGACCGGGACGGCGAGGCGGTCGGCGAGACGGTCCCGGAGGGGTTCGTTGCGCCAGGACAGGTGGGGGGCGAAGAGCACGCGGTTGCGGTCGGCGTCGACCCAGCCGGCCGCGCCGATCCCGACGGCGTGCACGTCGTGCCGGTCGGACAGGTCCAGTACCAGCTCCACGATGGTGTCCTCGACGACCTTCGGACTCTTGGACTTGTCCGGGGTCTCCGTGCGGAGCTTCTCCAGGATGTTGCCGTCGGCGTCCACGACGCCCGCCATCACTTTGGTGCCGCCGATGTCGATGCCCACGGTCGGGACCCGGGGGGCCGACAGGTGGGAACGGCGCTCCCGGGTGCCGACCGTTCTCAGGACGGTGGCGCGCCGGGATCCGATGGGGGCGGTGAAGTCGCGGTAGGTGCTCATCGGGTGCGATTGTGCCGCACGGGACCGCCGAACGCGGTACCGGGCAGGTGGCGGGGTACGTCGGATCCGGCACCGGAAACGGCCGGCGGCGGGCCTTCCCCCGTTCGCGTCCGCACCGGTTCACGGTGCGCGCGTCACGCCTCTGTGGATCCGGTCACATTGTCCGGACAATGCGACGACCGCGACGGCGGCCACGCGCTCACGGCGCCGCGAGAGCCCTCACGGGATCGCGCTCAGCTGCGCACCAGCAGCTGGAACTCGAAGGAGTACCGCGAGGGCCGGTAGGTGTGCGTGCCGTACTCCACCGCGCGGCCGGTGTCGTCGAAGGTCACCCGCTGCATCGTGAGCAGCGGGGCGCCGGGCTGCTCACGCAGCCGCTCGGCCTCGACGGCGGTGGCGGCGCGCGCGCCGATGGTCTGCCGTGCGCTGTGCAGGGTGATCCCGGCGGCCCGCATCAGCCGGTACAGGCCGGTCGCCTCCAGCTGGCCGGTGTCCAGGTCGAGCAGGGCGGGCGGGATGTAGTTGCACAGGTACGCGATGGGCTCGCCGTGCGCGGACCGCAGGCGTTCGATGCGGTGCACCTCGGTGCCCTCGGTCACCCCGAGGGCGGCGGCGACCTCGGCGGACGCGGTGACCATGGTGTTGACCAGCACGGCCGTGGTGGGCCGCTGTCCCGCGGACTCCAGGTCGTCGTAGAGGCTGCTGAGCTCCAGCGGGCGCTTGACCTGGCTGTGCACCACCTGGGTGCCGACCCCGCGGCGGCGCACCAGCAGGCCCTTGTCGACGAGCGACTGGATGGCCTGGCGGACGGTCGGCCGGGACAGGCCGAGCCGTGCGGCCAGCTCTATCTCGTTGCCCAGCAGGGTGCCGGGGGTCAGGGTGCCGTGCTCGATGGCGGACTCCAGCTGCTGGGACAGCTGGAAGTACAACGGCACGGGGGAGCCGCGGTCCACGCTGAGCTCCAGCTGCACGGTGGGGTCCACTTCTGGTTTCGGCACGGGGTGAGCGTAGTCCGGCGGGCTGTTGACGGGAAGTCGTGTAGTTCGGTTGTCCGGACATACGCATTGACAGGGAGCGGTGCGAGCCCCACTTTGTTTCCATGCGCATCGGGGTCATCGGTACGGGCCGCATCGGCACCATTCACGCCCACACACTCAGCAGGCACCGCGAGGTCGGGTCCCTGATCCTCACGGACGTCGATCCGACGCGGGCCCAGGCACTCGCCCACCGCCTCGGCGAGACGGCGGCGCCGGGGGTGGACGAGATCTACACCTGGGGAGTGGACGCCGTGGTGATCACCGCGGCCACGTCCGCGCACGCCGATCTGATCGGCCGGGCGGCCCGCGCGGGGCTGCCGGTCTTCTGCGAGAAGCCCATCGCCCTGGATCTCGCCGGGACGTTACAGGCGATCACGGAGGTGGAGACCGCCGGGACGGTGCTGCAGATGGGCTTCCAGCGGCGGTTCGACCGGGGCTACACGGGCGCCCGTGAGGCGGTGCGGACGGGCAGGCTGGGGCGGCTGCACACGGTACGGGCGATGACGAGCGACGCGGAGCCGCCGGCCCCCTCGCGTCTGGCGCAGTCCGGCGGGCTGTACCGGGACACCCTCATCCACGACTTCGACGTCCTGCGCTGGGTGACCGGCCGGGAGGTCGTGGACGTCTACGCCGGCGGATCGGACGCCGGTCCCCCGATGTTCCGCGAGGCGGGCGACGTCGACACCGGCGCGGCGCTCCTCACCCTCGACGACGGCACCCTCGCCACGGTCACCGGGACCCGGCTGAACGGCGCCGGCTACGACGTCCGCATGGAACTCGCCGGGGAGCTGGACCAAATCGTCGTCGGCCTGGACGACCGTACGCCGATCGCCTCCACGGAACCGACCGGACCGCCGGCCGCGGACAAGCCGTGGACGGGCTTCCTGGAACGGTTCGGGCCCGCCTACGAGGCCGAACTCGTCGCGTTCGTCGAGGTGGTCCGGGGCGAGCGGCCCAACCCCTGCGACGGCCGTGAGGCCCTGCGGGCCCTGCTGATCGCGGAGGCCTGCGAGCGGTCCCGCCGGGAGCGCAGAGCGGTCCGCCCCGCGGAACTGCTGAGCAGCTCCGCGGACGCGCCGGCCTAGAGGGCGTTCACGAAGTCCTGACGGAAACGGTCCGAGGTGCCCGGGCGGAACCGGTTCGAGGTGCCAGGGCGGAAACGCGTTCACGACGTCCTGGCGGTGACCGGCAGGACCGTTCCCTGGGCCACCGCGCACAGGGTCTCCGTGCTGTCCTCCGCCACGGTGAGCAGGTCGCAGCGGGTCACGGCCTGGCGCCGGCCCGCGTGGACCACGTGGGCGCGGGCGCGCAGGGTGCGGCCGGTGGCCGGGCGGAGGTACTGGACGGAGAAGCCACCGGTCAGCACGGCCGGGCCGAGGACGGCGCCCGCGGCGAAGGTGAGGGCGTTGTCCGCCGCGTAGGCGAGGACCCCGCCGTGCAGGAAGCCGTTCTGCTGGTGCAGGTCCTCGCGGATGTCGATCTCCAGGGTCGCCCCGCCGTCGCCGAAGTCCGTGAGCCGGGCGCCCAGCAGCCTGCTGAAGGGCTGCGCGTCCAGCAGCCGCCGTGCGGTGGCGAGGTCGAGGTCGGGGGGCGAGGTCATGCGGCGGGCCTCCTCGGGGCGGGCGGACGGTACGCGGGCCGGGCGACGGGCGTCAGGAGCTCCCGGTCTCCTCCAGCAGTCCCGCGTCGTGGGCGAGCAGGGCGATCTGCACCCGGTTGTTCAGGCCGAGCTTGGCCAGGATGCGGGAGACGTGCGTCTTGACGGTGGCCACGCTCATGTACAGCTCGGCGGCGATCTCCGCGTTGGCCAGGCCCCGGCCGACCGCGACGGCGACCTCGCGTTCGCGGTCGTTGAGCCCGGTGACGCGCTCCCGGGCCCGGGCCCGCCGCGTGTCGCCCGCGGCACCGGCCGCGTGGGCCATCAGCTGCCGGGTGACCGCGGGCGACAGCACCGGGTCCCCGGCGGCGACGCGCCGTACCGCGGCGACGATCTCGGCGGGCGGGGTGTCCTTGAGCACGAACCCGGCGGCGCCCGCGCGCAAGGCGCGCAGCACCTGGTCGTCGGCGTGGAAGGTGGTCAGCACCACGACCTGGGGGGCGTCCTCGCGGGTCCGCAGCGACTCGGTCGCGGTGAGCCCGTCGACGGACGGCATCCGGATGTCCATGAGGACGACGTCCGGGCGGGTGCGGTCGACGAGCGTCCCCACCTCGGCGCCGTCGGCGGCCTCGCCGACGATCTCGATGTCGCCGGCCCCGCCCAGCATGAAGGACAGCCCGGCCCGCACCAGCGGGTCGTCGTCGACGAGAAGCACGCGGATCGCAGTCATGGACGGTACGTAATCATGGCCGGGCGGCACGGGGACACACCGAGGGGCGGGACGGGAGTCATCGCCATGGCAGCCGTGCCCGTACCTCGAAGCCGCCGTCGGGGGCGGGGCCGTGTTCCAGGGTGCCGCCGGCCAGGGTGGCCCGTTCGGTGAGCCCGATCAGTCCCTGCCCGGCGCCCGGCACGGCCGGTACGTCCCCCTCCGGGGCGGGGTTGCGCACGGTCACCGCGAGGTCCTCCCCCGGCCCGCCGGCGACCGACACGGTGACCTCCGTGCCGGGCGCGTGCTTGCGTGCGTTGGTCAGGCCCTCCTGGGCGATCCGGTAGGCGGTGCGGCCGACGGACGCGGGGACGCCGGCCGGGTCGGTGACCCGCTGCTCCAGGGTGACCTTCATGCCCGCCTGCCGGGATTCGGCGACGAGGGAGTCGAGCGCCGCGAGCGTCGGCTGCGGCCGGCCGCCGTCCTCGCTCTCGCCGGCCCGCAGCACCCCGATGATCTCCCTCAGGTCCTGCAGGGCCTCGTGGGCGCTCTCCCGGATCACGCCGGCCGCCCGCGCGACCTCCTCGCGCGGGGCGTCGGGCCGGAACTCCAGGGCGCCCGCGTGCACGCTGAGCAGCGTCAGCCGGTGCGCCAGCACGTCGTGCATCTCACGTGCGATGGCCTCGCGGGCCAGCCGCTGCGCCTGCTCGGCCCGCAGCCGCGCCTCCGTCTCGGCCCGCCGGGCGCGGTCCTTGAGGCTCAGCATGAGCTGCCGCTTGGAGCGGACGAACATGCCCCAGCCGACGACGGCGACCGTCAGCACGACGAGCAGGACGACCGCGGCCGCATACGGCAGGTCCGGGTCGGGACGCCACCAGAAGTACAGCGGTACGAGCGCCAGCTGGACGCCCGCCACCCAGGCCACGTACCGGAAGGGCCGGTGCACGGCGAGCGTGAACAGGGCGATGACCGCCACGCCGCCGGAGGTCTCCGAGACGAAGCTGACCGGCACCATGACGGCGGCCAGGGCGAACGGCCATCGTCGGCGCAGCCAGACCGCGCCGCACGACAGCGCGCCCAGCACCTGGTCGGCCACGCTCACGAACCGGGGAAGGTCAGGGGTGTTGTCGAGTGTCTCCGCGCCGAGCAGTCCGATCAGGACGGCCAGCAGGAAGCAGGCGAAGTCGACGAGCCAGTCGCGGGCGGTACGCCGGGGCCGGCGCCCCGAGCGGGCGGCGTCCGGGTCGAGTTCGTGGATGAGGGCGGACGGGAAGAACCACCTGGGCCCCGTGAACACCGGGGCGGTCCGTGCCGCGTTGTCATCAGTCACGGTCGACAAATCTATGCGGAGGGCAGCGCACGGGACGCCCCGCGGGCGGGATCGTCGACCGAAGTCGGGCGGGCGGCGACTTTCGGCGTCCCTGAGCGCGCCGGTCGTCCACCTCGGTCGGAAAGGGCTCGCCCCGCGGCCGATGTGGGTGGGGGGTCCGCGGGGCGAGAGTCGGGGGCATGAGGAAACTGCTGGAGGTACTGGGCTTCGTGGCCGTGCTGCAGGGTGTGGCCGGTCTGGTGACGGAGTTCACCGGCTGGGACTGGGGCCTGGTGCGGCGGACCGGGTTCTTCGACGGCTACGAGATCTACGCGAGCGTCGCCCTGCTGGTGCTGGGGATCGCCCTGTTCGCCGTCGCGGAGAGCCGGAAGCCGGGCGGGTGACCGGCAGGCGGCCGGCCGCCGCACCGTCCCTGCCGCCGCGTCGCCGTCCTGGTCAGCAGGTGTGGTCGACCAGGTCGAACGACGCGTAGTGGTCGGCGGTGTAGTAGTCCTCCTGGTACTCCTCACCGGTCACGATCCGGCGGGCGCCACGGGTGGGGGAACCGGGCGTGATCACCGTGTACTCGTGGTAGTAGCCGCTCGACCGGTCCGGCAGGACGCCTTCCCGGTTCTGGAAGACGGTGCCGTCCTGCTCGAACGGGAAGGGGCCGCCCCGGTCGATCAGGTCGAGGGTGTCGTGCGCCTCGGCGGGCAGGTCGCTCGCGCATATGTCACCGACCGCGAGGACGGACGCCGCGGCGACGGGGGCGCCGTGGGCCGCCGGCGCGGCGAGGGCTCCGCCGCCGCCCAGCAGAAGGACGGACAGAAGGGCTGCTGCGGCGCCGGACCGGGCCGCGCGTGGGGGGAATCGCATAGCCCATGATGACGCGCGTAGACGGTGGCATGTCAATGTCAAGTACATGGAGTTTTCGGTGCGGTCCGATGAGTTTCCCGTGACGCGACGTGCGGCCGCCGTCCGCGCCGGCCCTCCGGGGCGCAGGTAGACGTCCGTTCGCCGCCAGCACGGCGGGACGAGCGGCGGTGGGATGGACACATGACCACGTACACGATGGAGAAGACCCTGCTCGACAAGGCGGCGCTGGTGACCGGCGGCGGCCGCGGCATCGGCGCCGCGACGGCGCTCCGGCTGGCGCGGGAGGGCGCCGACGTCGCGGTGACGTATGTGAACGGCAAGGAGGCCGCGGAGGACGTCGTACGGGCCGTCGAGGCCCTGGGACGGCGCGCGGTGGCGCTCCGGGCGGACGCCGGCGACGCGGAGGAGGCGTCGGGGGCGGTGGGCGCCGCGGTCCGTGAACTGGGCCGCCTGGACGTCCTGGTGAACAACGCGGGCGTCGGCCTGCTCGGCCCGCTGGAGTCCCTCTCCCCCGGCGATGTGGACCGGGTGCTCGCGGTGAACGTGCGCGGTGTCTTCCTGGCCTCGCGCGCGGCGGCCGCCGTGATGCCGCGCGGGGGCCGGATCGTCACCGTCGGCACGTGCATGACGCAGCGGGTGCCCGGCCCCGGTGGGACGCTCTACGCCATGAGCAAGGCGGCGCTGGTGGGGCTGACCAAGGCGCTGGCACGGGAGTTGGGGGAGCGCGGGATCACGGCGAACATCGTCCACCCCGGCCCGATCGACACGGACATGAACCCGGCGGACGGCCCGTACGCGGCCGGGCAGGCGGCGGCGACCGCGCTGGGGCGCTTCGGCACGGCCGCGGAGGTGGCGGAGACGATCGCCCACCTCGCGGGCGCGGCGTACGTGACCGGGGCGGAGTTCGCGGTGGACGGGGGGCACGCGGCCTGAGTCCCGTCCCCCGGGGCCGGCGGCCTTGGGGAGCGAGGGCGCCCGGCCCCGAGGGGATCGAGCGCCCTCACGGTCTCAGCCGCCGGAATCCGCTGTCGGCCCCGCAGTTCGTGTGCGGGGCCGCCGCTTCCCGTGTTCAGCCGCCGAGCTCCTGTCGGCGCGCTTCCAGGGCCGCCTCGCCCTGCTCGGTCAGGGAACCGAACAGGCGCAGGCGGGAGATGCCGCCGTCGGGATGGATGTCCACCCGCGCGTGGGTGCCCACCGCCGGTTCCGGGAGGACGAAACGGTGGTTGGTGTCCGGCTGCAGGCGGGTGCGCGGCAGGATCTCCCGCCAGTCGCCGTCCTCGCCGTCCCGCACCGACACCGACGCCCAGCCCGCCGCGTTGCCCTTGAGGTAGGCGGTGTCGATCTCCAGGGCGCGGATCCGCGCCTGCGCGACCAGGCGGTAGCTGATCCAGTCATGGCCCCGGTCGCGGCGGCGCCGGGTCTCCCAGCCGTCGTCCATCTTGAGGGAACGGCCGGGCCGGACGGTGTTGGCGGCCGGCGAGTAGAACAGGTCCGAGGCGTCCAGCACCCGGCCGCCGTTCTCCAGGGCCACCACGTCGAAGGTGCCGAGCGCGGTGAGCCACGCCAGGTCGGGGACGACCTCGCCGTACACCCGCAGCCGGGCGATGCCGCCGTCGGGGTGCTGGTTGAGGCGCAGGTGGGTGAAGCGCTGCTCGGCCGTGACCGCGAAGCCGTTGGCCGCGTGGCCGCCGATGGCGGTGCGCGGTACCAGCGTCGTCCACTTCACGTCGTCCGCGAGCAGGTCCTCGGGCGACGGGGAGCCGTCCACCGCGGTGCCCTCGACCGACACCGCCTGCGGGTAGTTGCCACGGAAGTGGGCGGTGTCGACGACGATGCCGCGGACGACGCCGGGCGTGCCCAGGCGGATCAGCGCCCAGTCGTGGTCGTCGTCCGCCGGCCAGGGCTGCCCCGCGGAGGTGCCGCGCCGCCGGCGGGTCTCCCAGCCGTCCATGATCTTGCCCTTGTGCCCGAAGCGTTCGGGGTCGAAGACGGCGCGTCCGGGCAGCAGGAGGTTCTCGCGCTGGGCGAAGAACTCGTCGTTGGCGGCGATCACACCGGCGCCGAGCCGGCGATCGGCGAGGTCCGCGAGGCGGGTGAAGGGGAACTCGGCGGTGCGGTAGTCCGCGTACGGGTCGCCCCCGCCGTAGGGGTGGGCGTCGCCGGTGAAGGTCTCGATCGCCGTCACGGTGATGTGATCCTGCCTTTCGGGTGTCGGGTCAGCTGGGTCGGGTGAGGAGCAGGCCCTTCGGTGCGGTGAACTCTCCGTCGGCCAGGATCCGGTGGCCGCGCAGCCAGGTGGACCTGACGACGCCGTACAGGGTGCGGCCGGCGTACGCGGTCACCCGGTTGCGGTGCTGGAGGGCGGCCGGGTCGACGGTGAAGCTCTCGTCGGGTGCCAGGACGGCGAAGTCGGCGTCGTGGCCGGGCGCGATGGCGCCCTTGCGGGCTTCGAGACCGGCCAGCCGGGCCGTGCGCGTCGCCATCCAGCGGACCACGTCCTCCAGGGTGTGGCCGCGCCGGCGGGCCTCGGTCCAGACGGCCGGAAGGCTGAGCTGGAGGCCGGAGATGCCGCCCCAGGCGGTCGCGAAGTCGTCCGTCTTGAGGTCGGCGGTGGACGGGGAGTGGTCGGTGACGACGCAGTCGACGGTGCCGTCCGCCAGGGCCCGCCAGAGCAGGTCCTGGTTGGCGGACTCGCGGATGGGTGGACAGCACTTGAACTCGCTCGCCCCGTCCGGGACTTCCTCCGCGGTGAGGGTGAGGTAGTGGGGGCAGGTCTCGACGGTGACGCGGACGCCGTCCGCCCGGGCCTCGGCGAGGAGGGGCAGCGCGTCGGCGGAGGAGAGGTGGAGCACGTGCACCCGGGCGTCGAACCGCCGGGCCTGCTCCAGGAGCCGGGCGATCGCGGTGTCCTCGGCCCGGCGCGGGCGGGAGGCGAGGAAGTCGGCGTACCGGGGGCCGCCCCGCTGCGGGGCGTCGGCGAGGTGCCCGGGGTCCTCGGCGTGCACGATCAGCAGGCCGTCGAAGGCGGCGATCTCCGCGAGGGAGTGCGCCAGTTGCTCCTCGTCGAGGTGCGGGAACTCGTCCACGCCGGACGGTGAGAGGAAGGCCTTGAAACCGAAGACTCCCGCCTCGTGCAGCGGGCGCAGGTCCGCGACGTTGTCGGGGAGGGCGCCGCCCCAGAAACCGACGTCGATGTGTGCCTTGTCGGCGGCGGTCTTCCGTTTGACGCCCAGGTGATCCACCGTCGTGGTCGGCGGGAGCGAGTTGAGCGGCATGTCGACCAGCGTGGTGATACCGCCGGCGGCGGCCGCGCGGGTGGCGGTCCAGAAGCCTTCCCACTCCGTGCGGCCGGGGTCGTTGACGTGCACGTGGGTGTCGACCAGGCCGGGCAGCAGGACGTCTTCGCCGAGGTCCTCCAGGCGGGCGCCCTCGGGTACCGGGGCGTCGTACGGCAGGACGGCCGTGATGGTGCCGTCGGCGACGGCGACGGACGCGGCGCGCGTTCCCTCGGGGGTGACGACGCGTGTCGAGCGCAGCACCAGTTCGACGTCGGGCACCCGGAGCCTCCTGCACGTCAGCGGAAAATTCAACGTTCTGTTGAAGGAGTGTTCCCCTCGGCACCCGCCGCGTCAAGGGTCCGCCCGCCACCCCGGCCGCCCGGACAGCGGCTCTGGACGATTCCACAAGGCGGAATTACACTTTCGGTAGGCAGAACGTAGTTCCGTACAAGCGGGCTGCCGGGCGGCCGCCGGGTAGGCTTCTGCCCTCCCCGCCAGTCCCGGAAGGAACGCACCGTGCCGACGTCCAGCGCCAGCACCACCGACTCCGCCCGTTCCGCCGCCAGTGGCGGCGTACAGTCCCTCGAGCGCGCCTTCGACCTGCTGGAACGGATGGCGGACGCGGGGGGCGAGGTCGGGCTGAGCGAGCTATCCGCGAGCAGCGGCCTGCCCCTGCCGACGATCCACCGGCTGATGCGCACCCTCGTCGCCTGCGGCTACGTACGCCAGCAGCCCAACCGGCGGTACGCGCTCGGCCCGCGCCTGATCCGCCTCGGCGAGTCGGCGTCCCGCCTGCTGGGCACCTGGGCCCGGCCGTACCTGGCGCGCCTGGTGGAGGAGACCGGCGAGACGGCGAACATGGCCCTGCTGGACGGGGACGAGATCGTGTACGTGGCGCAGGTGCCGTCGAAGCACTCGATGCGGATGTTCACCGAGGTGGGGCGGCGCGTGCTGCCGCACTCCACGGGCGTGGGCAAGGCCCTGCTGGCCGGCTTCCCGCCGGAGGAGGTGCGGGCCCTGCTGGGCCGCACCGGCATGCCGGCCGCGACGGAGAAGACCATCACCACGGCGGACGGCTTCCTCGCGGCGCTGGAGGAGGTCCGGCGGCAGGGGTACGCCATCGACGACAACGAGCAGGAGATCGGCGTCCGCTGCCTGGCGGTGTCGGTGCCGGACGCCCCGACGGCGGCGGCCGTCTCCATCTCAGGCCCGGCGGGCCGGGTCACGGAGGCGGCGACGGAGAGAATCGTGCCGGTGCTGCAGCAGATCGCGGCGGAGCTCTCGGAGGCCCTGACGACCCCGGGCGCGGGCCCGAACGCCTGAGCCCCGAGGACACCCGCAGGCCGCCGCCCGGGGCGGGCTTCCGCCCGGGGGCGTAGCACCGCGACACGCGCCCGTGAGCCGCTCGCACGAACGGGCGTCAGGAGCGAGGGGCCGGGCCGAAGAGGTCGACCGCCTCCCGGAGTTCCCGTACGCCCTGCCCGAGCGCGCTCACCGAGCCGATCGCGCCGGCGACCAGCAGCAGGGAGCGGCGCAGGCGCGAGATGTCGGGGTGGTCGGCGGCGGCCAGGCCGGCCAGTGTCGCGAGTTCCTCCTCCGCGATGCTCCGGTCCCGGAACTCAGCGCGATGGGCGGCGAGTTGGCGGTGTAACCGGGACACGGCGGAGCGCAGCTCCGTCACTCGCGGGTCCACCTGACTGCCGGGCACACACCTCTGGTCCACGCTCCGCAACACAGTCCTCCCCCTGGCAGGTCGTCGTGCGCCTCCCCTGACCGGCCCAGCGCGCCCCCGTGGAACCGGTGCGCGCCAGTAAACGCCACCCCGGGGCCTTTGCGCCAGTCCACTGCGTCATCAAGTTGTTCCGGAGCGTGACACCGTGGCCCAAGGCACCTTCCCGAACGCCCCGGACCACGGGCGGTGGTGGGGTATGCAGGACCTCATGACGGACGACGAGAACCGGGTGGTCGGCCTGCTGCTGGCCGCGGGCGGCGGGCGCAGGCTCGGCGGGCGCCCCAAGGCACTGCTCACACACCGGGGGCGCCCCCTCGTGGAGCACGCGGCGCGGGTGCTGCGCGCGGGTGGCTGCGCGGGCGTGCACGTGGTGCTGGGGGCGCGCGCGGACGAGGTGCGCGCCCGCGTCGTACTCCCGGGCTGCGTGCTGGTGGACAACCCGGACTGGGAGCAGGGCATGGGGTCCTCCCTGCGGGCGGGGCTGGACTCCCTGGCCGGCACCGGCGCCGGGGCCGCGCTGGTACTGCTGGTGGACCAGCCGGGGATCGGCCCAGAGGCGGTCGCCCGGGTGCGGGGCGCCTACCGGTCGCCGCGGTCGCTGGTCTCGGCGGCCTACGACGGCGTGCGCGGTCATCCGGTGCTGTTCGGCGCCGCACACTGGGCGGGGATCGCCGCGACCGCCACCGGTGACCGAGGGGCGCGCGCCTATCTGAAGGAGCACGCGGACCGCGTCGAACGCGTCGAGTGCGGTGACATCGCGCAGGCGTACGACATCGACACCGAGGCCGATCTGACGCACCTTGAATGAGCCGGTGCACCCGGCCGGGCGGGCGAGGCACCCCGCGCCACCGTCCCTCGACCCGGAGATTCTCGACATCAACAAAACATTGAACTCCACCATGAGGAAACTACTATCCACTGATCAGAAGCCCTTTGCCCCCGCAAGGGCCTCTCCCGCCGTACCCGGGTCGCCCGGCACCCGGTGCCCCCGCACGCCGAAGGAAGTGACAGCTGATGTCCGCACCAGCGCCGTCCCCGCTGGCCATCGTCGACGCCGAGCCCCTGCCGCGGCAGGAGGAGGTCCTCACCGACACGGCGCTCGCCTTCGTGGCCGAGCTGCACCGGCGGTTCACGCCCCGGCGTGACGAGCTGCTCGCCCGCCGCGCGGAGCGCCGCGCCGAGATCGCCCGCACCCCCACCCTCGACTTCCTCCCCGAGACGGCCGCGATCCGCGCCGACGACTCCTGGAAGGTGGCCCCGGCCCCGCCGGCCCTGGAGGACCGCCGCGTCGAGATCACCGGCCCGACCGACCGCAAGATGACCGTCAACGCGCTCAACTCCGGCGCGAAGGTGTGGCTCGCGGACTTCGAGGACGCCTCCGCGCCCACCTGGGAGAACGTGGTCACCGGCCAGCTGAACCTGATCGACGCCTACACGCGCGCCATCGACTTCACCGACCCGAGGTCCGGCAAGTCCTACGCCCTGCGCCCCGAGGAGGAGCTGGCGACGGTCGTCACACGGCCACGCGGCTGGCATCTGGACGAGCGGCACCTCACCGACCCGGACGGCACCCCGGTGCCCGGCGCCCTCGTCGACTTCGGCCTGTACTTCTTCCACAACGCCAAGCGGCTGATCGACCTCGGCAAGGGCCCGTACTTCTACCTGCCGAAGACGGAGTCGCACCTCGAGGCCCGGCTGTGGAACGACGTGTTCGTGTTCGCGCAGGACTACCTGGGCATCCCCCAGGGCACCGTCCGCGCCACCGTGCTCATCGAGACGATCACGGCCGCCTACGAGATGGAGGAGATCCTCTACGAGCTGCGCGACCACGCCTCCGGGCTGAACGCCGGCCGCTGGGACTACCTCTTCTCCATCGTCAAGAACTTCCGTGACGGCGGCGAGAGGTTCGTACTGCCCGACCGCAACGCGGTCACCATGACCGCCCCGTTCATGCGCGCGTACACCGAACTGCTCGTCCGCACCTGCCACAAGCGCGGCGCGCACGCGATCGGCGGCATGGCGGCGTTCATCCCGTCCCGCCGGGACGCCGAGGTCAACAAGGTCGCCTTCGAGAAGGTCCGCGCCGACAAGGACCGCGAGGCCGACGACGGCTTCGACGGCTCCTGGGTGGCCCACCCGGACCTGGTGCCGATCGCCATGGAGTCCTTCGACCGGGTGCTCGGCGACAAGCCGAACCAGAAGGACCGGCTCCGCGAGGACGTCGACGTCAAGGCCGCGGACCTCATCGCCGTCGACTCCCTCGACGCCAGGCCGACGTACGCGGGCCTGGTCAACGCCGTGCAGGTGGGCATCCGCTACATCGAGGCGTGGCTGCGCGGCATGGGCGCGGTCGCCATCTTCAACCTGATGGAGGACGCGGCCACCGCCGAGATCTCCCGCTCCCAGATCTGGCAGTGGATCAACGCGGGCGTCGTCCTCGACAACGGCGAGCGGGTCACCGCCGCGCTGGCGCGCGAGGTCGCCGCGGAGGAACTGGCGAACATCCGCGCGGAGGCCGGCGAGGAGGCGTTCGCGGCGGGCAACTGGCAGCAGGCGCACGACCTGCTGCTGAAGGTCGCCCTCGACGAGGACTACGCCGACTTCCTCACCCTGCCGGCGTACGAGCAGCTGAAGGGCTGAGGCGGCCCGAGAGCCGTCCGGTCCGGCTCACTTGTCCGAGTGGCCCAGGGGTTTCCCCGGGGCCACTCGGTCGCGTACGGCCCGCTTCACCGCCGTCGGCTCCGGGAAGCCCTGCTCGCGCCGGTCCCAGACCACCTCGTCCCCGACGCGGACCACGAAGACACCGCCGGTGCCGGGCCTGAGCGCCAGCTCGGTCACCTCCTGTTCGAACGTGGTCAGCAGCTCCTGTGCCAGCCAGGCGGCCCGGGGCAGCCAGCGGCATCGGGTGCAGTACTCGATCTCCACGCGCCGTGCGCCGGTCGTCATCGCAGGTGCACCGTCCCGTCCTGTTCCACCGCCGGCCGGCCGTGCAGGTCGGGGACCTGTTTGAGCCAGTCCGGGCGGGCCTGTTGCGTCCGTGCCGCGCGAAGGGCGTTCTCCGCGGCGACCTGGTCGGCCGTGGGGAAGTCGAGGGGCAGCCACGCGCCGGAGACCCGCGCCCGCGCGTGCAGATGGCTCACGTAGGCGGCGCGGACCGCCTCGGGCGAGTCGAACCCCGGCTCGCCGTCCAGCCAGGCGTCGGGCACCTGGTCCACGACCGACCGCAGCAGCTCCTCCGTCACCCGGGGCGCGAGCTCCGCGTCGGCGGCGCGCACGTCGGGGCCGTACCGGCCGAGGGCGTGATGCCGGAAGTCGTACGCCTTCTCGGGGTCGCCGGCGTCCCAGCGGTGGTGGAAGACGAGCGCCGCACCGTGGTCGATCAGCCACAGCCGGGGCGGGGCGACTCCGAGGGTCGGCCACAGGAGCAGGTTGGAGCTGTGCACGGTGCGGTCGACGTTCGCGGTCAGCGCGTCGAGCCATACGATCCGCCCGGCCTCGAGCGGGGCGACGGCGAACCTCTCGGCCACCTCGGGGGTGAAGTCGCGCGCTCCCGGCAGGTAGTCCATGCCGAGGTTGGTCCCGGCGCTGGAGGCGTGCAGCTCACGCACCTCCTGGTGGGGTTCGGCGTCGGCGATCGCCGGGTCGAAGTCCACCAGCACCAGCTCGGGGAAGCGCAGGCCGAGTGCCCGTGCCAGCTCCCCGACGATCACCTCGGCGACCAGCGCCTTGCGGCCCTGCGCGGAGCCGGTGAACTTCACGACGTAGGTGCCGAGGTCGTCGGCCTCGACGACGCCGGGCACGGAGCCCCCGGAGTGCAGGGGCTCGACGTAGCGGGTCGCGGTGACCTGCTTCAGCATGCTCCGGGCCACCCCATCCTCGTACGACGTCGGACAGGCAATCCTAACCTCGTGGGGCGGGCGGTCCGGAGGGCCGGCGGGTGCGGTCAGGCGGGCGGGCCGGCCTCCATCTCACGCCGCCCGGCAGGCCGCTGCGCCCGGTGACCGGCGTCGGGGCGGACGGAGTCCGCCGGCACCAGTTCGGGGACGTAGGCCTCGCAGTCGGGGTTGTGGCAGGGGCCCGCCCTCCAGTGGGGGACGTTGATGCCCATGGTCTTGTGTCGTTCGACGACGGTCTCCACCGGCTGCCGGCACGAGCCGCACACCAGCTCGGTCGGCCCGGTCCCGTCGCGCTTGCGGTCGCTGCTCATGGCCCTACTTTACGCCCGTTTTACTCGTGTTTGCCCGGTTGTTGTCCGGGCTCCTCGGTCCCGGGCCCCTCCGCCTCCGCCTGCTCCGCCGGCGGCCGCAGCATGCTGACCACGATCGACGCGGCCAGGACGACGACGATGACGGCGAGGCTGACCAGGGACGGGATCTCGGGGACGGCGGTGCTGACGGTCTCGTGGGTGGCCTGGAGGACGAGCTTGACGCCGATGAAGCCGAGGATGAGGGCCAGGCCGACGCTGAGGTAGTGGAAGCGGTCGAGCAGCCCGGCCAGCATGAAGTACAGGGCGCGCAGGCCGAGGATGGCGAAGGCGTTGCTGGTGTAGACGATGAAGACGTCGCTGCTCACGGCGAGGACGGCGGGCACGCTGTCGACGGCGAAGACGAGGTCGGCGGCCTCGATGGCGGCGACGACCGCGAGCAGCGGGGTCGCCACCCGCTTGCCCGCCTCCTTGACGAAGAAGTGCGGCCCCGCGTACTCGTCCCGCACGGGGATCACCTTGCGCAGCAGCCGGACCGCGATGCTCTTCCCCGGGTCGAAGCTCTCGTCCTCGCCCTTGAGGATCTTGTACGTGCTCCAGAAGAGGATCGCGGCGAAGACGTACAGGACGGCGGTGAAGCGGCTGACCACCGCCACACCGGCGGCGAGGAACAGTCCGCGGAAGACCAGGGCGCCCAGGACGCCGAGGAAGAGCACGTGGTGCTGGTAGGCCCGCGGCACCTTGAAGTAGCTGAAGATGAGCGCGAAGACGAAGAGGTTGTCCACGGACAGGCTCTTCTCCAGCAGCCAGGCGGTGGTGTACTCCACGCCCGCGTCCGGACCGACCACGAGGAAGACCACGCCACCGAAGACGATGGCCAGGCTGATCCACCCGGCGCTCCAGGCGGCCGCCTCACGGAAGCCGATGACATGGGCGGTGCGGTGCGCGAAGAGGTCGATCGCGAGGGACACCACCACGGTGACGCCGAACACGATCCACAGCCAGAACGGCACGTCATGCACGGGCCGGCCTCCTCGGGGCATGGTCGCCTGGTGGTCCCCCTCGTCCCGAGTCTGGGGCATGGGACCGGTCGGCGCCTGTCGTCGCCTCCGGCCGGGTGCCCGCGTTCAGCCGCCGGACAGCGGGTTGGGCAGCGGACGATAGCGGGCCGCGGCGCCGTCGGCGGCGGTCCAGCGCAGCAGCAGGTTGGTCTTGGCGGGCAGGGTGGGGGCGGACAGCAGGGCGGGGATCTCGGGCAGGTCGTGCCGGGCCAGTTCGCGGCGGGCCGCGGGCCAGGGGTCCAGGCCGGGGTGGTGCTCGGCGAGAGCGGCGGCGACCTCCATGAGGTGGTTGACGACCAGGCAGTACACCAGGCGCTCCCACCCGGCCTCCCGCGACACCGTGGGCAGGCCGTCCGGGCGGGCGGGCCCGGCGAGCAGCTTCACGCCCTCGGCGTCGCGGAAGAGCGCCCGCACGGGCAGGCCGGCGCCGTCCACGGCGATCAGCGTGTTCTGCAGGTGGGCCTCCAGGACGACGCCGTACCGGTGGAAGACCGTGACGGCGGGGGGCACCACCCGGGACAGGTAGGCATCCCACCAGGCGTCCGGCCGGGTGGTGGCGGCGAGCGGGTCGCCGTCGAAGCCCTCCACCAGGGCGGCGGCCAGGTAGGGGGTGGCGTCCGGCGGCAGGTGGCCGCGCAGTCCGTCGCGGACCACGACGGCCAGTTGCTCGACCGCGAAGTCCGCGGTGCGGTGGCCCCGGTCGCTCAGCCACGCCCCGCCCGCCGGCCGGCCGCTCGCGGTGAAGGCGTCGCGTACGGCGGTGTCGGTCGCGCGCAGGCGCAGCAGGTCGTGGTGCCACAGCCGGCGGATGTCGTTGGTGATCCGCACGTCCAGGCTGAACTTCAGGAACAGGTCGTCGCCGGGCGCGTACACGGTGCGGACGGCCGCCGTGGGCCACACAGGGCCGGTGGTGGTGCCGAGCCGGAGCAGGCGGCCGTCGGCGAAGGCGGGGGCGAGGTCGCGGGCGGCCAGGTCCAGCTGCCAGGGGTGGGCGGGCAGCAGCCGGTATCCGGGCGGGGCGGTGCCGAGGCCGTCCAGGGCGGTGGTGTCGCCCTCGTCGACCACGCTGTCCTCGCGCACGCCGAGCAGGACCAGCGGGAAGCGGGCGTGCGCCTCGGGCGCGTACGGCAGCCAGGCGGCCGCGGGACCGCCGCCGCGGGCCTTGGGGGCGGGGTGGTGGGTGTGGCCGGTGACCAGGGACTGTTCGGAGAGCAGGTACGGGTCGTCGGGCGGGGTGGCCCGGTCGCGGGCGGCGAGCAGCGCGGCTACCGCGTCGCGGCTGTCGAGCATCTCGACGGGCAGCTCGTGGTTGGACCGGCCGGTGTGCCGGCGCAGTTCCTCGGCGACGAGTTTGACCAGTTCGGTGTGGTCCACCGGGCGCCAGGCGCCGGCCGTGTACACCTCGGGGTCGGCGGGGCGCCGGGTGCCGCGCACCCGCAGCAGCCGGTCCGCGTGGGGCAGGCGGTAGGTCCGGCGGCCGTCCTCGGGCGCCCCGGGGGCGGGCCCGGGCAGGGGCTCGGCCACCTCGCGCAGCAGGCAGTTGAGCAGCGGTACGGCCGCGTGGGCGTCGGCTCGCCCGGCCAGGCCGGCGCGGCTCGCCGCGTCGTCGTCTGCGGGCGGGGGGATGAGATCCACGCGTTCTGATTCCCTACGGTTCTGTCCGGCGGAGACGATCAGTATGTCGGGCATCGTCCCCCCGTACGTCCCACCTTTCCGCCGATCCGAGGAGTCCGCCCGTGCAGCGTCCCCCCACCGCCGAGGACGGGATCGCCGAGGAGCTGGCCGGCGTACGGCCCGGTCTGCTGCCCGCGTACACGGCGGCGCTGCCCGCCGCCCGCGCGGCGGTGCTGACCCGGCTGTGGCGCGGTCTCACGCACGACCCGCTGCCGTGGGTGGCGGATCGTGCGGAGGGCGGCGCGGGTCTCGTCCTGCGGCTGGCGGACGGACGGCGGCTGGAGGGCCCGCGCCCGGACCCGTACGCGACGGACGCCTACGTGACCGCCGTGCGGCTGGACGGGGTGGCGTACGGGGATCCGGCGCGGCTGGTGACGGACCTCGCGGTGCCGCACTGCACCTCGTTCGCCGAGGAAGTGGCGCACAGTACGGCGTCGTTGGCGTTGTCGCGGGCGGGGCAGGAGGCGGCCGGGAGGGGGCTGCCGGTGCGGGACTGGGAGTGGGAGCAGCGGGTGGTCGACGGGCATCCGTTCCATCCCAACTGCCGTACCCGGCCTGGGTTCTCGGCGGCCGAACAGCTCGCCTACGGCCCGGAGCACCGCCCGGTGGTGGAGCTGGGGCTGCTGCCCGTGCCGGCCGGGGAGTGCCTGGTGACGGGGGTGTGGCCGGAACGGCTGCGGGAGGGGGGCCGGGTGCTGGTGCCGGTGCACCCCTGGCAGGCGGCGCACGTGCTCAAGCGGTCGGGCGAGGGGGTGCTCGCGGCGCATCCGCTGATGGCGCTGCGTACGCTCGCGCTGCCGGACGGGCCGCATGTGAAGACGGCGCTGAGCGCGCGGCTGACGTCCTCGGTGCGGGACATCTCGCTCGGGTCGGTCGCCGCGTCGGCGGTGCTGTCGGACTTCGGCGAGGCGGTGGCGGCGCGCACGGACGGGCTGTTGCGCATCACCCGCACGCTGGGCGCGGTGGCGGCGGGGTCGTCCGATCTGGCGGCCCTGCTGCGTGAGTCGCCGGAGGCGTACGCGGGTCCCGGGGAGCGGGTGCTGCCGGTGGCGGCACTGGCGGTCACGGACCTGCCCCGCTCCCCCGCCCGGATGGCCCGCCTCGCCCGGCTGGCCCTCACCGCCGGGCTGCGGCTGCTGGAGCTGGGGGTGGCGCTGGAGGCGCACGGGCAGAACCTGCTGGTGGTGCTGTCGTCGGACGGGGACCCGGTGCGGCTGGTCTACCGGGACCTGGCCGATCTGCGGGTCTCCCCGGCACGCCTCGCCCGGCACGGGATGCCGGTGCCGGACGTGCCGGACCGCATGATCACGGACGACGCTCCCGCCCTGCGGCGCAAGCTGTTCGGCTCGCTGGTGGCGGGCGCGCTGGCCGGGACGGCGGGGTCCGGCCCCGCGTTGCGGGCGGCCCTGGAGGACGCCGTGCGGGATCTGCCGCGTACCGCGGACCTGAGGGCGCTGCTCGACGGGCCGCTGCCGGCGAAGGCGCTGACGCTGATGCGGCTGTCACCGGGACGGGCCGGCGACCAGTGGGCGGAACTGCCCAATCCCTTCCAGTTCGGGCCGGGGTGACGGACCGTTTTGGAGTGCGGCGCTCCTGATCACTAGGATCCGCCGATGATCAGAAGAACACGGCCGGTGGCAGGCGCCATAGCCCTGCTCGCCGCCCTCACGGCCGGGATCGCCTTCCCGGCCGGGGCGGCCGCCGGTGAACCCACGGGCCAGGACGCGCCCAAGGTCGACCTCGTCCTCGACGTGAGCGGCTCGATGCGCGCCAAGGACATCGACGGCCAGTCCCGGATGGCGGCGGCGAAGCAGGCGTTCAACGAGGTGCTGGACGCGACGCCGGAGGAGGTGCAGCTCGGCATCCGCACCCTCGGTGCCGACTACCCCGGCGACGACCGCAAGGAGGGCTGCAAGGACACCGCGCAGCTCTACCCGGTCGGCCCGCTGGACCGCACCGAGGCGAAGACGGCGGTGGCGACCCTCGTCCCGACCGGCTGGACGCCGATCGGCCCGGCGCTGCTGAAGGCGGCCGGTGATCTGGACGGCGGCGACGGCTCCAAGCGGATCGTGCTGATCAGCGACGGCGAGGACACCTGCGCCCCGCTCGACCCGTGCGAGGTGGCCCGCGAGATCGCGGCCAAGGGCATCGGCCTGACCATCGACACCCTGGGCCTGGTGCCGAACGCCAAGCTCAGCCGGCAGCTCAGCTGCATCGCGGAGGCGACCGGCGGCACCTACACCTCCATCGAGCACCAGGACGAACTCACCGACCGTGTCAACGAGCTGGTCGACCGGGCGGCCGAGCCGGTGGTGACCCCGGTGGCCACCGAGGGCGCCGACGCGTGCGAGAAGGCGCCCGAGCTGAAGTCCGGTCTGTACACCGACCGTGAGGAGTTCGGCCAGCAGCGCTGGTACCGCGTCGAGCTGCCCGCCGGGCAGGAACTGCGCGCCTCCGTGAGCGTCGCGGCGGACCGCGCGGTGCGTCCCGACCACGGGCTGCTGATGCGCGCCGTCACCCGGCACGGCCGGGAGATCGTACGCGGCGAGGCCACGGGCACCGGCCGCACCGACGTGCTCTCCACCGGCCTGCGCTACCCCAAGCCGGAACTGGACGACGACAGCGGCGAGCCGGCCACGGAGACGGTCTGCCTCGCGGTGACCACCTCCTTCTCGGCGGACGCCGGGGTGAAGACCACGCCCGGTCTGCCGCTGGAGCTCACCGTCGACGTCGTGGACGGTCCGGACGGCGCGAGCGACGTCGCCTCCTTCGGCCTCGGCCGGGGCTGGTGGCTGCTCGGCGCCCTGGTCCTGACCGGATTCCTCGCCGGTCTCGTCTGGGGCTGGCTGTCCCGCTGGCGGGTCGCTGTCTGGAGGACCAACTGATGCGCGCCGTACGAGTACTGAGTGCCGCCCTGCTGACGCTGGGCCTGGCCGCCGCGCCCGCCGCGGCCGACTCCTCGCCGTCCCCGGAGGCCTCCGGTGACAGCGGCGGGCCGACCCGCGCGGGGACGTCCTTCCGCACCGCGACGGAGGTCGAGCAGGGGCAGACCGCCACGGCGCGGGCCTCCACGGGCGACTACCTGTACTGGTCGTTCCCCGCGGACGCGGGACAGCGGCCGACGGTCCGCGCGACGGTGAAGCTGCCGGACAGCCACGCGTCACAGACCTGGCAGGTCGACGTGTACGACGGGCTGCGCCGCCGCCAGGCCTGCCAGTACGGCGCCCAGACCCGCGCGGCCGGCCAGGGCACGACGACCGTGGAGCTGGCGTGCGTGCTGCGCACGGTCCGCGCCTGGTCGGAGCCCTGGGCCAACGATCCGCTGCCCGGCACGTACTACGTGCGGCTGACGGCGCTGACGCTGTCGGCGAACGACCTGGGCCAGGCGGTCGACGCCGAACTGCGCGTCGAGTCGCAGGACATGGGCGGCGCGGCGGCCGTGGACGGCGCGCTGTCCGAGCCGCTGGTGCCGGGCATCGCGTCCCGGCCGGAGGAGGAGTCGGACGACTCCTCCTCCGCCGTGCTGGCCGGCCTGGAGCCGGAGGACGGCTGGACGTCGGGCTGGTGGTCCGACCGCTGGATCTGGACGGCGGCGGGCGGCGTCCTGGCCTCCCTGGCAGGCGTCTTCGGCTACCGCCTGACCCGGGGGCCGGGGCGGCCTCGGCACGTCCCGCCGGGGGTGTAGGCACCCCTCTTGTGTCTCACCGGAAGGCCCGCCCCGCGCGGGCCTTCCGCCTGTCCGGCGTCCGTTGCCCTCAGGTTTGGGTGGGGGTCGGGGTTCCCTCCGGGGTGAACTGCTGGTGGAAGGTGAAGGCTTGGGGTACGGGGCCGTGGTCGTGGAGGTGATCCAGTTTGTCCACACCCTCCTGCCAGGTCGGGGTCACTCCCTCGGGGACCCACCAGAGCACGTGACTGGGGTGGCGCGACCGTTCGAACCAGTCGTGGCGCCTCTTCAGCGCGTCCCGGTGCAGCCCGGTGTAGACGGCGTCGAAGGCGGAACGCGGGTCGGTCCAGAGGGAGAGGGTCGTGGCCAGGGCGGTGGTGTCCGCCGTGCGGCCCTTGCCGTACCAGGCCGGTACGGCGAACTCCCCCCACGCACCCCAGTCCGCCCCGAAGAGCACCCCCTGCTCACCGCCGGCCGGTTCGGCCCGGGCGAGGTGGCCGGGGTGCGCGCCGATCCTCCGGTAGACGTCCGCACCGATGGCGTAGAACTCACGCGTGGCGGGCGAGGGATCGGCGAGGGGTGCCTGGAGGACGCCGAAGGTGTACAGCGCAAGACGGGGCATGCGTGTCTCCCTGGTCGGGGGCGGGGGGGTGCGCCTGGGCGCGGATCCGCCGAGGACCAGGTGAAGGTAGCCCTCTCGGCGGGCCCTGTCGACGTTGCGCTTTCCTCGTCGAAATGGCTCTTGCAGCGCACCCCTCGCGTGTCCGCCGGCCCCTGCCGCCGGTGCCTGCACCGCCTACGCGGCGTCAGCGCGGCGCACCTCGCCGGCGGTGAAGACACCGAAGGCGCTGACAGCGAAAGCCAGGGCGGCACCTCCGAACATCAGGCGCTGTTCCTTCCTGAGGACCGTCTCGTAATCGCTGCGCGAGACCTCGATCACGCGACGATGCGAAGTGGTCATGTCGAAGACGTAGTAGCGGCCGTCCTTGATCGGCTCAGTCTGCTGCCGGCTGTCGCCGGACATGCCGAGGAACATCAGCAGGAAGCTGGAAGCGGCCAGGGCGCCGAGCACCAGCTGCAACGCGCCCGGCAGACACCAGAAGGCACGCCACGTCATTTTCTTGTCCGCCCCGGTCAAGAAGGCGCGCACCCCCGCAGCCAGGGCGACCGGCGCGGTGAGCACCGCGACCGCCAGCCACTCCACGCCGGCCAGCAACATCGTCGTCCGCGGCACCCACGCGAGAACCGCCAACAGGACCGCACCGGCGCTCAACGCCAGCGCGATCCCCCCGTGCACCTTGAAGCTCCACCCCATGCCCCGGACTTTGCCACACGCCCCACGCCGCACTCATTGCCGGACGTCGGCAGAGATCACGGGCAGTGGATGCCGACCGGCCCTCGTCAACCGCCGGCACCGCTCCCATGCCAGGTCAATATGGTCCGGGGACGGCATGAACTCCTGTGCCTTCGTGGGTCATCGGCGCCCGCCGAACTCCCAGTTGTGGACCTCGATGTCCGCGTACCTGTCCGGATCCAGGACGGCCCGCGCCGTCTCCGGATCCGGGGCCCGGAGCAGCACCGCGGTACCCAGCCAGGTGTCGCCCTCGTCGGACAGCAGAGGTCCGTACGCCACCAGCTCGTCCCTGTCGAGCGGCAGGGCGAGGTCGGCGGCCGGACCTTCGCCGAGACCGAGTACCAGGTAACGGTCGCCGCCACTCGGGCCACCGGGAAAATCCCACATGGTGCGCCCCATCATGTTGCGCCACCGGCGCAGCAGCACGTCCCGGTACGCGCCGGCCTGGTAGCCGGGTTCGTCGAAGGCGAATGCGCGGGCTGCCGCGGGATCGGGGAGGTCGACGATGTGCACGCTGCCGGTGGGTGTTTCACCGTTGTCGGCGAGGGTCGGGCCGCGAGCGATCAGCTCCTTCGCGTACCGGTCCATGTAGGACCAATGCTCCTCCAGCAACTCCTCGCGCAGCGCGAGGGAGCCGGGTCGGTCACGGTGGTAACAGAAGAACTCCATGACCACGGACCCTTCCTCGTCAGGGGCACCATCTCAAGTGGTACGGCGGCGGACCTGACTGCCGCGCGGGGCGAGAGGGTACGGGTGGTCGGGGTACACCGTTGGGAAGCCATCAGGCGTCCCGCAGCTGCTTGGCGAGGGGGGTGTCGCCCGTCACCTCGACGTGGCCCGTGCGGATTGCCTCCGTGAGGGGCAGGGTGCCTCGACTGATGGCCGTGCAGGTGGCCGTGTCGAGGGTGAGGACCGCGTCCGGGTCGCGGGGGGCCGGGCCGTCGCTGTGGACCGGGCCCTCCTGCGCGCCCAGGTGGAGGTGAAAGCGGCCCTCCTCCAGGCGTACTTCGACCAGTCCCTCACCCTCCAGGGACCGCAGCAGCGGCAGAGCGAACCAGTGGGCGCGCACCGCGTCCGTCGGGCGGCGCTCCCCAAGTTCGGGCTCGCCCCACGTGCCGAGGGCCTGAAGCACCGGCAGCAACTCGCGCCCTCGCGGAGTGAGTTCGTAGACGTACGCCGCGCCGGGTGGCGGGAGGCGGCGGCGGGTGGTGAGGCCGTCTCGCTCCATGTCCTTCAGCCGTGAGGCCAGTACGTCCGTGCTGACGCCGGGCAGGTCCGCGTGCAGGTCGGTGTAGCGGCGCGGCCCGGCCAGCAGTTCCCGGACGATCAGCAGGGTCCAGCGGTCGCCGACGACGTCGAGCGCACGGGCGGCGGAACAGTACTGGTCGTAGCTTCGGCGAGGTGGCATGCCTCGCAGTCTAGACAAGTTGTTGGACTTTCCAAGCGTCCACTTGGTAAAACCAAGTAACACCAGAAACCGGAGGGGCGCATGGAGTTCCGGCAGTCGAGCAAGCTCAGCGAGGTCTGTTACGAGATCCGCGGCCCGGTCATCGAGCACGCCAACGCGCTGGAGGAGGCGGGGCACAGCGTGCTGCGCCTGAACACCGGCAACCCGGCCCTGTTCGGTTTCGAGGCGCCGGACGAGATTCTCCAGGACATGATCCGGATGCTCCCCCAGGCGCACGGCTACACCGACTCACGCGGCATCCTCTCCGCCCGCCGGGCGGTGGCCCAGCGCTACCAGACGCTCGGCCTGGAGGTCGACGTCGACGACGTCTTCCTCGGCAACGGCGTCTCCGAGCTGGTGTCCATGGCGGTGCAGGCCCTGCTGGAGGACGGCGACGAAATCCTCATCCCCGCCCCCGACTTCCCCCTCTGGACGGCGGTCACCACCCTTGCCGGCGGCAAGGCGGTGCACTACCTCTGCGACGAGCAGGCCGACTGGTACCCGGACCTGGACGACATGGCCGCAAAGATCACCGACCGCACCAAGGCCGTGGTCATCATCAACCCCAACAACCCGACGGGCGCGGTGTATCCGAAGGAGGTCGTCGAGGGCATCCTCGACCTGGCCCGCCGCCACGGCCTGATGGTGTTCGCCGACGAGATCTACGACCAGATCCTCTACGACGACGCCGTGCACCACTCCGCCGCCGCGCTCGCCCCCGACCTGGTCGTCCTGACCTTCTGCGGCCTGTCGAAGACGTATCGCGTGGCCGGCTTCCGCTCGGGCTGGCTGGTGGTGACCGGTCCTAAGCAGCACGCGAGGAACTACCTCGAGGGTCTGACCATGCTGGCGTCGATGCGCCTGTGCGCCAACGCGCCCGCGCAGTACGCGATTCAGGCCGCGCTCGGTGGCCGGCAGTCGATCCGCGAGCTGACCGCCCCGGGCGGCCGGCTGCGCGAACAGCGGGACGTGGCGTGGGAGAAGCTGAACGAGATCCCCGGCGTGAGCTGCGTGAAGCCGAAGGGCGCGCTGTACGCGTTCCCGCGCCTGGACCCGAAGGTGCACAAGATCCACGACGACGAGAGGTTCGTCCTGGATCTGCTGCTCCGGGAGAAGATCCAGGTCGTCCAGGGCACCGGCTTCAACTGGCCCTCCCCCGACCACTTCCGCATCCTCACCCTCCCTCACGCGGAGGACCTGGAGGCGGCGATCGGCCGCATCGGCCGCTTCCTGAGCGGCTACCGGCAGTAGAGCCGCGGGACCTGACCTCGCACAACGCCGTTCGTACCGGGAGTCGGGGGTTGGCATCGCCCGACGCGATCGCCGGCTACGAGGCCGGCATGGCGGAGGCATGGGTGCACGAGGCGCGGAGCGGGACCGTTCGCGAGGTGCCTGGGAACCGCCCGTACGGTGATCGCGTCGGATCAGGGCATGAGGGAACACGGACGGGGCTGCGCCGGCATCCTCCTGGCGGTCGCGGGCGCCGTGGCGGCGGTGCTCGCCTGGGCGCCGAGGGCACGCGTCAGCGTCCACGGCGGATTCGAGGGCATGTACCGGGACCTGAGCGTCCTCTACGTCGACCTGCCCCTCGTCGCCGCCGGCGGGGCGTTCTTGCCGCTCGCCGTCTGGCTGCTCACCCTGCGCACCCTGCGGCGCCCGTGGCTGTCGGCCGTGGCGGCCGCGAGCGCGCTCGCCCTCGGAATCTGGGGCCTGCTCAGCTGGTGGACGCCGTACCAGCCTCCGGAGATCGTCTACTGACGGCCGTGGCGGCGCCGGCCGATCACCGCGCCAGGCCGTAGAACCGCATCGGGGAGTTCGGCCGGAAGCCGATGCGGGGGTACACGGGCGCGCCGGCGGCGGTCGCGTGCAGGGTCGCGCGGGTCGCTCCTGTGGCCCGGGCGCCCTCGTACAGGGCTTTGCGTGTCACCGCCTCGCCGTAGCCGCGGCGCTGCCACTCCGGGTCGGTGGCGACGAGCAGGACGAAGAGGCGCCCTTGCGCCTCCACCGTGGCGGCGCAGGCCACGGGGGTGTCGTCGCGTACGGCCAGGTAGGCGTGCACGCCGTGCTTCCACAGTGTGGAGCCGACGAGTCCGTCACGGCCGTCGTCGAGCGGGAAGCCGTAGGCGCGGGAGTTGATGTCCGCGTAGGCCTGGAGGTGCTCCTCGGTGGTCACGCGTACGAAGGTCAGGTCGGGGTGGTGCGGTTCCGGGACGGGCAGCAGGTCGCCGGCCATGCCGGTGCCCGGGAAGGCGTACGCGAGGCCCGCCTGCCCGGCGGCCGTGTCCACCGTCGCGCGCGCCTCGTCGTCGAGGAGGTCCTCGAAGACCCACAGAAACCCCGGGCGGCGCTTCGCCCGCATGATCTCCGCCGCTTCCTTCAGGCGCCGCTCCAGGAGATCGGCGCCCGTGCCGGCGCCGGTCAGGGTGACGCAGTTCCAGAAGGCGAACCGGCTGTCGGCCCACCGGACGGCGATGCCCGGCAGGTCACGGACGTCCGCGTCCGGGTCACGGTCGAGCACCATGGTCCGCCAGACGGCGGCGAGTTGTTCCATCGACTCGACGGAGTCTGCGAGATCGCGCACAGGCTTTCCTCTCCGGTCGCGGGTGTGGAGCCTTTCCGGGCGGTACGAGTTGTACACGCCCGGTGCCCGGCAGGGGGCCCGCCGGTCCCGCTCCGGCGCGCCGTGTCGCACACGTCCGCCCGGTCGAGCCCTGCGACGAACTCGGCGTCGGCGTACGAGTCCTCCCGACGTGTCGTCGGCGAAGTCGGTGCTCAGACGTCGGCGTGCGTCGTCGGGAAGGCGTCCTCGTCGCGTGCGCGGATGTCGTGGAGCCACGTGCCGCCACGCGTCCGGTGGAGAGCCTCCAGGGCCGCGGCCGAAGGGGAGCCGGGTTCCGCGGTGAGGGTGACGAGGGACTGGTGGGGTTCCTGCGGGACCTGGAAGGTCTGCTGGGTGACGGTCAGGTTTCCGGCCAGCGGATGGGTCAAGGCGTAGACGTCGCGGCCGCAGCTCTCGACGGTGTGCCGGGCCCACAGCCCGGCGAACTCGTCACTGAGGCACGTCAGTTCGTCGACGAGGGCGGTGAGGCAGGTGTCGCCGGGGTTGCGGGCGGTCAGGATGCGTAGGTTGCCGACCACCGCGCGGGCCTTGGCGGGCCAGTCGCGGTAGAGGGCGCGGGTGGGGGCGTCCAGGAAGACCAGCCGGGCGAGATTGGGGCGCGCGTCGGGGATGTCGGGCGCGGCGGGGTCCAGGTGTCCGGCGAGGAGGGCGTGGGCGGACGTGTTCCAGGCCAGGACGTCGTTGCGGCGGCCCACGACGAGGGCGGGCACGTGCGCCATGGTGTCCAGCAGCATGCGCAGATCGGCGGAGGCGTGCTCCGGGCGGGGTGCCCCCGGACGGGTGCGGTGGCCGGTCGTGGCCAGGACGTGCAGGTGCTCGCGTTCGGAGGCGGTCAGGTGCAGGGCGCGCGCGATCGCGTCGAGGACCTCGGCCGAGGCGTTGGCCTGTTGGCCCTGTTCGAGCCGCGTGTAGTAGCCGGCGCTGACCCCCGCGAGCAGCGCGACCTCCTCCCGGCGCAGCCCGGGCACCCGGCGCCGGTCCCCGTACCGGGGCAGGCCGGCGTCGTCGGGGCTCACCTGTGCCCGTCGCGCTCTGAGGAACTCGCCGAGCGGTGATCTGCGGTCCATGACGCCAGTATGCGCGGCGGCGACGCCCGGAGCCTGCACCTGTCAGGGGTAGGCAGGAGCGGGACTGGTCGCTGCGGGCGGGGGCCCGCAGAGTCGATCCCACGATGCACCGCGGACGCCGTGTCCGCGGCGTTCCGCGGCCCACGCCGCTCCGAACGAGGGAGACCCATGCCCACCACCACCCTGAAACTGGGGAACGTCGAGATCACCCGGGTCGTCGAGTTCTCCGAGATCTCACCGATGACGACCGACGTGTTCTTCCCCGGCAGCGAGCCGGAGGAATGGCAGCGGCACGCCGCCCTGCTGGACCCGGACCACTGGGAGCCGAGTACCGACCTGACCCGTGTCGCCACCCAGTCCTGGGTGCTGCGCAGCGAGGGCAGGGTCATCGTGATCGACACGGGGGCGGGGAACGGCAAGTACCGTCCGCTGCAGCCGATCTGGTCCTACCTGGACACGGACTACCTGGCCAACCTTGCCGCGGCCGGCGTGCGCCCCGAGGACGTCGACCTCGTCGTCAACACCCATCTGCACGACGACCACGTCGGCTGGAACACCCGCCTCGACGGTCGCGACTGGGTGCCGACCTTCCCGAACGCGACCTACCTGATGCCGGCCACCGAGGTGACGTACTGGCATCCCGACAACCTGCACCGCACGCGGTTCGGCCGGGGCAACCAGAACGTGTTCGAGGACAGCGTCCAGCCCGTGATCGACGCGGGGCTCGTCACGACGTGGGAGGACTCCTACGTCATCGACGGCAACCTGCGGCTCGCACCGGCGCCGGGGCACACCCCCGGTTCCTCGGTCATCCACCTGGAGTCCGGGGGCGACCGCGCGGTCTTCGCCGGTGACCTGCTGCACGGGGCCATCCAGGTCCACGAGCCGCACCTCAACAGCTGCTTCGAGGAGGACGAGGACGGCGCCCGCGCCAGCCGGGCACGGATGTTCGCCTACGCCGCCGACCACAACGCCCTCGTGTTCCCCGCCCACCTGCCGGGCCAGGGCGCCTTCGAGATCCGCCGCGAGGGCAGCGGCTTCGGGCTGGCCCGGTGGGCGCCGTTCTCCCGTACATAGCACGGCAGTCGCACCGCGCCCACGTCGCGCGGGTGGTGTGCCTCACAAGGACCGAGCACGCCGCGCCCCGTCTGCCGCGGGCTGCCATCATGCTCGAATGGCCCACGACGTCGTGTTCTTCCTCGCCCCCGACGACGAGACGGCCGCCTTGACGCGCCTGCAGGGACCTGGTGCGGCATTCGAGTCCGTGACCTGCCGTTTCATCGAGCCGGACAGTGCCATCGCCGAGTGGGACATGTACTTCGAGGCGCCGTCGCCGGAGGCCCCGCCGCTTGAGCAGCTGTATGCGTGGCGGCCATGGCCGGAGTGGGTCACCGCCCCCTTGAACGACGGCGTCGAGGTGCTCGCTCTGCCGAAGCGGCTGACCCGGGCCCTCGGCGAGGCGAGTTCCGCCCAACTCGAGGAGCTCGCGGGCCGCTGGGTCACGCGGTTTCGGGCCGAGGACGGTGACGACATGACCGACGACGATCTCCTCGCGGTGCTGCGGGGCGTCGCCCGCCTCGCAGCGTCTGCGGCGCATACGGGCGGCGGCCTCTACAGCTGGAGCTTCTGACTGCGTCGCGTGCTGCCTTTCGAGCACTCCCCGAGCGCGAGCTGACTCGACAGTAACTCTCCGGTGATGACAGCACATTGACAGGTTTCCGGCCGCCACTTCGGAGCAGGTGGGTATACGCCACTGGGGAGGGGTTTCCAACGCATGCCTACGTTCCGCCGCCGTACCCGCGCCATCACCACCGAGACCGTGCCGGCACGGGGGGCGGCCTTCGCCCTCACCGTCGAGGACTTGCAGGTGCTGGAGCGCGTCACCGGCCATGCGCGCACCCAACTGGCGCGGCACGCCGACGAGCGGGATCTGGGGGTCGTGGACGAGGCGAGCGGCTACTGGCTGATGCTGACACTGTCGGAGCGCGCCGGTGCCGCCCGCGCGCTCGGTCACGCCGACATTCCGATGCTCGTGGAGGAGGTGGAGACCGTGCGGGCCGTGGTGCTGAACCTGGAGTCCTACGGCGGGGCGACGATGGCGCTCGCCGAGGGCTACGAACTGCTCGACCGCATCACCCTGCTGAGCAGGCTGCCCTGTTCCGCCACGCCCGTCGGGGGTGTCCTCACACTGCCGGGCGAGACCCCGGAGGTCGGCGCCCTGTCCGCCACGTGACCCGTGCGCGTGGCGCGTCTTCAGCGGTCATGAGCGTCACGCTGTCGTCGAGCGGCATGGTTCGGCACATCACCCCAGCGGGACTTCGCACCAGACCGTCTTGGTGTAGGGGTCTCCGGCGGTCGTGCCCCAGTGGGTGGACAGCGCCTCGACGAGGAGCAGGCCCCGGCCCGACTCCGTGTCGGGGTCGGCGGGCCTGAGTGTGCCGGGGAGCGGCGGGCTGCGGTCGGGGCGGGCGTCCGTGACCTCGATACGGAGCGTGGCGTCCGCCGCGTACAGGGTCAGGCGGAGCGCGAAGTCGCGGCCGCTCACGTGCCCGTGCCGTACCGCGTTCGTGGCCAGCTCAGTCACGAGCAGGGACGCCGTCCGGTTGCCCTCCGCGTCGTACGGCCATCCCCACGCCGCCAGTTGGCCCGCCGCGAGGTGACGGGCGAGCCGGGCGCCCCTGGCCGTGGCGGAGAGACGGATACGGAAGTGGCGGGCGGGGCCGGTGTGTTCGTCCACCGGGGCGATCTCGACGTTCATGTCACTCAGCGTGGTCATCCGGCTCCGCGGTGAACAGCCCCGGCGGCCGGACCCGAAGGCGCCGTACGGAAGCCGTCCGGGCCTGTCCGGGTCGCGACGCGTGACATCCGGCGCCTTCGCCGTGTTGAACACCGGGCGGAGCACGGAGGTGTGGGGACATGAGCGTGGAACCTTATGGGGCGGACGAGGAGTCGGCGGCCGTCCTGCGGACCGTCGGCCGTGTCATCAAGATGTGCCGGGAACGGGCGGGGCTGACCCAGGCCGCCCTCGGCGCGCAGATCGGATACAGCGAGGAGCAGGTGTCCTCCGTCGAACGGGGACGCCGGGCGCCGATGGAGGAGTTCCTCGACGCGGCCGACCGTGTCCTCGATGCCAACGGCCTGATCAGCGCCCTGAGGGGCGACGTGGAGAAGGCTCGCTTTCCGAAGAAGGTACGGGACCTGGCCAAGCTGGAGGCGGAGGCCGTGGAGATCTGCGCCTATGACAACTCCGTCGTCAACGGCTTGCTTCAGACGGAGGAGTATCTGCGGGCGGTGTTCGGTTCGCGGCGCCCGGCCTTCTCGGAAGACGAGGTCGACCAGCTGGTCGCCGCCCGCCTGGCCCGGCAGCGCATCGTCGAGGGCTCGCTGCCCGGCACTTCCTTCAGCTTCGTGCATGATGAGGCTGCACTGCGGCGACGGGTCGGGGGCAAAATGGTGCTGCGCCGACAGCTCGAACGACTGTTGGATGTGGGGCAGAGGCGGAATGTGGAGATCCAGGTCCTTCCTCTGGATCGCGAGGACAATGCCGGGCTCGGCGGTCCGTTCCATCTGCTGCGGCTCAAGGAGGGCAGCACAGTGGCGCACAACGAGGTTCAGCGGACCAGTCGGCTGATCTCGGAGAGGAAGGAGATCCAGATCCTGGAACTGCGGTACGGAGTCATCCGGGCGCAGGCGCTCCCGCCACGAGAGTCGCTGGCCTTCATCGAGAAGATCCTGGGAGAGACATGACTGCGAAGTCCCGCACGGACCTGACCTGGTTCAAGAGCAGCCACAGCACCGACGACGGCCCGGCCTGCGTGGAGGTGGCCACCACGCCCCACACCATCCACGTCCGCGACTCCAAGCACATAGAAGGCCCCCACCTCACCTTCACCCCCACCCAGTGGGCCGCCTTCCTCCCCTACGCGTCGGGACGCCGATGACCCGACCGCCCACCGCCGCCCAGCGCCGGCTGATCGAGGCCGCCGATCCGGAGACCGGGCGTCTCAAGGGGACCGAGGCCCAGCTCACCGCGCTGGTGAAGCGCGGGCTCGCCTTCCGTCACCCGCGGCCCCCGCACGACCACTTCCTGACGCCCGCCGGGCACCGCGTACGGGAGGCGGAGCCGGACGCACCACCCGAGCCGAGCGCGCCGCAGGCGAACGCACCGCAGGCGAACGCGCCTGCCGGCACCGGGGTGTTCGCCGCCCGCGTCGGCGGTGAGGCCGCACCTCCCGCAGAGGGCCCCGCCCGCACGCGGGAGGTCCGCAGCGCCTGGCAGGGCATGCTGGAGCTGCGCCGGATGACCAACACGGACGGGTCGACCGACCGTCCCTGCGGATGGGAGCGCGCGCACCTCGTGCAGGCCGCCGCGCTCGCCCTGGAGGCGGCCGGGCACCGGCCCGCCGGAGCGGACGGCGAGGGCGGCTACCGGGTGCGGGAGACTCCGCAGCCGGACGCCGTCGCCGTTCACGCGCCCGACGCCACGTTGCTGCGGGCGTGCGCGGAGACCCTGGAGGGGGCCGGCTGGCAGGCCGGTGAGTACACGGAGCCCCGGACGCGGGCCCGTTACGTCCTGGCCTCCCCGCGCCGCGTGTGAGGGGCGTGCCAAGATCGGTGGATCGGGCAACGAACCGAGCAGGCGTGAAGGGGACGCAGTGAGCAAGCCGTATTCCGTCCGCGTGACCGTGCGTGGATACGAGACCGACGTGCAGGGCCACCTCAACCAGGCCGTGTACCTCAACTACGCGGAGCACGCGCGCTGGTCGCTGCTCCAGGAGGCGGGGATCACCCAGGCCCGGCTGCAGTCGCACGGGGTGGGGCCGGTCGCGCTGGAGACCACGATCCGCTACAAGCGGGAGCTGCTCGCCGGTGACGAGGTGGACGTGACCTGCGTCTTCCACTGGGGCGGGGGCAAGACCTTCACCATCGAGCAGACCGTCACCAAGACGGACGGCACGGTCGCGGCGGAGGTCAGCGCCGTGGGCGGCCTGCTGGACCTGGAGAAGCGCAAGCTGATGGCGAACCCGCAGGACGTCTTCCGCGAGCTGACGAACGACACCGCCCTTTTCGGGCTGTAGGGCCGCGCCGCACGGCTGCGGGGGCGTCAGGAGGCGTGCCGACGACCGGGTTCCGGGTCACCGGAGCCCGGTTTCTGTTTTCATCCGATGAAAGTTTCCTCCGTTCGGCTCCCAAGTTTCCTGGCCATCCACTCCTACAGTGGACCAGACCACCAGAGAGACCAGGAGACTCTTTACACGCTGTGAATCTACGTGCGTAACTAATGACGCGCGCACGTCAAGCAGTACGGAACTGCCCAGGTGGCAGCGGCCGACGTCACCTCCTTCTCATCCCCACATGTGCCAGGAGGCAAGTCCCCATGCAGGTACTCCCCCACGTCTCCCGCCTCGGAAGACGCACGGCCACCGCGCTCGGCGTCCTCGGCGCCGCGCTGGCTCTCACGGCCACGACCGTCGGCGGCGCGACCGCCGCACCGCAGCCCGACCCGAGGCCCCTCAACGTCAAACCCGGCCAGGCCTACATGGGCGTCGGCGCCGCCATCCACGAGGGCGTGCCCGCCGAGGACCCGGGGCGGGGCCTGCTGGCGCCCACCGACGGCGTCCAGGGCATCGACGTCTCGCACTGGCAGGGCAGCATCAACTGGACCTCGGTGCGCAACGCCGGCATCCAGTTCGCCTGGATGAAGGCGACCGAGGGCACCAATTACAAGGACTCCCGCTTCAACACGAACTACCCGGCCGCGCACTCCGCGGGCGTGATCCGAGGGGCGTACCACTTCGCGCTCCCCAACGCCTCCAACGGGGCGACCCAGGCGACGTACTTCGCGAGCAACGGCGGGGGCTGGTCGCGCGACAACCTGACGCTGCCCGGCGTCCTGGACATCGAGCACAACCCCTACGGGGCGATGTGCTACGGCCTGTCCACCACGCAGATGCGCACCTGGATCAACGACTTCTACACCACGTACAAGGCGCGCACGAGCCGCGACGTGGTGATCTACACGACGGCGAGCTGGTGGAACACCTGCACCGGCAACTGGACCGGTATGTCGGCCAAGAGCCCGCTGTGGGTGGCGCACTGGACCTCCGCCGCGTCGCCGACCATCCCGAGCGGCTTCCCCACCTGGACGGTGTGGCAGTACACCGACGCCGGGTCGGTCTCCGGCGTCTCCGGCAACGTGGACCGCAACAAGTTCAACGGGTCCCGCGACCGGCTCCTGGCGCTCGCCAACAACACGTGACGGACTGACAGGTCCACGGTCATACGCTCACGCGGTGGGGCCGGCCGTCCTCGGACGCCGGCCCCTTCCCGCTTTGCCCCCACCACCACCCTCTCCCGAGGAGTGCCCGTGCATCCCAGGAACGTCCTCCGGCGCCGCCTCCTGATCGCCGGCGCGGCCGGGCTGGCCGCCGGTGCCGTGTCCGGCGTCGCGCACGCGCGCGGCGCCGCCGTCCAGCCGGACATCGACGCCACCAGGACCTGGGGCGCCCGGTCCCCGCAGGGGACCGTCAGCGTCCTGCAGTACCGGCCCAGCCGGATCGTGGTCCACCACACCGTGTCCGACAACTCCACCGACTACTCCCGCGCCCAGGCGCACGCGCACGCCCACTGGGTGCAGGACCTGCACATGGACGACAACGGCTGGGTGGACACCGGCTACAACTTCCTGGTCAGCCGCGGCGGCTGGATCACCGAGGGCCGGACCGGCAGCCTCACGGCGCTGACCGGCGGGCGGACCTTCGTGCTCGGCGCCCACACCTCCGGGCAGAACACCGCGGCCATCGGCATCGCCTGCGAGGGCGCGTACCACGCGGGCGCCGAGCCGCCGCAGGCGCAGTGGGACGTGCTGGTGACGTTGTGCGCGTACGCCTGCGACCAGTACGGCATCGCGTCCACGCAGATCTTCGGGCACAAGGACTACGGCACGACGCAGTGCCCGGGCGTCTACCACGACATGCTGCCGCAGCTGCGCGCGGAGGTGGCGGCGGCCCGGGCCTGACCGGGCCGCCGGACCGTCAGGGGGCCGCCGGCGCCTTGCCCTGGGAGGCGAGTTCCTCACCCGTCTCCATCGGGTGGGTGACGTCGGCGGCCTCGCGGCGGCTGTTGCCCAGGTGGTTGAAGACGAGGTTCAGCAGGACGGCGACCACGCAGCCGGTGGAGATCCCGGAGTCCAGGACGATGCGGGCGGTCTCCGGGAACGCGTGGTAGAACTCCGGGGCGCTGATCGGTATGACGCCCACGGCGAGCGCGACGGCGACGATCAGGACGTTGTTGTCCTTGTCCAGGCCCGCCTTGGCGAGGGTCTGGATGCCGCTGGCGGCGACCGAGCCGAAGAGGACCACCCCGGCGCCGCCGAGCACCGGGCGCGGTACGACGGCGATGAGCGAGGCGGCGACCGGACACAGGCCCATGAGGACGAGGAAACCGCCGCCGGTGGCGACGACGAACCGGCTGCGGATGCGCGTCATGGCGACGAGTCCGATGTTCTGGGCGAACGCGCTGCACATGAAGCCGTTGAACAGCGGGGAGATCGCCGAGCCGAGGGTGTCGGCGCGCAGGCCCGCCGCGATCGTCTTCTCGTCCGCCGGGCGCTCGACGATCTCGCCGAGGGCCAGCATGTCGGCGGTCGACTCGGTCATCGACACGACCATCACCACGCACAGGGAGAGGATCGCCGCGAGCTGGAACTGCGGGGCGCCGAAGTGGAACGGGGTGGGGAAGCCGATCAGGTCCGCCTCGGCGACCGGGGAGAAGTCGGTGACGCCGAACGGGACGGCGATCAGGGTGCCGGCCACCATGCCGAGCAGGACGGCGATCTGCTTGACGAAACCGCGGGTGAAGCGGCGCAGCAGCAGCACGACGAGGAGGGTGACGGCGGCGAGGCCGAGGTTGGTGGCCGAGCCGTAGTCGTCGGCGTCGGGGCTCGCTCCCTGGGCCCAGCCGAAGGCGACGGGCAGCAGGGAGACGCCTATCAGGGTGATCACGGTGCCGGTGACCACGGGCGGGAAGAAGCGCACCGCCTTGCTGAAGAAGGGCGCGGCGAGGAAGCCGAGCAGACCGGCCACGATGACCGCGCCGAAGATGACCGGCAGCGCGTCCTTCTTGTCGTCGGTGGACGCGACGATCGCGGTCATCGGGGCGACACCGGCGAAGGTGACGCCGTTGACGAAGGGCAGCCGGGCGCCGATCTTCCAGACGCCGACGGTCTGCAGGAACGTGGCGAGGCCCGCGGTGAACAGGCAGGCGCCGGTGAGGAAGGTCAGTTCGGCAGGGGTGAGACCGACGGCCGCGCCGACGATCAGGGGCGGGGCGACGACACCCGCGTACATGGCGGCCACGTGCTGCAGGCCGGTCGTCGCCATCTTCGGCGCGGGCAGTTTCTCGTCTACGGGATGGTCGGCCACTGCGGTGTTCCTCCGGTCGGTTGCACGCCGGTGCCGGCGTGGTTGTCAGGGAGGTGGTGCGGGCGGGCGTGGGGTACCTCCCGCTCGAGTGCGGCCGAGCGTGGGTGGGAGGGACGAGGACGTCCGGTGGAGCCGCCACGGGGGCGTGGGACGGGTGGTGAGCCGTTCCGGGGCACGCCGGAGCGCGCCCCGGAGACGGCCTCCGCGGATCCCGGCGCACCGGGTCCGCGGTCTCCGGGCCGGGAGCCGTCCCTCACGGCCCGGAGACGTGCGGGGGGGTTCAGTTCCGCGCGGCGATGCCGGCCAGCCTCCGCGCCTCGGCGCGGGTGGTGCGGGCGACGGCGTCCTCGTCGGCGGTGAGCAGCCGGTTGTTCTCCACGATCTGGCGGCCGTTCACGAAGGACGCGGTGACCGGGGCGGCGGCGCCGAAGACCAGCGCGGTGACCGGGTCGGCGATGGAGGCGTGGGCGAGGGTGTCCATCCGCCACAGCACCAGGTCGGCAAGCTTGCCCGGTTCCAGGGAACCGATCTCGTCCGCCCGGCCCAGCACCCGCGCCCCGCCCTGGGTGCCGAGACGGAGGGCCTGGCGTGCCGTGAGGGCCTTCTCCCGGTGGGCGCCGAGGCGGTTGATCAGCAGGGCGTTGCGCAGTTCGGTGTGGAGTTCGCCGGACTCGTTGGAGGCGGTGCCGTCCACGCCGAGGCCGACGGGGACGCCGGCCGCCAGCATGTCGGGGACGCGGGCGATGCCGGCGGCGAGGCGGGCGTTGGAGGAGGGGCAGTGGGCGACACCGGTGCCGGAGCGGGCGAAGGCGGCGATGTCGGAGTCGTTCATGTGGACGCAGTGCGCCATCCACACGTCCTCGCCGAGCCAGCCGGTGGACGCGAAGTAGTCGGTGGGGCCCATGCCGAACAGTTCGTGGCAGAACTTCTCCTCCTCCACGGTCTCCGAGCCGTGGGTGTGCAGCCGCACGCCGAGGCGGCGGGCCAAGTCGGCGCCCTGGCGCATGAGTTCGGTGGAGACGGAGAAGGGGGAGCAGGGGGCGACGGCGACCTGGGTCATCGCGCCGGGCGAGGTGTCGTGGTGGCGGCGCACCGTCTCCTCGGTGGCGGCGAGCGCGTCGTCGAGGCTCTCCACCGCGAAGTCCGGGGGCAGGCCGCCGTCGGACTCGCCGCGGTCCATGGAGCCGCGGGCGAGGGTGAAGCGGACGCCCATGTCGCGGGCGGCGGTGATGATCGCGGCGGACAGGTCGCCGGAGCCGCGCGGGAAGACGTAGTGGTGGTCCATGGCGGTGGTGACGCCGCCGCGGGCCATCATCGCGAGGGACCCCTGGGCCGCCGCGTGCACCATCGCCTCGTCGATGCGCGCCCAGGTCGGGTAGAGGGCGACGAGCCAGTCGAAGAGGTTGTGGTCGGTGGCCAGGCCCCGGGTGAGCCACTGGTAGAAGTGGTGGTGGGTGTTGACCAGTCCGGGGGTCGCGAGATGGCCGGTGGCGTCGATCCGGCGGCCGACGTTCTCCAGGTCCCCGGGGGCCGGGCCCGCGCCGAGCGACTCGATGCGGTCGCCGGCGAGGACGAGGTGGCCGGTGGCGTGCTCGGTGTCCGCCGCGTCGACGGTCGCGATCGCACAGTTCTCGATGACGGTGCGCCGGTCTGCTGCCATGGTGCGTCCTTTTCGCGTACGGGGAGAGGGCACGGCAGGACCCTGGGGGTTTGAGTGCCGTGGCCGGGAGGGGCGGGGCCCGGGTACCCGGCCACGGGTGCCGAAAGGGGGTGCGGTCAGAGGTTGGTGAGGTCCACCGGGATCCGCGGCTCGCAGCCGTCGCGCAGGACCGTGGCCTCGATCAGGCCGTAGGGGCGGTCGGAGGCGAAGTACACCGCTCCGTCGGGGGTGTCGTTCTTGAGGCCGAACGGCTCCAGGTCGACCAGGAAGTGGTGGCTGTTGGGGAGGGAGAAGCGGATCTCGTCGACCTCGTCGCGCTCCTCGATGACGCGGGTGCCCATCTGGTAGAGCGTCTGCTGGAGGGAGAGCGAGTACGTCTCGGCGAAGGCCCGCAGCATGTGCTGCTTGACCTGGGCGTACGAGGCGTCCCAGTCGGGCATCTCCCGCGCGTCGTCGGTCCAGTTGAACCGCCAGCGGGCGGAGACCGAGGTGGCGAGGATGCGGTCGTGGGCCTCCTTGAGGGTGGTGTAGCGGTCCTTGACGTAGCCCCAGAACTCGGAGTCGGTGGAGTTCATCACCGTGAGGTCCTTCAGGCCGGAGACGACCTCCCAGCTCGCGCCGTCGTAGGTGACCTGGGTGAGGCGGGTCTCCTGGCCCGTGCGGACGAAGGAGTGCCTGGCCTCGCCGGAGGTCTCGATGCGGTCCCAGGCGTACTCCTCGATGCGGATGCGCGCCCGGTGGATGGGGTCCTGCGAGGTGACGAAGTGGCGGGCGAGGTGGATGCCGAACTGCTCGGCGGACTCGATGCCGTGCTCCTTGGCGAAGGCGAAGACCGTGTTCTTGGTGGTGTCGGTCGGCAGGACGTTCGCGTTGGAGCCGTTGTAGTGGACGTCGTCCATGTCGCCGGAGAGGGCGACGGAGACGTTGAGGTCCTTGATGTGGTGGGTGGCGCCGTCCCGCGTGATCTTGACGACTCGGTTCTCTGCCTTGCCGTACTGGTTCTGTCCCAGGATCGTGGGCATGGGTGTCAGCTCCCTCGGTAAACGGAGTAGCCGAACGGGTTGAGCAGCAGCGGTACGTGGTAGTGCTCGCCGGCCGTGACGGCGAAGGTGATCGCCACCTCGGGGAAGAACACGGCACCGCTGTCCCGATGCGCGGGGGCGTCCTGCTGAGCCTCGGCCTTCTTCTTCAGGAAGTACGGCTCCACCTCGAAGTCGAGCCGTACGTGGGTGGTTCCCTCCGGCAGGGCCGGCAGGTCCTTGCACCGCCCGTCCGCGTCGGTCGCGGACCCGCCGAGCTCCTGCCAGGCGGCCCGCCGGCCGGGGCGGGCGGAGAGGCGTACGGCGACGCCCTCGGCGGGGCGGCCCACGCTGGTGTCCAGGATGTGCGTGGACACGGAGGCGGTGGTGTCGGTGCTCATGCGAGGTCGGTCCTCTTCGACGAGTCGGGTCAGCCGGATGCGGTTGATCTTCCCCAGTTCGGTGCGGACGATCTCGCGTTCCTTCTCCGGCGGGTTGCCGAGGCGCTCGCGCACGGCGTTCCGCATCTCCTCGGCGCTGCGGCCGGTGGCGCAGATGAGGAACACGTGGCCGAACCGCTCCTGGTAGGCCAGATTCAGTTCGAGCATCTCGGCCCGGAGCCCGTCGGCGGCCCCGGACATGGCGCTCTGCTCCCGGGCGGAGGTCGGGTCCCCCGGCTTGGGGCGGCCGATCGGCGGGTGTCCGGCCATCGCCTCCGCCAGGTCGGCCTCGGTCAGCTCGGCCATCGCGGCGTCACTGGCGGCGTAGAGGTCGTCGGGGGCCGCGTACGGGCGGGCGGCGAGCAGCCGCCGGGTCCAGGCGGTGGAGGCGCAGACCTCGTGGAGCGCGGCGGACGCCGCGTGCTCCTCCAGGGCGTTGAACCGGGTCAGGCCCGGGGGCGTGGATGTCGACGTCACGGGAGCCTCCTGGCCGACGAACGGCCGTGTGCTGCGAACGGGCGTGCCGACAGTGAACGCCGTCACGCAGCAGGCGTCAACAGTTTGTTGAGAATTCCGTGTGACGTTTGGGTGTGCCCTCCGCCGGGTGCCCCGTGAGGGCGTCCGGCGCCGGGAGTCAGGCGCCCGGAGTCAGGCGCCCTTTTCCCGGTTGAGGTAGTTGTAGACGGTGAAGCGGCTGACGCCGAGCGCGCTCGCCACGGTCTCCACGCCGTGCCGCACGGCGAACGCGCCGCGCGCCTCCAGAGCGCGGACGATCTCCTGTTTCGCCTTGCGGTCCAGCTCCGCCAGCGGCACGCCCTGGCGGCGCTCCAGCGCGGCGAGGATGTGGTCGAGGGAGTCCGCGAGCTGCGGCAGCCGTACGGCGACGGCGGCGGCGCCCTCCCAGGTCAGCACCACGTCGTCGGGGCCGGCCTCGTCCGGCGGGACCAGCTCCGCACCCATGGCGTCGACCAGCGGTTTCACGGCCGCGATGAAGGCACCCTCACCGGTCGCGGTCACCGGTCGCCCTCCCCGACCACGTTGATCTGGAGCGAGACGCGGGTGGCGCCGGCGGTCAGGCTGCGGCGCAGCAGGGCGTCCACGGCCGAGAGTACGGCGTCGGCGCCGCCCTCGGCGGTGTTGCCGAACGGCCCGACGTCCACCGCGTCCAGGTCGGCCGTCTCGACGACCTCGCGCGCCACCACGGCGTGCTCGGGCGCCTCGTCGAGGTCGAAGGGCTCGGTCGTGAACTCCACTCGCAATCGCACGGGGCCAACCTACCGACCTCTTGACAGCCCTTCACCCACACGGGCAATCTTCCAGTAAGCAGAAACATTATTTCGCCATACGGAAAACAACGAAGGGAGCGCGGCCCGATGGGATTCGCCGACCAGCGCTTCACCGTCAACCTGTCGATCCTCTTCACCGAACTCCCGCTCCTGGAGCGCCCCGCGGCCGCGGCCGAGGCCGGCTTCACCGCGGTCGAGCTGTGGTGGCCCTGGACGGACTCCCCCGTGCCGCAAAGGTCCGAGCTGGACGCGCTGCGCACGGCGATCCAGGACGCGGGCGTCCGCCTCACCGGCCTGAACTTCTACGCCGGGCAGCTGCCCGGGCCCGACCGGGGCGCCCTGTCCGTGCCGGGTGAGGAGTCGGACCGGTTCCGTGCGAACGTCGAGGTCGCGGCCGGTTTCGCCGAGTCGCTGGGCTGTCGCGCGCTGAACGCGCTGTACGGGAACCGGGTGGACGGCGTGGACCCGGGCGAGCAGGACGCTCTCGCCCTGGAGAACCTCGTCCTGGCCGCGCGGGCCGCCGACCGGATCGGCGCGGTCCTGCTGGTCGAGGCGCTCAACCGGGCCGAGTCGCCGCACTACCCGCTGGTGTCGGCACCGGCCGCGCTGGAGGTCGTCGACCGGGTCGACGCGGCCACCGGACTGGGCAACGCCCGCTTCCTGATGGACCTGTACCACCTGGCCATGAACGGCGAGGACCTGCCGGCGGTCATCGACCACTACGCGGACCGGACCGGGCATGTGCAGATCGCCGACAGCCCCGGACGCGGCGCGCCCGGCACCGGGTCGCTGCCGCTGGAGGACCTGCTGGACCGGCTGCGCAAGGCCGGTTACGACGGCCGGGTCGGTCTTGAGTACAAGCCGGGCGACCGCCCGAGCGCGGAGGCCTTCGACTGGCTGCCGCGGGAGGCCCGCCGACCCGCCGCCCGCTGACCCGCACCTTTTCGAGACGTACCGAGACGTACCGAGTCGTACCGAGAGGCACCCTCATGAGCACTCTTCCCAAGGTCTCCTGGATCGGCCTCGGCATCATGGGCTCCCCCATGTCCGAGAACCTGGTCAAGGCGGGCTACGACGTCACCGGCCACACCCTGGAGCGGGAGAAGCTGGACCGGCTGACCGTCGCGGGCGGCACCGCCGCGGCTTCCGTCGCCGAGGCCGTCCGCGACGCCGACGTGATCGTCACGATGGTCCCCGCCTCCCCGCAGGTCGAGGCCGTCGCGTACGGGCCCGACGGCATCTTGGAGAACGCCCGCCCCGGCGCCCTGCTGATCGACATGTCCTCGATCACCCCGCAGACCTCCGTCGACCTGGCCGCCGCCGCTCGGGAGAAGGGCATCCGGGTGCTCGACGCGCCCGTGTCCGGCGGTGAGGCCGGGGCGATCGAGGCGGTGCTGTCCATCATGGTGGGCGGCGAGCCGGCCGACTTCGACGAGGCGAAGCCGCTGTTCGAGGCGCTGGGGAAGACGATCGTGCTCTGCGGTCCGCACGGCTCCGGGCAGACGGTGAAGGCCGCCAACCAGCTGATCGTCGCCGTGAACATCCAGGCGTGCGCGGAGGCCGTGGTCTTCCTGGAGAAGTCCGGCGTCGACCTGACGGCGGCGCTGGACGTCCTGGGCGGCGGGCTGGCCGGCTCGACCGTGCTGGCCCGCAAGAGGGACAACTTCCTGAACCGGGACTTCAAGCCCGGCTTCCGGATCGACCTGCACCACAAGGACATGGGCATCGTCACCGACGCCGCCCGGAACGTGGGCGCCGCGCTGCCCGTCGGTGCCGTGGTCGCCCAGCTGGTGGCGAGCCTGCGCGCGCAGGGCGACGGCGGCCTCGACCACTCCGCGCTGCTGCGGGCGGTCGAGCGGCTGTCCGGCGCGCGGGTCTGACCCACCCCCCGAAACTCCGGGCGGCGCCGGCGCCGACATCAGTCCTGTCGCGCCCAAGGCGGCGGCGCCGCCCGGAACCCACGGCCCGCACCGCGACGCCGTACGGCCCGGATGAGGGGTGGCCGTACGGCACGGCGGCGGTGCGGGCGGGCGAGGGTCTTTCGTCCGGATCAGGCCGGCTGTGAGGCGCGGTGCGTCTTCGCGACGCCGGGACGATCCCAACGAAAGGCCCTGGGGCGCCGCGGCGGCGTGCGAGCCAGTGCGGTGGTCAACGCCGCGGCCCGTCTCCTACGACCTGAGGGGAGACGCCCCGCGGCCGTCGCCGCCGCCGCGGCCCCGAGCCCACCGTCCTCCCGGCTGCCGATCCGGGTCCCGGCGTGCGGATCCGCCCGGACCGCAGCAGCCTGGGGACATGGCACATCCGACGGAGCATCCGCACATCGTGGTCCACGCGCCCGCCCTGGACGGCTCCCGGCGGGTCACCTCCGACGACGAGACGCTGGGCGTCGCCACGCACACCGACGACGTGGGCGAGATCCTGCGCCTGTCCGACCTGTACGTCACCGACGTCGAGGACGCGGACTTCATCGAGTGGCAGGGCGGCGGCCCGGACGACTGGCCGGGACTGTCCGAACACCACGAGTCGTGAGCGCGGCCTCTACGGCAACGTCCGTAGGCGGGCTACGGCACCCTCAAATGAACCTCTGAAGACGGCCTCCCGAGGCTTGGGCGGTCCCCGCGGGCGGAACCATCCCCGCACAGGGGCCCGCCGGCACGGGGGCGGCGGGCCCCCTGTCCGAGGGGGTGTCCTGTCATGGCCGACACCGCGCGCGTCCGGGAGACGCCGCACGAGCTCGCCCTGCTGGCCGCGGGGCCACGCGCCGCCGTCATGGTGACCGTCGTCGCCCTGCACCTGCGCGGCGCCGTCGAGGCGGGCGCACGGGGCACGGTGGTGGCGGTCGACAACGAGGCGGGGCGCGCGCTACCGCCCCTGCCGACGCCGGAGGAAGCCCTCGCGCCGGAGAACGACGTCCCGGCGGAGCTGAGGGTGCCGTACCTGGAGAGCGCGGTGCACCAACGGCTGCACCGGCCGTGCGAGGTACGGGAGTTGCTGCGCGACCCGGACGTCCGGTGGGCGGTGGACACGCTGAGGACCGGGCTGGCGGAGACGGGCATGGTGAGTCCGCCGGCGCTGGGTACGACACGGGCGGCACGCCGTCGCCTGCACGTGCTGCGCACCGCGTATCCCGTCCCGGCGAGCCGGGACGGTGACGGCCCCTCCGACGAGGAGAAGCTGCTGGCCGTCGCCCTGCACGGCGAGCCGGCCCTCCGCGCCGTCGTCCCCCGCTTCGCCCTCCGCGCGGGCCTCACCGCACGCGTCCGCCTCCGCCTCCGTCGCAAACGAGCCCTGCGCCGCTTCATCCCCGCCTCCGGCGGCTCCGGCGGCGGCTACACGGGCCCCCACTACTGCGGCGGCTGGGGCGACTGTGGAGGCGGGGGCGGCTGTGGGGGCGGTAGCGGCTGCGGAGGTGGAGGGGGTTGCGGCGGGGGCGGGGGGAACTGAGACGCTGAAGGAGCCCCGGGGCGCCACGCCTCTGTGACTGGGTCGGGGCAGGCCCCGGGGCCACCTGTGTGTGCCCCCGGGGTCCGCCCCTTCCGCGTGCTGGTCAGACCTTGAGGGGCCTGACCGCCGTCGGGGCGTGCCCCGGTTCCGTCGCGACGGGCTCGAACTCGACCACGTCGCTTATGTCGTTGGTGGTCGACATGGCGATGTTCGTGACGCGTTCCAGGATCGCCTCCACGATCACCGGGACGCGGTGTTCCGCAGCGAGCTTCTTCGCCTGCTCGAAGGCCGCGCCCAGTTCGTCCGGGTCGGTCACGCGGATCGCCTTGCAGCCCAGGCCCTCGGCGACCTTGACGTGGTCGACGCCGTAGACGCCCAGCTCGGGGGTGTTGATGTTCTCGAACTCCAGGTTGACCTGGAAGTCGATGTCGAAGGCCCGCTGGGCCTGACGGATCAGGCCCAGGTAGGCGTTGTTGACCAGGACATGGACGTACGGGATGCGATGCTGCGCCCCGACGGCCAGCTCCTCGATCATGAACTGGAAGTCGTAGTCGCCGGACAGGGCGACGACCTGCGCCTCCGGGTCGGCCTTGGCGACGCCCAGCGCGGCGGGGACGGTCCAGCCGAGGGGGCCTGCCTGGCCGCAGTTGATCCAGTGGCGCGGCCGGTAGACGTGCAGCATCTGCGCGCCCGCGATCTGCGAGAGGCCGATGGTGGTGACGTACCGCGTCTCGGGCCCAAACGCCTTGTTCATCTCCTCGTACACCCGCTGCGGCTTGATCGGGACGTCGTCGAAGTGCGTACGGCGCTGCAGCGTGACGCGCTTCTCCTGCGCGGCGGCCGCCCAGGCGGAGCGGTCGGGCAGTCGGCCCGCGGCCCGCATCTCCTCGGCGACCTCGACGAAGAGCGCCAGTGCGGCGCGGGCGTCGGAGGCGATGCCGTAGTCGGGGGCGAAGATGCGGCCGATCTGGGTGGGTTCGACGTCGACGTGCACGAAGGTGCGGCCGGCGGTGTAGACGTCGAGCCGTCCGGTGTGACGGTTGGCCCAGCGGTTGCCGATGCCGAGGACGAAGTCCGACTCCAGGAAGGTGGCGTTGCCGTAGCGGTGCGAGGTCTGCAACCCGACCATTCCGGCGTTGAGTTCGTGGTCGTCGGGGATGACGCCCCAGCCCATCAGGGTCGGCACGACGGGCGTGCCGGTCAGCTCCGCGAACCGCACCAGCAGGCCGGCCGCGTCGGCGTTGACGACACCGCCGCCCGCGACGATCAGCGGGCGCTCGGCGGCGTTGAGCATGCCGAGGGCCTTCTCGATCTGCGCGCGGGTGGCGGCGGGCTTGTAGACGGGCAGCGGCGCGTAGGTGTCCGGGTCGAACTCGATCTCCGTCAGCTGCACGTCGATCGGCAGGTCGATCAGCACGGGCCCGGGGCGGCCGGAGCGCATCAGGTGGAACGCCTGCTGGAAGACACCGGGCACCTGCGCCGCCTCCAGCACGGTCACGGCCATCTTGGTGACCGGCTTCGCGATCGACGCGATGTCGACGGCCTGGAAGTCCTCCTTGTGGATCACCGCGGTCGGCGCCTGACCGGTGATGCAGAGGATCGGGATGGAGTCGCCGGACGCCGAGTACAGGCCGGTGATCATGTCGGTCCCCGCCGGGCCGGACGTGCCGACGCACACGCCGATGTTGCCCGGGTGCGTACGGGTGTAGCCCTCCGCCATGTGGGAGGCGCCCTCGACGTGCCGGGCGAGGGTGTGGGCGATGCCTCCGGCCGCTCTGAGGGCCGCGTAGAAGGGGTTGATCGCCGCGCCGGGGACACCGAACGCGACGTCGACGCCCTCGCGCTTGATGATCTCGACCGCCGCGCGGGCAGCCGTCATTCGAGCCATGGAGTACTCCTGCTTCGGGCTTCTCGGAATCGCACTCCCGTCGCGCCCCGCCGCGAGCTTCTTCCGCATAATGGAAACTAACTTCTGCTATCTGGAATGAATGTAAGAGGAGTAGGGGAAGCCCGTCAAGAGAGCGGCAAGCGCGCGGCAAGTACGGGACACCGGCGGGCGGATGGAGGACGATGGACCCGCCTCGAGACCACGGGAGTGGACCATGCCCGAGAGCCTGCCGGTGCGCTGCCCCGACTGTCGGCGCTCGCACCGCTACACGGCACCGGCGTACCCCTGCGCCTGCGGCGCCCCCGTCGCCGCGCCGCTGGACCCGGACCGGGTCCCGGGCCCCGTCGGGCAGCGCGCCTGGCGGGAGGAATGGGTGAGCGTGCGCTGCGGGAGCTGCGGCCTGCGCGGCGAGTGGCCGCACCCCGAACTGGGCTGCCCCTGCGGGACGGTGATGCGCATCCCGGTGGCGGGCGAGGAGGCGTCGGTGCCGGCCGGCAGGACGCGGCGCCCCGCCACCCCCGTGATGCCGATCCGCACCGCGCGGGACGCGGTCACGGCGGCCGTGCTGTATCTGCGGCGCCTCGGTCACGAGGACATCCGGCGCGCGGACCAGCGGCCCACGTCCGGCATCGGACTGGCCGGCCGGGGCGTACTGGCCGCACTGGACACGTCGTCCCGGCCGGCGGCCCCCCGGGACATCGAGTGCCTGTGGCTGACCGCCATGACGGAGTCCGCGTCCTGCCTGTACCTCTCCCTCTCCGGCTACACCGACGAGGCCCGCGACCGCGCCGACACCCTGGACGTGCCACTGTTCCGGCTCGACCTCACCGGCGTCCCCCGGCCCGTCAACGCCGCCGCCGACGCGCTGGACGCCGACGCGGACCGAAAACCCGGCGACGGACGCGCCGGGGCGTCCCATACTCGGCGCATGCGCATCCGTCCCGCCGCCCACGCCGAACTGGCCCGCCTCCAGGAGATCGAACGGGCGGCCGGCGCCCCCTTCCGTGACGTCGGCATGGCGGGTGTCGCCGACGACGCGCCGCCCGCCCCGGAGACGCTGGAGCGCTACCGGCGGGCGGGCCGCTGCTGGGTCGCGGCCGACGCCCACACGGACGTACCGGCCGCCTACCTGATCGCCGAACCGGTGGACGGCGCACTCCATGTGGAGCAGGTGTCCGTCCACCCCGACGCCGCCCGCCGGGGCGTGGGCCGAGCCCTGCTCGCTCGCGCCGCGGACCGGGCCCGCGAGGACGGCCTGACCGCCTTGACCCTGACCACCTTCACCGACGTCCCGTGGAACGCCCCGTACTACGCGCGCCTGGGTTTCCGCACGCTGGGCGAGGGCGAACTCACTCCTGGGCTGCGGCGGATCCGCGCCGAGGAGGCGGCCCACGGTCTCGACCGGTGGCCGCGCGTCTGCATGCGCCTCGAACTGCCGCACACCGCCGGGGCGTCCGACAGACTGTCCGGATGACGATCAGACCGGCACGCGAGCGTGACTTCCCGGGCTTTCTCGACCTGGCGGCCCAGGTCGAGGAGTGGTTCGGACCGATGGTCGAGGAGCCCGGTTTCCACGACGCGGTACGCGAGCACATCGCCGCGTCCCGGGCGTTGGTCGCCCCGTCCTCCGGGCCGGACCTGCTCGGCGGGCTGCTCTTCGGGGCCGAGGCGCCGACGTACCACGTGCACTGGCTCGTCGTCTCCCGCCGGGCCCGCGGCACGGGCGTCGGCCGCGCGCTGATGGAGGAGGCCGTACGGCGCTGGGTGCGCGGCCCCGGCGAGATCGAGGTGGTCACCTTCGGCCCCGACCACCCCGGGGCCGTCGTCAGCGGCGCCCGCGTCTTCTACGAGCGCCTCGGCTTCACCCCCGCCGAGCCCGCCGCCCCGGGCCCGGAGGGCGGCTCCCGGCAGGTCTTCCGCCGGACGGTGGACCGCTGATCGCCACGTGCCCGGCACCGGGCGGAGTCGGCCCGTACGCCCCTCGCCCTCAGGCGACGAGGGTGCCGCCGTCGACGACCGACACCGTGCCGGTCACCCAGTCCTGGTCCATCAGGGCGAGGAACGCCTTGGCCACGTCGTCCGGCTCCGCCACACGGCCCAGGGGCAGGGACGCGGCGAGACCGGCGTACATGTGTTCCCGGTCCGCCTCGCTCATCCCGGACCACAGCGGCGAGCGCACGACCCCGGGCGCCACGGCGTTCACCCGCACCGGCGCCAGTTCCACGGCGAGACTGCGGGCGGCGGACACCACCGCGCCGCAGACCGCGGCCCCCAGGGTCCATCCGGGGCCGCCTTTGAAGGCCGCTGTGCCGCTGGTCAGGGTGACGGACCCGCCCGGCGCGAGATGCGGCACGGCCAGCCGGACGGCCTCGAGCGCGTGGAACAGGCGCAGAGCGAAGAACTCGCTCGCCCCGTCGACCGTGTACTCGGTGAGCGGGCGGCCGGTGAGATTCTCACCGGCGGTGTAGGCGAGGTGGTCGAACGTGCCGATCTCGTCGAAGAGGGCCGCGACCGCGTCGCTGGAGCTCGCGTCCACGGCCCGTCCCACGACGCCGGCGGGAAGCTGTGCGAGGGCGCGCTCGACCGACGCGGCCCGGCTCGAGGCGATGGTCACCGTCGCTCCGGCTTCGGCGGCGCGCCGGGCGACGGCGAGGCCGATGCCGCTGGTTCCACCGATGACGACGATGCGGGAGGAAGAGGTGATGGTCATGCGTTCAGGGTCCGTCCGGGACCGCCGCCGCGTCCAAGACCCTTTCCGTCGTCAGTGATGCCCGCAGGGTATGAGCGAGCGCGATCGCGCGGTTCAGCGCGGCCGAGTCGCGCCCGGCGGCCCAGGCCACGCCGACGGCGCCCGGTGCCAGCCCCGCCACCGGACGCACGACGACGTCGGTCCGGGTGTAGAACCGGGCCGTCGACACCGGGAGGAACGCCACCCCGGACGAGGCGGCCACCCGCTCCAGCTTGATCTCCACCTCGTGCGGATAGTCACCACCGGTCCGCACGGGCAGACCACGCGCGAGACGGGCCTCACGCCACTCGGGAGCCGCGTCCGGGGACTGGAGAAGGTCGTACTCGGCCAGGGCGTACAGACTCAAATCCTCGACGGCGGCGAGGGGATGCGAGGCGGACAGGACGACGATCCGCTCCTCTTGGAACAGTGGCTCGACCTGAAGACCCCGGTGCGGAACGGGAAGGCGCACCAGACCGAGGTCGACACGGCCGTCGAGGATCGTCTCCACCTGGTCGTGCCAGCCCGTGCGGACGAGGTCGATCCGGATGTCGGCGAGCCACTGCCGCAGACCCTGCACGATGGGCGTGACCAGCAGGCCCGGCATGAAACCGATGGCCAGCCGCTCGGTCCCCTGGGCGGCCTGACGGGCACGTCGCTCCAGGGCCTCGGCCGACCGCAGCAGCCGGCGTCCGTCCTCCGCGATGGCCCGGCCCGCCTCGGTCAGGTCGGTACCCCGCGTCGAGCGGTCGAACAGGGTCGCACCGAGTTCCCGTTCCAGCAGCGCGATCTGCCGGCTGAGCACGGGCTGGGCGATGTGCAGTTGCCGCGCCGCCCGGCTGAAGCTGAGCGTGTCGGCGACGGCCACGAAGTAGCGCAGACGCCGCAGATTGAGCTCCGACATGCACAAATCCTACGGCGCGAGGAGCGGCACCGGCGCGACGAGCGGCGAGCACGGTGCGAGCGGTGAGCAAGGTGCGCGCGGGGCTCAGCCGGTCGCGTACCTCTCGCGCAGTTCGATCTTGCGCACCTTCCCCGAGACCGTCATCGGGAAGGTCTCCAGGAGTTCCAGGCGGCTGGGGACCTTGTAGTGGGCCAGGCGGCCGTCGCAGAAGCTCCTCAGCTCGTCCAGGGTGAGCGGGTCGGCCGGGTCGCGGGGGACGACGCAGGCCAGGACCTCCTCGCCGTACCGCTCGTGCGGGACGCCGACGACCTGGACGTCCGCGACCTTCGGGTGGGCGTAGAGGAACTCCTCGATCTCGCGCGGGTAGATGTTCTCCCCGCCCCGGATGATCATGTCCTTGATGCGGCCGACGATCTCCACGTAGCCGTCGTCCCGCATCATCGCCAGGTCGCCGGTGTGCATCCAGCGGCCCTGGTCGATCGCCTCGGCGGTCTTCTCCGGCTCGTCCCAGTAGCCGAGCATCACGCTGTAACCGCGGGTGCACAGTTCACCGGACGTGCCACGCGGGACGGTGACGCCGGTGGCCGGGTCGACGACCTTCACCTCGATGTGCGGCAGGACGCGGCCGACAGTGCCGGTGCGGTGCTCCAGGTCGTCCTCCATGCGGGTCTGGAGGGACACCGGGGAGGTCTCCGTCATGCCGTAGCAGATGGAGACCTGCTCCATGTGCATCTCGGCGACCACCCGCTTCATCACCTCCACCGGGCACGGCGAGCCCGCCATGATGCCGGTGCGCAGCGAGGAGAGGTCGTAGGAGGCGAAGTCCGGCAGGTTCAGCTCGGCGATGAACATCGTCGGCACGCCGTACAGCGAGGTGCAGCGCTCCTGCTGGACCGCGCGCAGGGTGGCCGCCGGGTCGAAGGACGGGGCGGGGATGACCATGCACGCGCCGTGCGAGGTGGCCGCGAGGTTGCCCATGACCATGCCAAGCAGTGGTAGAACGGCACCGGTATGCACACCCGGTCCTGCTCGCTGTAGGCGATCAACTCCCCGACAAAAAGGCCGTTGTTGAGGATGTTGTGGTGGGAGAGGGTGGCGCCCTTGGGGAAGCCGGTGGTGCCCGAGGTGTACTGGATGTTGACGGGGTCGTCGCAGGACAGCTCCGGCCACACCGGGTCCGGGGTGGCGCGGGCGGTCAGGGCGTCCCAGCTCGGGTCGCCGATGTACACGACCTCCCGCAGCTCCGGGCACCTTCCGCGCACCTCCTCCGCCATGGCCCGGTAGTCGCTGGTCCTGTGGCCGAGGGAGGCGATCAGCAGCCGGATGCCGGACTGCTTGAGGAGGTACTCCACCTCGTGCGTGCGGTACGCCGGGTTGATGTTCACCATGATCGCGCCGATGCGGGCGGTGGCGTACTGCGTGAACACCCACTCGGGGCAGTTGACCGCCCAGATGCCGACCCGGTCGCCCTGCGTGACACCGGAGTTGAGCAGCGCGGACGCCAACTCGTCGACACGCTCGGCGAATGCGGCGTAGGTCCAGCGCCGGCCCGACTCCACGTCGACCAGCGCCTCGCGGTCCGGCCAGGCGGCGACGGCACGGTCCAGGTTGGTTCCGACGGTGTCGCCGAGCAGGGGCGTCGAGCCGGTGCCGTGGCTGTAGGAGAGTGCGGTCACCGGAAGTCCTCCTCGCGGTACTCGGCGGTCGAGCCGGCCGCCGTCGCCTCGCGCAGCTCGATGCGGCGGATCTTGCCGGAGACGGTCTTGGGCAGCTCCCCGAACTCCAGCCGGCGGAGGCGCTTGTAGGGGGCGAGCACCTCGCGGGAGTGCTCGAAGAGGACCTTCGCGGTGTCGGGGCCCGGCTCCCAGCCCTCCGCGAGCACGACGTACGCCTTCGGCACGGCCAGCCGCAGTTCGTCCGGCGCGGGCACCACGGCCGCCTCGGCGACCGCCTCGTGCTCCAGCAGGGCGCTCTCCAGCTCGAACGGGCTGATCTTGTAGTCGGACGCCTTGAACACGTCGTCCGCGCGCCCGACGTAGGTGATGTGGCCGTCCTCGTCGCGGGAGCCGATGTCGCCGGTGCGGTAGTAGCCGCCGGCCATCGCCTCGGCGGTGCGCTCCGGGTCGCCGTGGTACCCCGTCATCAGGCCCACGGGCCTCTCCGACAGGTCGAGCGCGATCTCGCCCTCGGTCGCGCCGGGCGCGCCGGAGACCGGGTCGAGGAGTTCGACGCGGTAGCCGGGGCTGGGGCGGCCCATGGAGCCGGTCTTGAGGACCTGGCCGGGGCTGTTGGAGACCTGCACGGCGGTCTCGGTCTGCCCGAAGCCGTCCCGGATGGTGACGCCCCAGGCGCGCCGCACCTGCTCGATGACCTCGGGGTTGAGGGGTTCGCCGGCGGCGACGACCTCGCGGGGCGGGGTGCGCAGCCGGCCCAGGTCGGACTGGATGAGCATGCGCCACACGGTCGGCGGGGCGCAGAAGGTGGTGACGCCCGCCTTGTCCATCTCGGCCAGCAGGCGGGGCGCGTCGAAGCGGGTGTAGTTGTGCAGGAAGACGGTCGCCTCGGCGTTCCAGGGGGCGAAGAGGTTGGACCAGGCGTGCTTGGCCCAGCCGGGCGAGGAGATGTTGAGGTGCACGTCGCCGGGGCGCAGGCCGATCCAGTACATGGTCGCCAGGTGCCCGATCGGGTACGAGGTGTGGGTGTGCTCGACCAGCTTCGGGCGGGCGGTGGTGCCCGAGGTGAAGTACAGCATCAGTGGGTCGCCGGCCAGGGTGGGCCCGTCGGGGGTGAACCGGTCGGGCGCGCCGTACGCGTCGGCGTACGGCAGCCAGGCCCCGCCGGGCTCCTCCCCCACCGCGATGCGGGTGTAGGCGCCGGGCACCTCGTCGAACTTCGCGGCGTCGGCGGAGCGGACGATCACATGGCTGACGCGGCCCCGCTCGACGCGGTCGCGCAGGTCGGCGGGGCCGAGCAGCGGGGTGGCCGGGATGACGACGGCGCGCAGTTTCATCGCGGCCAGCGCGGTCTCCCACAGTTCGGCCTGGTTGCCGAGCATCACCAGCACCCGGTCCCCGGCGGCGACGCCCCGCTCACGCAGCCAGTTGGCGACCCGGTCGGAGCGCCGGGCCAGCTCGGCGAAGGACAGGCGGGTCCCGCCGCCGTTCTCCTCGACCAGGTGCAGGGCCGTGCGGTCGTTGCCGTCGGCGATCACGTCGAACCAGTCGAGGGCCCAGTTGAAGCGCTCCGGCCGGGGCCAGGTGAAGTCCCGGTAGGCGGTGGTGTAGTCCTCGCGGTGTTCCAGCAGGAAGTCCCGGGCCCTGCGGAACTGCTCCGTCGCCGTCGTCATGCGTCCTCCTCGGTGCCGGACCTTGCCGGGCGGCTCACCGCCATCGTGTAATCCGTGATGCAGGTCTCACTACCCCCGAACGGGGGTGTGCGCCCGCACACAGGCCGCGGTGAAGGGGCGATCAGGTGACAGCTGACCCGGCGAGGACGGGCGAGGTGGTGGAGATCCGCGGTGCGCTGGCCCGGCTGCGGCGTGCGACGGGGCTGCCGGTCGCGTTCGGCGGGCTGGTGGTGCCGGGGCGGTGGCAGGTGCGGATCAGCGAGCTGAGCGGCACGGCCACCCCGGCGCTCAGCGCGCTCGCGGTGACGTCGGGCAACGGTCTGGGCGGTAAGGCGGTGGCGCTCGCCCGGCCGTGCGCGGTGACGGACTACTCCGTCTCCCGGCAGATCAGCCACGAGTACGACGCCCCGGTCGCCGCCGAGGGCCTGCGCTCCGTGGTGGCCGTGCCGGTCGTCGTACGGCGGCGGGTGCGGGCGGTGCTGTACGGGGCGCTGCGCACCGCACGCCCGCTCGGCGACCGCACGCTCGGGGAGGCGATGCAGGCGGCGCGGGACGTGGAGCAGGCCCTGGTGGTGCGGGAGGAGGCGGCGGAGCTGCTGGCGGCGGCGCATCCGGCGCCGGGTCCGGGGGCGGGCCCGCCGCGGGTGCCGGCGTCGGGGGCGCACCGGGAGCAGGTGCGGGAGGCGCACGCGGCGTTGCGGGCGCTGGCCCCGCGGATCACCGACCCGGCGCTGCGGGCGGAGCTGCTGGACGTGTGCGCTCTGCTCACGGCGCGGGAGGCGCCGTCCGGTGCGGTGCGGCTCGCGCCGCGGGAGGTGGATGTGCTCGCCTGTGTGGCGGCGGGGGCGACGAACGGGGACGCGGCCGGGCGGCTCGGGGTGACGGCTGAAACCGTCAAGGCGTATTTGCGGTCCGCCATGCGGAAACTGGGGGCCCGGACCCGGGGTGAGGCGGTGGTCGCCGCCCGCCGGGCCGGGTGGTTGCCGTAGGTTTGCGGTGTTCTCCCGCGCACGGTATTACCGCGAGTACCCCATGGGATTTACCGAAGATCGGCCCGCTGTAATTTGCCTCACTACACCGTCCGCCCGGAATTGAGGACCCTGTTGCCTAATATTGGCCAGGACACGCCACACGGAGGGGAGCGGTGACCGTGCGACGGGACGACAAGGAGCCTGCCAGGTGCCGCCCCGACCTGGTCATCGGCCGGGAGGAGCTGGTCGCCGACGCGCGGGAACAGCTCGCGCGCGGCGGCAGTGTGCTGCTCCACGGCCCCGCCGGAATAGGAAAGTCGACCGTGCTGCGGGCACTTGCGGCGGAAAACGCGGGTGCGACATCGCGTGTGTTGCGCTGCTCGGCCACGGAGTCCGAATCCCATCTGCCGTTCCTGGCGCTGGCGGACCTGTTCGGTCTGGTGCTGGACGAGGTGGCCCCCCGGCTGCCCGCCGCCCAGCGCACGGCGCTGGAGTCGGCGCTCACCGGGCGCGGCGAGTCCACCCTCCAGCGGGACGGCCTGGCCCTGCGGCTCGCGGTGCTGTCCACGCTGCGCGCGCTGTCCGCCGAGGGCCCGGTGCTCGTGGTCGCCGACGACCTCCAGTGGCTGGACCCGGCCAGCGCCGAGCTGCTCGGCTTCGCCGCCCGGCGGCTGGGCGACAGCCCGGTACGCATGCTGTGCGCGGTGCGCACCGAGGGCGAGGAGTACGACCGTCATCTGCGCGCCTGCCCGCCGGACACGCTGACCGTGCGGCTCGGTCCGTTCTCCCGCACCCAGGTGTCGGCGCTGCTCGACCACCGTGGCTACACCAGCCTGTCCCGCTCGACGGTGCGTGACATCCATCGCACCAGCGGCGGCAACCCGCTGTTCGCGCTGGAACTGGGCCGCGCCCTCGCGGAGAGCCCCACCCGGCCGCGCCCCGGTGAGCCGCTGCCGGTGCCGACCTCGCTGCGGGCACTGGTCCTCAGCCGCCTGGAGATGCTGTCCGACGAGGCCCGCCGCACCCTGCTGGTGGCCAGCGCGGGCGCCCGCCCCACCCTGGCCCTGCTGCACGCGGCCGGCCGGGACAACGCGGAGGCCGAGACCGCCCAGGCCGCGTCGCTCGGACTGCTCATCACCGACCCCGAGGACCCGGCGCTGCGCTTCACGCACCCGCTGATCTCCGCCGCCCTCTACGCGGAGGCGCCGGCGCGGGAGCGGCGGGCCGCGCACACCGCGCTGTCCACGGCGGCCTCCGACCCGATCGAACGGGCCCGGCACCTGGCGCTCGCGGCCACCGGACCCGATCCGGAGGTGGCGGCCCGGCTGGCCGAGGCGGCCGCGATGGCCCGGGACCGCGGGGCGCCGTCGGTCGCCGCGTCGCTCGGCCTGCTCGCCGCCCGGCACACGCCGGCGGACGGCACGCCCGCCCCCGACGAGCGGCGTCTGCAGGCCGCCGAGGACGCGATCACCGCGGGCGAGGTCGACCTGGCCCGGGACATAGCCCGCGAGGTGCTGACCCGGGCGACGGTGCCCGCCGAGCGGGTGCGGGCGTGGATGGTGGTCATCGAGGCGGCCGGGCAGGCGCTCGGCGAGGTCGACGCGGTCTTCCCGCAGGTGCTCGCGGACGCCGGGGACGACCCGCGCCTGCTCGCCCTGGTCCACTACCAGCTGGCCTGGCGCGAGGTCGTGGTCAACGGCGACTTCGCCAAGTCCCGGCAGGAGGCGGCGCACGCGGCTGAGCTGGCCGCGCGGGGCGGGGACCGGCGCACCGAGCTGATGGCGCTGTCCTTCCAGTCGTCCACCGAGACCCTGATGGGCCACCCCGACGCCCCCGCCACCATCCGGCGGGCGCTCCAGGAACCCCAGGACCCGGACGTGGCCAGCCACCACAACGGCGCCGCGATGGCCCGCTTCCGCTGGCTGCTGATGAGCGACCAGCTCCCCGAGGCCCGTACGGCGATCACCGCGTTGCTGCGGGAGGCGCGGCGGCGCGGCATGGTCGAGAGCGAGGTGCACTTCTCCCGGCTGCTCGCCGACACCGAACTGCGCTTCGGGCACTGCGGGCGGGCCCTGGACCTGGCCGGGGAGAGCCTGCGGCTGGCACGGGACTCCGGCATCGGCGAGAGCGCGTCCGCGATGCTGGCCTCGGTGGCGGAGGCCTCGGGCGGTGACGTGGACCGGGCGCTGGCCCTGGCCCGGGAGTCCGCCGACCACGCCGAGGTGGACGGCGACCAGCTGTACCTGTCCCTGGCCCTGGCGGCCCTCGGCTACGCGCAGCTGGTGTCGGGCGACGCGCAGGCCGCGGTGCGTTCGCTGCGCCGGGTCCGGGAGCTGGAACAGGGCATGGGCATCACCGACCCGGCGCGCGGGCGCTGGCAGGGCGACCTCGCCGAGGCGCTGGTGCGAATCGGCGAACCCGGCGAGGCGCAGGAACTGATCAACGTCACGCGGGTGCACGCGCTGCGCCTGAACCGGGCGAGCGTACTGGCGGTGCTGGACCGCGCGGAGGCGCTGGTGCGGGCGGCGCGCGGGGAACACCAGGCGGCCGTCGCCCAGTTGACGTCGGCGCAGGAGCGGCTGGCCAAGCTGGGCCACGGCCTGGAGGAGGCGCGGGCCGCGTTCGCGCGGGCCCGGCTGCGCTCGCGGGGCCCGGGTCCCGCCGGGTACGACGAGGCGGCCCGGCTGTTCCGGCGCTGCCGCGCGCTGCCCTGGCTGCGGCAGGTCGACGAGGCCGTGGCGGCCGGTCCGGCGGAGGCCGAACCGGTACCCGCGGCGACCCCGGCCGCGCTGGACGGGCTCGCGTCGATGGAGCGTCAGGTCGCGGCGCTGGTCATGGAGGGGGCGACCAACCGGGAGATAGCCGGGCGGTTGTTCATCAGCGTCAAGACCGTCGAGGCGACGCTCACCCGGGTGTACCGCAAGCTGGGCATACGGTCCCGGGTGGACATCGTGCGGCTGGCGGCGGGGCGCCGCGCGCCGTAGGTGACCCGGGTCACGACCCCTCCGCGGGCCGTGCCACGATGGGAACGTGCCCGGCGCCGCTTCGGCCACCGTGACCGGAAATGTACCGGCGCGAGCCCGGCGACCGAGGGTTTTCCCTGTCCAACTCCCTTAGGGGGTTCCCTCATTGGGGCGCCCCCTGGACCGGTCCTAGCGTGTGACACGTGCCGATCGCCCGGGCACATCGGGGCCACCCCCCGATACCCGGCCCCCACCGTGCGACCCCCCACCGGCAACTGGAGGAGACCCATGCCAGGGCTCACCCGCACCAGACGGTCCGCCACCGGACGCGCCACTGCCGCCGCGCCCGCGCCTGTCTTCTCCTCCGCCTCTTCCGTCGTCTCCGCCGTCTTCGTCCTGACCGCCGACGCGGGGCGTGCGTCGCGCCGCCGTCCGGGGACGGCCCTTCGATTTCCTGAGTAGCCCTCAGGTCATGACCAGGGGGCGTTGCGGGCTTCCACGAGCAGCCCGCAACGCCCCCTCTCCATGCCCGGGTTCACGCCCCGGGTTCACGTCCCGGGTTCACGCGCCGGGTCCATGTCCCGGGTCCACGTCCGAGGTGGTCAGTCCCGCACCGTCCCGAAGCGGATGTCGTACGCCGCGCCGGGGTGCATGACCCCCAGCATCCGCTCCGCCTCGGCGGTGACCTCCTCACGCGCCGCCTTGTCGAGCCGCCCGAAGGGCTCGACGACGAGAGCGTCCTCGTCCAGCCGCCACAGTCCCGCCAGGAAGCCGTCCACGAGGAGGGTGCGGTAGGCGACGTTCCCCTTCCAGTGCCGGCCCTTCAGCTCGGCCGGGACGACCCGCGAGCGGTCCGCGTGCGACAGCAGCAGATTGTCGAACTCGGGCAGGAAACGCGGCGGGGCCGGGGTGTCCGGGTCGGGGCGGGGCGCGTCCGGGAGGTCGAGGAGTTCGGTGCCGTTCTCGTCCCGGAAGGTGGCCAGCCGGGGCCGCAGGCGCTCGAACGCGTCCCGGAGCCGGGTGAGTCCGGCCCAGGTCTGCATGTCCTTCACGGACGCCGGCCCGAAGGCGGCTAGATAGCGCAGCACGGTGTCGTCCGGTGCGGGGGCCGGCTCGGCGGGGCGGCCCAGCCAGTGCTCGGCGGTGGTCAGCCGGACCTGGCCGCTGCGGCCCCACAGCCCGCGCGGGGTGACCTGCACCAGCGGCAGCTTGCAGCGGGCGGCGACGGACAGGGCCTGCGGATCGGCGTCCGGCCAGTCCTCCAGCAGCGCCTCGCGCAGCTCCTTCATGGTGCGCGGTTCCGCCTCGACGAGCCCCCGGGCGCGGACGGCGAGGCGGTCCAGGTCGACGCCGGCCAGCCCCGACCGGAACAGGTGCAGCTCCCGGTCGCGGGCGGCCTGCACCAGGGGCCGCAGGGTCAGGCAGTCGTCGGCGGTGTGGGTGTGGATGGTCGAGCGGAGGGTGACGATACGGACCACCGTGCGGTCGGCCATGGGCCCGGACAGCGCCTCGGGGGTGAAGCCGTCGAGCCGGGCGGCGAGCGCGTAGTACGGCGGCTTGACGCTCTGCGCCTGGAGGCCGACCAGGTGCGTGACGGCGTCCGTCGCGGACATCGGTGAGCGGCGCAGCAGCAGCTGCCGCTCCAGGGTCGCCCGGTTGAGCGCCCGGGTGCTGAGCACGGGCGCCGACGCCGTGGTGGTCCGCTTCGTCTTCGTCATGGGCTCACGCTAGCGGGGTACTAGGTCTGATTGTGTCCTCATTGCCTCGCCGGGACAGCTGTCGCTTTCCCGGACAGAACGCGGCGGACTGTAACGCCACGGTGCCCGAACGGCGCTGAATCCTCTGGGGCCGGACTCCGGCCCCTCCTAGTCGTCCCCCCACGAAGGAAACCCCCCATGACATCCTCCGCCCCCTCCCCCGACGGCCTGCCGGTCTACGACCGACTCGTGCGTGAGCGCGGTGACGTCGTGGCCGAGGTTCGCGAGGTGGCCGAGCGGACCCAGTTCGAGGCCCGCCAGGCGCTGGCGGGCACGGTCCGTCCCCGTCAGCCGCAGGGCGGCACCCGCCCGCCCCAGAGCGGCCCCCGCCGGCCCCCGCACCCTGGGCTGCCGCAGGGAGCGGGTCAAGGTCAGGGTCCGGGGCAGGCGCAGGGTCACGGGCAGGCGCAGGGTCAAGGCCAGGGGCCGGAGCTGCCTCAGCGGCAAGGGCAGGGGCAGGCGCCCGGGCACCGTCGGGACCTGGGGCCGGGTCAGGGTCCGGACTCCGGGCAGGGGCGCGGTCCCGGACAGGCTCAGGACCGTGGGCCGGGGCAGGGGCAGCACCCTGAGCAGGGTCCGGGTGAGGGGCTGCCGCAGCGCCCCGGAGGAGGCCGGCCGCAGGGGCAGGAGCATGCCGGACCGGCGCAGGATGAGCGACGGGCGCAGAGGCCCGGATCGGGGCAGGAGCCGGAGTTCGGTCCGACGCACGGGCAGGGGCAGGAAGCCCGGCAGGGGCAAGGCCCCGGACAGGGGCAAGGCCCCGGGCTGCCGCAGCGCCCCGGACCGGAGGGGGGCCAGGGGCTGCCGCAGCGCCAGGGACCGACTCAAGGGCACGCTCAGGGCCAGGGGCCCGGGCAGGCACAGGGCCCGCGGCTGCCCCGGCGCCCCGGACCGGGCCAGGCCCCCGGGCAGGCTCAGGGACCCGGGCACGCCCCGGAAGGCCGACGCCCGCAGGGGGCTCACCGGCCGCAGGGGGCCCCGCAGCCGGCGGGCCCCCGTGGGCAGGACGGCGGCGGATGGCAGGAGGCACCGCGGCCCGACGCCGGCTGATCCCGCCCGCACCGCACCGATTGCCCTCCGGCCCGGAGGGGCACTCGGTGCGCTGTGCACGACGAACGGCTGAGGAAACCGCACCGTGTCCTCCTGACCGGCTGGTTCAGCTTCCGCGACGGGGAGGCGACCGCCGGGGACGTCCTCGCCCTGCGCCGGGTCGAGGACGTACTGCGCGGCACCGGCATGGCGTACGACGTCGTCTGGAGCCCCGGCTTCCGGCCGGACGCCCTCCACTTCGACGGCGTACGCCCCCACGACTACTCGCACCTCGTGTTCGTCTGCGGTCCGCTGCACGGGCCGCAGATCGAGGAGCTGCACCGGCGGTTCGCGCACTGTGTGCGGATCGCCGTGGGCACGTCGGTGATCGACCCCGGCGGCCCGGCGGTGACCGGCTTCGACCGGGTGCTGGCACGGGACGCGCCCGGCAGCGAGCCCACCGAGGACCTGGCGGCCCGCGCCCCGTCCGCGCCCCCGCGGCCCGTGGTGGGGGTGATCCTGACCCACGGGCAGCAGGAGTACGGTCCGCAGCGCCGGCACGGGCAGGTCGCCGAGCAGGTGACGCGCTGGCTGGCCGGGAAGGACTGCGCCCGCCTGGAGCTGGAGACCCGGCTCGACACCAGGGACTGGCATCTCAGCGCGACCCCCGCGCAGGTGCAGTCCGTGCTGTCGCGGCTCGACCTCGTGGTCACCGACCGGCTGCACGGGCTGGTGCTGGCCCTGCGGGTCGGCACGCCGGTGCTCGCGATCGACCCGGTGGCGGGCGGTGCGAAGGTGACGGCGCAGGCGCGGGCCTGCGGCTGGCCGGCGCTGCTGGCGGCCGAGCAGGTGGACGGACGCCGGCTGGAACGCTGGTGGGACTGGTGCCTGACCTCGGGCCGGGTCGCGGCACGGCAGGCCCGTGAGACGTTCCGCGAGGGCCGGGTGCCGGACGGCGCGGACCGTCTGGTGGAGGCGCTGTCAGCCGCCTCCGCCGCCGGTTAGGGCGGACGCCCGCCGGGCACTCGGAGGTCCGTCCCGTAGGCGGTCGTTGGAGGAGAGACGATGTCCATCGGTCGGCTCCCTGAGCACGAACAGAACATCCTCGACGAGATCGAGCGGTCGCTGCGGCGCGACCGCCGGCTCAACCGGCTGCTGCGCGGACAACGGGCCCGCCGGCGCCCCGACCTCAAGCGCCTGCTGGGCCGTCCGGCGACCTGGAGCCCCCGCGGGCGGACGGTGGCCCTGCTGGTCGTGGTGTCGGTGGCCCTGGTGGTGACCGGCATCGTCACCTCGGCGCCGTGGGCGCTGTGGACCTTCGCCGCGGTGTGGCCCGTGACGCTCTTCGCGACGTTCCGCCTCCTGTGCAGGTGGTCCGGCACCTGACCCTCGCCGGACCGGGCGGGCGTCCGACCGGGAGACGGGCGCCGCCCCGACCCCCCGTCAGCCCGTGTAGCGGCGGGCCTTGCTGGTGCGTTGGGTGGGCTCCAGCAGGCGCAGACGGGACTCCACCTCGTGCGGGAGGACCCGGCGTTCACGCAGCACCCACGGCAGGGCGGCCGCCGCCTCGGTGAAGGCGAGCAGCGACGTGGTGTCGCGCGGCACCGTACGGGCCAGGTTCAGCGTGCGCCGCAGCGCGGGTCCGACGGGCCGCCGCAGCCACGTGAACCACAGGGTGTTGCGGATGCCGTGCCGGCGGCGCAGCGTCGCGTCCCGCGCCTCGGAGGCGTGGTGATGGATCGTGAGGTGGTCGGCGTACGTCAGCCACCAGCCGTCGGCCGCGAGGTCGGCGGCGAGCAGCTCCTCCTCGCCGCCGAGCCACAGTTTCGGGTGGAAGCCGCCCGCCGTGCGGAAGGCGTCGGTGCGCAGCACGGTCGCGGCGGCGAGGAAGGAACCGAGCGCGGGTCCGGGCAGCCACGGCGGTGCGGGCAGCGGGGACTCCCGCAGTTCGGTGACGATCGGGTCGTCGGTGCCGTGCGGTTCGACGACGATCCGGGCGGTGACCGACACCACGGCCCGGTGCCGGTCGAGCAGGTCGGCCGCGCCGGACAGCGAGCCGGGCGACCACCAGGAGTCGTCGTCGCAGAAGGCGACGTAGGGCGTACGGACCTCCCGCACCGCCAGGTTGCGGCCGACCGCGCCGAGGTTGCGCCCGGGGCGCAGCAGCCGGACCTGCGGGTGGTGGCGGGCCACGGCGTCCGCGGTGCCGTCGGTGGAGCCGTTGTCGGTGACGATCACCTCGGGCCGCTCCGGGAGTTCGGCGAGCCGGCCGAGGGTGCGCAGCAGTTCCGGGCGGCGGTTGTGGGTGATGACGACGACGGTCGTGCGCGGGTCGGTCATGCGGTGGTCCCTTCCGGCTGCAGCAGGCGGGCGGCCCGTTCCACGTGCGGGGGCAGCGGCCGTCGGTCGCGCAGGGCCGCCGGCAGCCGGGTGAGGGTCTGGCCGAGGGCGCGCCGGGCCGTCCCGTCGGCGCGTGCCTCGGCCGCGAGGACCCTGGTGCGGGCGAGGGCGTAGGGGACGGGGCGGCGCAGCCAGGCGGTGAGCACCTCGTTGCGGCGTTGCTGTGCCGGGCGGCCGGGGCGGGCGGAGGTCGCCGGGTGGTGGTGGGCGACGACGTCGGGGCAGTGGGTGACGCCCCAGCCGCGGGCGGCGAGGTCGTAGGCGAGGCAGGTCTCCTCGCCGCCGAAGAACAGCACCCGGTGGAAGCCGCCGGCGTCGAGGTAGGCGCTGCGGCGGACCACGGCGCCGCAGGCGAGGAAGCCGAGCACCTGCGTGCCGGGGAGGTCGGCGGCGGGGCCGAGCGGGGAGGCGGCGAGGAGGTCGTTGAGCGGGTCGGAAGCGGCGTCCGGGCCCACGAGGGTGCGGGCGGCGATCAGCCCGAGCCGGGGATGGGCGTCGAACAGGTCGGCCGCGCGGGCGAGCGCGCCGGGCGCCCACCAGGAGTCGTCGTCGCTGAACGCGATGTACGGGGTGTCGAGGGCCCGGGCGCCGTGGTTGCGGGCGAGGGCGCCGTGGTTGACGGGCAGGGCGAGGACGCGCACGTGGGGGAAGTCGCGGGCGACCATGGCGCGGGTGTCGTCGGTGGAGGCGTTGTCGGCGACGAGGATCTCCGGCCGTTCGGGCAGCTCGCTGAGGTGCCGGAGCGTGACGGCGAGCCGTTCGCGGCGGTCCCGGGTGGCGATGACGACGCCGGTGCGGCGGTGGGCGGTCATGAGGCGGGCTCCCCGGGGGCGGGCAGGCGGTGGAGGGCGTCCAGGACCTCGTCGGGGGTGATGCGCAGCAGGGCGGGGTCGGGACGGCCGGCGTGCGGGTCGCCCTCGGGGCCGTGCCACAGGGCGAGGTGGCGCGGGTGTGCGGGCGGACCCCAGTGGGCGGGCGGCACCGGGCCGAACAGGGTGACGGTGGGCGTGGCGTGGGCGACCGCGAGGTGGGCGACGCCGGTGTCGCCGCTGACGACCGCGCGGGCGCCGGCGACGAGGGCGGACAGCCGCTCGAAGGGCAGCCCGCCGGAGAAGACGTCGGTGTCGGGCAGCCGGGCCTGCTTGGCCAGCCGGGCCACGAGGTCGGACTCGTGCGCGCCGCCGGTGACGACGACCCGCGGCCCGTGCTCGCGCAGGGCGGTGGCGACGGCCGCGTACCGCTCGATCGGCCAGCGGCGCGCGGGCGCCCCGGCACCGGGGTGCAGGACGACCGCGCCCGGCGCGGGCGAGGGGGCGTGCGGGCGGGGCAGCAGCAGGTCGGCGGGGTCGGCGTCGAGGCCGTACGCGCGGAGCAGGCGGCACCAGCGGTCCCGTTCGTGCTCGTCCCGGTACCAGGGCGGGCCCTCGATGTCGGGGGTCTCCGGGTGCGCGAAGGCGAACAGCCGCGGCGGGCGGAGTGCTTGCAGCAGGCGGTGGCTGGGCGGCCCGTTGCCGTGCAGGTCGACGGCGACGTCGGGAGGCGGCCCGGTCCAGTCGAGGGTGCGGGGGACGGCCCGGCCGGGCGCGGAGGCGGGCAGCAGCCGGTCGACGGCCCCGGTCGCCCCGGCGACGGGGGCCAGGCCGGCGGGCGCGGCCAGCACCATCTCGTGCCCGGGGAACCCGCGCCGCAGCGCCCGCAGCGCGGGCACCCCGGCGAGCAGGTCCCCGAGCCCGAGGGCCCGCAGGACCAGCACGCGGGGGCGCGGGGTGCCGTCCGCGTCCGAGGCGGGAGCCGGGCGGGGCGCGGGCACGGGGTCAGATCCCTTCACGCGGGGACGGGGAGGCGGCGCGGATCACCGGGTGACCTCCTTCAGGAGGCGCTCCCAGTCGTCGAGGAAGCGGGCGAGGCCGTAGCGGGCGAGGGCCGCGGCGCGGGCGCCCTCGCCGACGCGGCGGGCGCTCAGCGGGTCGGCGACGAAATCCCGTACGGCGTCGGCGAGGACGTCGACGCGGTTGGAGACCACGCCCGCGCCGGGTGGCACCGCCTCGGTGACCTCGGTGGTGGCGAGGGCGACGACGGGCATGCCGAGGTGCATGGCCTCCAGCAGGGACAGACCAAGGGACGTCCAGCGCACGGGGTGGACGTAGACCCGGCGGCGGGCCATCTCGGCGTGCAGCCGGGCCTGTGTCAGTTCGTGCGAGCGGCACCGGTCGGCGGGCAGGCCGAGGTGCCCGGCGAGTCCCTCGGTGCCCATGCCGAACACGTCGAGGGGCGCGGCGGCGGCGAACTCCGGCAGCAGGTCGGTGCCGGTGGTACGGCCGCGCCGCACCGGCTCGTTGACGACGACGGCGGCGTGCGGCAGCTCCCCCGTCCACAGCGGGCCGGGGTCGACGATGCCGTGCTCGATGACGGTGGCCGGGGTGGGACCGGCGTCCCACATCAGCCGGTTGAAGTGGGTGACGTGCACGAGGGTGACGCCGGGGAGGTCCGCGGCGGGGTGCCGGGTGTCGGGGACGTCGCCGTGCGGGGCGTTGTGCTCCAGGTAGACCAGGGGCGGGCGGCGGCGCAGCCACCGGTCGACGAGGCCGAGTTCGTGCGGCCGTTGCAGGACGACGACGTCGATGCCCTGCTCGGCCAGGCGCTCCGGCGGCACCTCGACGACCGAGTCGGGCCAGTCGAAGGTGCGGGCGCGGCCCAGTCCGTCGGGTCCGCGGTCCGGGGTGACGGGGACGACGTAGGTGTGCGGTCCCTGTACGAAGGCCGTGGTCCACGACCCGTGCACATGCCACAGCAGGATCCTCATGCCACCTCCACGAGCTTGTCGACCGCGGCGACGACGTCGAGCGCGGTCACGGTGTCCAGGCAGGGATGGCCCGGAACGGGGCAGCGCCGGGCGCGGCTTCCGGCGCACGGGGCGTCCTGGTCGCCGAGCAGCAGGTAGGGCACCCCGTAGGGGCGCCAGCGCTCGGCCGGGACGACCGGCGCGAACAGCGACACCACGGGGGTGCCGACGGCGGCGGCGAGATGGGCGGGTCCGGTGTTGCCGGCGACGACGCAGTCGGCCCCGGCGAGCACCCCGGCGAGGTGCGCGGCGTCGGTGCGGCCGCCGAGGTCGACGGCCCGGTCGCCGGCGACGTACGCGGTGAGGTCGCGCTCGCCCGCGCCGCCGGTGACCACGACGCGCCGTCCGGCGGCGGCGAGTTCCCGTACCGCCTGGGCGCACCGTCCGGGGCTCCAGGCGCGGGCGGGCACGCTGGCGCCGGGGTGGACGACGACGTACGGCTCGTCGCCGGTCAGCGCGCCGGCGGCGGGCGGCGGGAGAACCCGGAGCCGGCCGTCGTCGACGCGGGGGAAGCCGGCGGCCTCCGCGAGGTCCAGCGCGGCCTCGGCCTCGTGGGCGTGCGGGGCGCGGTGGTGGCGCACGTCGAGGAGGCTGCCGGGGTAGTCCTCGCTGTCGGCGGCGACGAAGGGGACGCCGGCCAGCCTTAGCAGCAGCGCGGTGGGCAGCGGGGACTGGTGGTACGAGGTGAGGACCAGCGCGGCGTCGGCGTCGACGGAGGCGACGAGCGCGTCGATGTCCCGTCGGTCCACCGGAGGCGGCTGGAACCCGGTCCACGGCGACTTCCAGACGAGCACGTCGTCCACCCCGGGCAGCAGCCTCGCGGCGGGCACACCGTGCGGCCCGCACAGTAGGGTGACGTGGTCGGCGCGGGCGGCGACGGCCCGTACGGCGGGCCCGGCGAGCAGCACGTCGCCGAAGCTGTCGAGCCGGGTGACGAGGGCTTTCACAGGTACCTCCCGGTCCCGGGCGGCCGTGGTCCCGGGCCGGCGTACCCGGGTCCGGGAGCGGCCCGTCCGGACGGCTCCCCCGCCAGGCCGGCCCGGGCGTACGGACCGGGCGCGGGGTGCTCCTCCCAGGGCGGGCCGTCGAGGATCAGTGTCACGGCGGTGAGCAGGTCCGGCGCCACGTACGGGGCGGCGGCGGTCTCCTCGGGGCGGGTCACCGGCGTGGGGACGAGGACGGCGTGCGCGCCGGCCCGGTGGGCGGCCTCGACGTCGGAGCCGATGTCGCCGACGACGACGCAGTCGGCGGGGTCGGCGCCCAGGCGGCCGGCGGACCGGAGGATCATGCCGGGTCGGGGCTTGCGGCAGGGGCAGCCGTCGTCCGGGCCGTGCGGGCACACGGCCCACGTGTCGAAGGGGCCGAGAAGTTCCTCGACGCGTCCGTTGACGCGGGCGGCGTCGGCCTCGGTGAGCAGCCCGCGGGCGATGCCGGACTGGTTGGTGACGACGCCGGTGCGGATCCCCCGGGCGCGCAGCGCGTCGAGGGCCTCGCGGGCTCCGGCGACGGGGCGCACCCGGCCGGGGTCCGCGTTGTAGGGGACGTCGTGGACCAGGGTGCCGTCCCGGTCGAACAGCACCGCCTTCACGGGGCTCACCGGGCGGGCTCCCGCCAGGACGGGGCGTTGCGGTGGCGCCAGGTGCCGGCCAGCCGGTGCAAGGTCGCGGCGGGCGGGATGACCACGCTGGTGGTGAGGACGGTCACCACCTCGTCGGGGGTGCGCGGGCCGGGCACGATGCGCGAGCGGGCGAACTCGGCGGTGCCGGCCGCCCAGCCGGCCGCGCAGGCGGCGGCGGCCCGGCGGTGTCCGGTGGCGGCGAGGGCGCAGGCGGCGGCTCCGGCGGCGGTGATCGCGGCGTGCCGGCGGATCCGGCCGCGCGGCGCGACCGCCTTGTCCCACCAGTCGGGGCCGTGCAGCCGCCGCATCAGGGCGTCGTCGGCGTGCGCGCGCTGCCGGTGGACCGACGCCCAGCGGGAGGCGGCGCGCACGGGGTGCAGGGTGGTGCGGCAGCCCCTGCGGATGCGCCAGCCGGCGTCGAGGAGCCGCAGCGCGAGGTCGGCGTCCTCGCGGAAGGCGCGGGGGAAGCGTTCGTCGAAGCCGCCGACGCGGCGGAGGGCTTCCGTGCGGTACGCCATGTCGGCGGTGGTCCAGCGGGCGCGGGCGTGTGCGGCGGTGCCGCGCTCCGCGTCGGTGGGGCGGCGCCCGCCGGGCAGCGGCACGGTGATGACGCCCTGCACGCCCGCGGTGTCGGGGGTCGCCTCGTCGAGGTCCTCCAGGAGCTGCGCGCACCAGTGCGGTCCCACCTGGACGTCCTCGTCGACGAAGACCACCCAGGGCTCGGTGACGGCGCGCAGCCCGGTGTTGCGGGCGGCGGCGGGGCCGCGGTTCTCCCCGGTGAGCACGGTGGTGCGGGCGCGCAGGTCTCCGAGGACGGTCAGCGCGTGCTCCAGCGGCGCCGGGTCGGGCTCGGGCTGTTCGGGCCGGTCGTCGACCAGGACGATGCGGTCGGGGCGCGGGCCGTGTGCGGCGGCCAGTGCGGCGAGGCAGTCGGCGAGGGTGTCCCCCACCAGGGTGGGAATCACGACGGCGTACGACGTCATCGCGGGGCCCTCCCTCTGGGCACGGCGTACGGCCCGGCCGCGGTGGGGTGGTTGTGGTTGTGGTGCTGCGGCTCGGGGAACGGGGCGTGGTCACCGGGGTCGTGCATGGGGAGTGGGCTCCGTCCCTGCGTATGAGGAGTGCTGCGGGGTGGCGGGTGCCGCGGCCGAGGCTGACTCAAACCTTTTGACCCAACTCGCCCCGCTCTGCACCAGCGTGCCCCGGGGCGGCGGTCGGCGCAGGTCGGAGGCCGCCTCCCCGGCGACCCGAACCCGAACAAGCGTCACCCTTTCGGCCGACGCCGGCGGCCTTCCGGGGGGCGCGGAGGTCTGCCCACCCGGCACCTCGGTGGCCGCAGGGACACTGCGCAACCCGGCGCCTCAAGGTCCCGCCCGCGCCCACCCGTGCCGCCCTGGGTGCACCTCCCAGGCCCTTAAGGCACTGGAAAAGCGCTTGCACCAACTTGCTCTGCTCATCTCGAGTGCCCTCGACACCACATCGTGTCCGCGCTGGACGCGGCCGCGCGGCTTCTTCAGTCGTCGTTCCCGGCTGAGTGCTGCGGCTGTCGTGTTCGATTCCGGAACTGTGCAGGTGACGAGCCGACTACGCGGCGGAACGCCGTACTGAACGCGCTCTCGGAGAGGTAGCCGGTGGCCTGGGCGAGCTCCGAGATCGAGAGACTGTCGCGGGCGAGCGCGTCACGCGCCAGGCTCATGCGCCATTGGATGAGGTATTCCAAGGGCGGGACGCCGACGTGGCTCTTGAAGGAAGCGGCGAATGCGGAACGTGACATGTGGCTGATGTCGGCGAGCTCCTTCAGTTTCCAGGAGTGGGCCACGTCTGCGTGCATGGCGCGCAGGGCGGCACCGATCCCGTCCTCGTTCAGGGCGCTGAGCCAGCCGGTGGGCCGGTTGGTCTCAGCGGCATGAGCACGCAACATGTGCACGAGCAGGATCTGTGCAAGGTGGTTTTCCACGAGCGGACCGCCTGGGGCGCGGACCCCGATCTCGGTGGCCAGGAGGTCGACCAGCTGCCCGAGCGGTTTGCCATGGGGATCGGTCGCACGAACGGTTACGAGCGCCGGCAGGAGATCGGTCAGGAGAGCCGCGTTCCTGTCGTCGAACGCAATGTCGCCGAGGCAGAGATAGAGGTCCTGTTCTGACTCGGGGCCTATGCGCACGAGCCCGTCCTCGGCGCTCGCCCACGCCGATTCCGCGGGACGCGGGCCGATGTCGAGCGTACTGGCCAGCACGTAGGGCGGAGGGTTGCCGAGCATGAAGGTGTCACCTTCTCGCAGGAACACGGGCTCATGCCCTTCGATGACCAACCAGCACGCACCGCGTACGAGACCCCCGATCCGCACATGCGGGAACGGGGCGAAACGCAAAGCCCAGTCCCCCGTGGCACGAAGACTGGGACCGATCACCGTGTGGGGCCGCAGAAGGCCGATCGCGTCAGCCACCGGATCCCGAAACCCGAGCACCAGCCCTCCTGGACGATACGTAAAGAAACCAAGACTTTGCGTCATGGATTGTATCCCCGATATCGCGCAGTGTGGATTTCGCAAGGATTGGCCGGCGAGTGGAGGAGACAGGACATGGGACAGCAGGAGCGCAAGACGGCGGTCATCACCGGGGGCAGCACCGGTATCGGCCTGGCCACCGCTGTGCGGCTGGCCGATGAGGGCGCGTATGTGTTCATCACCGGTCGGCGTGAGGCCGAACTGAAGGCCGCCGTCGAAACGATCGGTACGGACCGGGCCACCGCGGTCGTCGGGGACATCTCCGAGCCGGAGGACCTGGACCGGCTCTACGAGGCGGTCCAGGCGAGGGGTACGGGTGTGGACGTACTGGTGGCGAACGCGGGGGTCGGTTCCTTTGTGACGCTGGAGGAGACCACCGAGGAACACTTCGACCAGATCTTCGACGTCAACGTCCGCGGCACGGTGTTCACCGTGAAGAAGGCGCTGCCGCTGCTCAAGGACGGGGCCTCGGTCATCCTGGTCGGTTCGACTGCTTCGACCCGTGGCGTGGCCGGCTTCGGCGCGTACTCGGCGTCGAAGGCGGCTGTGCGGGCCTTCGCGCGGGCGTGGTCCGTCGAGCTCAAGGACCGTGACATCCGCGTCAACGTGGTCTCGCCGGCGTGGATCGAGACTCCCGGCGGCATGGCTGTCTTCGGCGACGAGGAGACCATCCGGGCTATCAAGGAGACCGTCGCCGCGACCGTGCCCAAGGGCCGCTTCGGGAGGCCGGAGGAAGCGGCCGCCCTCGTCGCCTTCCTGGCCTCGGAGCAGAGCAGCTACATCGTTGGCGTGGAATTCCACGTCGACGGAGGCGCCAACCAGATCTGAGGCGCACCACGGCGCAGTGCGCGCTCCCTACGGGTCGCGGGCGTTGCCGTCCCGGCTGGAGGGGTTCCGGTCGAAGCGCAGCCGTCGGCCTGGATCGTTCCGGTGAGCCTGCAGGAGTGTGGCCGGATGATCAGATCCGGGCACGTCCAGAACACAGCCCTTCTCTGGCAGGAACACCGTAATGATCAACAACGGCGGCACCCTCGATCCACAGCGCAGGCGCATTCTCCAGGCCCGTGTCGCAGATTTGGAGCGAGTGATTCCGCAGATCAGTGACCCATCAGGCCAGCGGTACTACCAGCGCTTGCACCAACTTGCCCCGCTCATTTCGAGTGCCCTCGACACCAACGAGATGAGCCCCTAAGGGGCGCGGGGAACTGCGCGAGCGGCCACCCGACGGCCCGCACCCGGCGCACAACAGCACCCGGCACCCCGGTCGCCGCACGGGGCGTGAGAACTCTCACAGTATGCAACCGCCCCGTAACAGGGCGCACGGAAGTCGACTATAAACCCCGTGTATAAACGGCGTGTACAGTCCGCGCATGCTTTTTCCGATCAGAAGGATGAAAAGAACGCGCACCGCGTTCCGCACAACGGCAACCGCAGCCGCAGCCGCGATCACCGCACTCACCCTCACCAGCTGCACCCACCTCGACACCACCCCACCCAGCACGGTCCGCGCCACCGACGTGCAGGCCCGCTTCGGCACCGTCGACTGCCGCGAGGCCAAGTGCATCGCGCTCACCTTCGACGCCGGCCCGAGCAAGCACTCCGCGCGCCTGCTCGACATCCTCAAGGAGGAGCAGGTCCCGGCGACCTTCTTCCTCCTCGGCAAACGGCACATCGACACGTACCCGGAGCTGGTGCGGCGGATGGCCGCCGAGGGCCACGAACTGGCGAGCCACACCTGGACCCACCGCATCCTCACCGACCTGGAGCCGGACGAGATACGCGAGGAACTGGTCCGCACCAACGAGGAGATAGAGCGCCTCACCGGCCGCCGCCCCACCCTGATGCGCCCGCCGCAGGGCCGCACCGACGACACCGTGCACGAGATCAGCCGGGAGCTGGGGCTCTCGGAGGTGCTGTGGAGCGTGACGGCGAAGGACTACCAGACCAACGACTCCGACCTGATCACGCGCCGCGTCCTCGACCAGTCCTCCCGCGACGGCATCATCCTGCTGCACGACCTCTACGACGGCACCGTCCCCGCCGTGCCCGGCATCATCGACGCGCTGAAGGCCCGGGGCTACGTGTTCGTGACCGTGCCGCAGCTGCTCGCCCCTGGCAAGGCGGAGCCCGGCGCGGTCTACCGGTGAACGACACGGCCGCCACATGGACGCGCCCCCGGCCGGCCGCCGTTCCCTAAGATCCTCCCGTGGCCACCTTCCAGCTCCACCGCACGGCTCCCCTCCCCCTCGACGAGGCGTGGCGCCGGCTCACCACATGGCCCCGGCACGGCGAGGTGGTCCCGCTGACCCGCGTCACCGTGACCACTCCCCCGCCCACCGCCGAGGGCACCGTCTTCGTCGCCCGCACGGGCCTCGGCCCGCTCGCCTTCGACGACCCGATGGAGGTGACGGTCTGGCGGCCCCCGGCGGGTGACACCCCCGGGTTCTGCCGGCTGGAGAAGCGCGGCCGGGTCGTCACCGGCTGGGCGGAGATCGAGGTGGGCCCCGGCCCCGACGGGCGGGTCGGCGTGGTGTGGCGGGAGAACATCCAGGTGCGTTTCCTGCCGTCCGCCTGCGACGCGCTGCTGGCCCGCGCAGGACACCAGGTGTTCGATCGCGCGATGAACCGGCTGCTGCGGACGGCCTGAACCACCGGTGGCGGAGGTCTCCGCGTCCAAGGGTGTGCCGAAAAGCGGTCGCGCCCCCAGGGGCGGGACCACTACCTTCCCCCTGGCATCTGGACACAACCCGACGACAGGGAGCCTGACATGGGCACCGAGGGCGCACGGACCGACCGCTTGGGCATCCTGCTGGAGCAGTTCGACAAGGCGACGGACATGGCCCGTGCGCGACTGTCGGGACTCGGCGACGAGGAGTACCTCTGGGAGCCGGTCCCCGGGTGCTGGTCGATCCGGCCCCGGGCCGAAGCACGGACGCCCCGGGCGTTCGGCCCCGGCGAGTGGGTGCTCGACCTGGGCGACCCGGACATCCCCGCGAGTGAGTACGCGGAGGTCGCCCGGCAGGCGGCGAGCGGGATGAGCGTCGACAAGATCGCCGAGGACTGGAACGTGAGCGTCGAGCGGGTCGAAGAGGTCCTCGCCCACACCGGGGAGCCGGAGCCCGACGAGACACCGCTCACGACCATCGCGTGGCGGCTGGGGCATGTGCACTACGAGTTCGCGGGCGGCTGGGAGTGGGCCTTCGGCGAACGCGAGCAGGACCCCAAGCTGATGGTCGACTTCAGCCCCTCGGCGGCCGTGACGCTCCGGCGGTTCTGGTCGGCCGTCGACCGCTGGCGGGAGGGGATCGGCGGCGTCACCGAGGAGCAGCTCGACACGATCGGCTTCTCGCAGTACCCCTACGGCTCCGACCCGGACGACCCGTTCATCGGTGTGATCGCGGGAGCCAATCTTGAGTTCATCCACCACATGGCCGAGATCGCGCTGCTCCGTGACCTGTGGCGGATCCGCCACACGCTGTCGGGGAACGCGAGGTAGCGCTCAGGCCACCGAGCCGATGCGGCGTGCCGGGGTCCCGGGGTCGTGGTGGATCGGGGTGTGGGCGCCGGTGAGGGCGGCGCCGCTGCCGCCACGGCGGTCGGCGACGATCTCCGCCGCGATGGACAGGGCCGTCTCCTCCGGGGTCCGGGCGCCGAGGTCGAGACCGATGGGGGACCTGAGGCGGGCCAGTTCCAGGTCGGTGACGCCGGCCTCGCGCAGCCGGGCATTGCGGTCGAGGTGGGTGCGCCGGGAGCCCATCGCGCCGACGTAGGCGACCGGCAGGCGCAGGGCCAGCTTCAGCAGTGGTACGTCGAACTTGGCGTCGTGGGTGAGTACGCACAGCACCGTGCGGGCGTCGACCGTGGTGCGGGCCAGGTACTCGTGCGGCCACTCGACGACGATCTCGTCGGCCTCGGGGAAGCGGGCCCTGGTGGCGAACACGGGGCGCGCGTCGCACACCGTGACGTGGTGGCCGAGGAACGTGCCGACCCGTACCAGCGCGGCCGCGAAGTCGATCGCGCCGAACACGATCATCCGGGGCGGCGGCACGGACGACTCGACCAGCACGGTGAGCGGCGCCCCGCAGCGCGAGCCCCGCTCCCCGATCTCCAGGGAGCCGGTGCGTCCGGCGTCCAGGAAGGCGCCCGCCTCGGCGGCGACCGTGCGGTCCAGGTCCGGGTGGCCGCCGAAGCCACCCTCGTACGTGCCGTCGGGGCGGACCGTGAGCGCGCGGCCCCGCAGGTCGTCCGGGCCGTTCACGATCCGGGCCAGCGCGGCCGTCCGGCCGTGGGCCGCCGCCGCGAGCGCGGAGGCCAGGACGGGGCGGACGGGGTCGGCCGCCCGTACCGGGGTGACCAGGACGTCGATGATCCCGCCGCAGGTGAGACCGACGGCGAAGGCGTCCTCGTCGCTGTAGCCGAAGCGCTCGAGGACGGTCACGCCGTCCTCGAGCGCCCGCAGGCACAGCTCGTACACCGCGCCCTCCACACACCCGCCGGAGACCGAGCCGACCGCCGTGCCGTCGGCGTCGACCGCGAGCGCGGCGCCGGCCCCGCGGGGCGCGCTGCCGCCGACCGACACCACGGTGGCGACGGCGAAGTCACGGCCCCGCGCGACCCACCGGTCCAGCTCCTCGGCGATGTCCAGCATGTCTCGCTCTCCTCAACTGCGGTGATGTGCAAAGGAATCGCGGCCTCAGCGCACGCCCAGCCAGCTCTCGATCGGGGCGAGGGCGAAGAACACCAGGAAGATCAGTGCCAGGCCCCACATGAAGGCGCCGACCTCCCGCGCCCTGCCCTGGCCGGTCTTGACGGCGACGCGGGAGATGACCCCGGCGGCCACGCCCGCGGTGATCGAGTAGGTGAACGGCATGACCACCACGGTCAGGAACACCGGGATCGCGGTGGCGCGGTCGGCCCAGTCGACGTGGCGGGCGTTGGACATCATCATCGCGCCGATCACCACCAGGGCCGCGGCGGCGACCTCCCCCGGCACGATCGCCGTGAGCGGGGTGAAGAACAGGCACGCGGCGAAGAAGAGGCCGGTGACGACGGAGGAGAGGCCGGTGCGGGCCCCCTCGCCCACGCCGGTCGCCGACTCGACGAACACGGTCTGGCCGGAGGCGCCCGCGACCCCGCCGATCGCGCCGCCGGCGCCGTCGATGAACAGCGCCCGGGACAGGCCCGGCATCCGGCCCTTGTCGTCGGCGAGTTTCGCCTCCGTGCCCACGCCGATGATGGTCGCCATCGCGTCGAAGAAGCCCGCCAGCACCAGTGTGAAGACGATCATCCCGACGGTCATCGCGCCGACCTCGCCCCAGCCGCCGAACTCGACGTGCCCGAAGACCGAGAAGTCCGGCATCGACACCGCGCCGCCGTGCAGTTCGGGCGGACCGCTCGCCCACTGCTTCGGATCGACCACGCCGAACGCGTTGAGGGCGACGGCCAGCACGGTGCCGCCGACGATGCCGATGAGGATGGCGCCGGGCACGCCCCGGGCCTGGAGCACGAAGACCGTGAGGAGGGTGACGGCGAACAACAGCACGGGCCATCCCGCGAGTTCGCCCGCCGGGCCGAGGGTGACCGGGGTGGACTCGCCCTGGTGGACGAAGCCGGCCTTGTAGAAGCCGATCAGGGCGATGAACAGGCCGATGCCCATGGTGATCGCGTGCTTCAGGGCGAGCGGGATGGCGTTCATGATCATCTCGCGCAGGCCGGTGACGACCAGGAGCATGATGACCACGCCGTACATCACGCACATGCCCATCGCCTGCGGCCAGGTCATCTGCGGGGCGACCTGCGAGGCGAGGACGCCGGAGACGGAGAGGCCGGCGGCGAGAGCGAGGGGCACCTTGCCGAAGAAGCCCATGAGCAGCGTGCTGAGGGCGGCGGCGAAGGCGGTGGCCGTGATGAGGGCGGTGGCGGCGAGGGTGTTCCCGGCGGCGTCCTTGCCGGACAGGATCAGGGGGTTGAGCAGGAGGATGTACGCCATCGTCATGAAGGTGGTGGTGCCGCCGCGCACCTCGCGGGCGACGGTCGATCCTCTGTGGGTGATGTGGAAGTAGCGGTCCAGCCAGGACCGTCCTGCCGGGACGCGGGATCCTGTTCCCGCGTCCTCGGCCGTGGTCGTCGGTTGCAGTGACTGTTGGGTCATGTGGGCCTGCTCCCAAGGTTCATAGGGGCACCCAGGCGTCTCCGTGGGCGGGGACGACGGGATTTGGGGAGGTGCACGACCCGGGGGACGGCCCGAGACGAACGAGGTGACGCCTGAACGGCGTTGGTGTGCCGCTGCGCCCACCCGTACCGGCGTAGGAGGTCCCCCTCCCAGGCCTTCAAGGCACTGGGGGAGGCACGACTGCCCGCAGCGGCGGCTCGCCGTGTGGCGCCGGTACTGCCCGCAGCGGCGGGCGACTTGAGGGCGTCAGCCCTCCATCGTCACCGTGAGGTGTTCCGGGCGGACCGGGGTTCTGTCGAGGTCCAGGCCTGTCGCGGCTCGGATCGCTGACAGGACCGCCGGGGTCGAGGACAGGGTGGGGGCCTCGCCGATGCCGCGCAGGCCGTACGGCGCGTGGTCGTCGGCGAGTTCGAGCACGTCGACCGGGATGGTCGGGGTGTCGAGGATCGTCGGGATGAGGTAGTCCGTGAAGGACGGGTTCCGTACCTTCGCGGTCTTCGGGTCGACGACGATCTCCTCCATGACGGCCACGCCCAGCCCCTGGGTCGTACCACCCTGGATCTGGCCGACGACCGACAGCGGGTTGAGCGCCTTGCCGACGTCCTGCGCGCACGCCAGTTCGATCACCTTCACCAGGCCGAGTTCGGTGTCGACCTCGACGACGGCGCGGTGTGCGGCGAAGGAGTACTGGACGTGTCCGTTGCCCTGGCCGGTGCGCAGGTCGAAGGGCTCGGTGGGCCGGTGCCTCCACTCCTCCTCGACCTCGACGGCCTCGTCGCCGAGGACGTCCGCCAGGTCGGCGAGGACCTCGCCGCCGTCGGTGACGACCTTGCCGCCCTCCAGGAGGAGTTCGGCGTTGGCCCAGGCGGGGTGGTAGGAGCCCAGCTTGCGCCGGCCCAGGTCGAGGACCTTCTCCCTGACCAGCTCGCAGGCGTGTCTGACCGCGCCGCCGGTGACGTACGTCTGACGGGACGCGGACGTCGAACCGGCCGAGCCGACACGGGTGTCGGCCGGGTGGATCGTCACCTGGGTGACGCCCAGCTCGGTGCGGGCGATCTGGGCGTGGACGGTGACGCCGCCCTGGCCGACCTCGGCCATCGCCGTGTGCACCGTGGCGACCGCGTCGCCGCCGACCACCTCCATGCGGACGCGGGCGGTGGAGTAGTCGTCGAAGCCCTCGGAGAAGCCGACGTTCTTGATGCCGACCGCGTAGCCGACGCCCCGGACGACGCCCTCGCCGTGTGTGGTGTTGGACAGGCCGCCGGGGAGCTGGCGCACGTCGGCGCCCTCGCTGGACTCCCACTGGCGCTCGGGCGGCAGGGGCATCGCCTTGACGCGGCGCAGGAGTTCGGCGACCGGCGCCGGGGAGTCGACGGGCTGGCCGGTCGGCAGGAGCGTGCCCTGTTCCATGGCGTTGCGCTGCCGCAGCTCCACCGGATCCATGCCGAGGCGCGCCGCCAGCTTGTCCATCTGCGCCTCGTAGGCGAAGCACGCCTGGACCGCGCCGAAGCCGCGCATCGCGCCGCAGGGCGGGTTGTTGGTGTACAGGGCGATGGCCTCGATGTCGACGTCGTCCACGGCGTACGGCCCGACGCCGAGCGAGGAGGCGTTGCCGACCACGGCCGGGGAGGCGGAGGCGTACGCGCCGCCGTCGAGGACGATGCGGGCCTTGACGTGGGTCAGCCTGCCGTCCGCGGTGGCGCCGTGCTCGTAGTGCAGCTTGGCGGGGTGGCGGTGGACATGGCCGAAGAAGGACTCGAAGCGGTTGTAGACGATCTTGACGGGTTTGCCGGTGCGCAGGGCGAGCAGGCAGGCGTGGATCTGCATGGACAGGTCCTCGCGTCCGCCGAACGCGCCGCCGACGCCGGCCAGGGTCATGCGCACCTTGTCCTCGGGCAGGCCGAGCACGGGTGCGATCTGGCGCAGGTCGGAGTGGAGCCACTGGGTGGCGATGTAGAGGTGGACGCCGCCGTCCTCCTCGGGCACGGCGAGGCCGGACTCGGGGCCGAGGAAGGCCTGGTCCTGCATGCCGAAGGTGTACTCGCCCTCGACGATCACGTCGGCCCGCTCCCTGGCCGCCGCGACGTCGCCGCGCACGATGGGCTGGCGGTGCACGATGTTGGGGTGCGGGACGTGGCCGATGTGGTGGTCGTCGCGGTGCTCGTGGAGGAGGACGGCGTCCGGGGCGGTCGCGGAGGCCTCGTCGGTGATCACCGGCAGTTCGCGGTAGTCCACCTTGATCTTCGCGGCGGCGCGACGGGCCGTCTCCGGGTGGTCGGCGGCGACGATCGCGACCGGTTCGCCGTGGTGACGGACCTTGCCGTGGGCGAGGACGGGGGTGTCCTGGATCTCCAGGCCGTAGTGCTTCACCCCGGTGGGCAGGTCGTCGTACGTCATGACGGCGTACACGCCCGGGGTGGCGAGGGCCTCGGCGGTGTCGATGGAGACGATCTCGGCGTGGGCGACGGTGGAGCGCAGGATCTGCCCCCAGAGCATGTCCTCGTGCCACATGTCGGACGAGTACGCGAACTCGCCGGTGACCTTGAGGGTGCCGTCGGGGCGAAGGGTGGACTCGCCGATGCCGCCCTTGGTGCCCGAGCCTTGTGTGATCTTCGTGGGTACACCGTTCGTGGGCATGCTCAGACCCCCTCGGACTGGCGGGCGGCCGCGAGGCGGACCGCGTCCATGATCGTCTCGTAGCCGGTGCAGCGGCACAGGTTGCCGGACAGCGCCTCGCGGATGTCCGCGTCGGACGGGTTGGGGTTGCGCTCCAGCATCTCGTCGGCGGCGACCAGCAGCCCCGGCGTGCAGAAGCCGCACTGGACGGCGCCGGCGTCGATGAACGCCTGCTGCACGGGCGACAGTTCGGTGTCCCCGCCGGCCTGCGAGTCGGTGCCCTGCGCCCGCCACCCCTTGGCCTCGTCCAGGGAGGTGCCGCACGTGCCGCCGGTGCCGCAGGCGCGCTGCCGGGCGAAGTCCGCCAGGCCCTCCACGGTGACGACCTCGCGGCCCTCGGCCTGCCCCGCCGCGACGAGACAGGAGCACACGGGCACGCCGTCGAGCCGTACCGTGCACGACCCGCACTCGCCCTGCTCGCAGGCGTTCTTGGAGCCGGGCAGGCCGAGGCGCTCGCGCAGCACGTAGAGCAGGCTCTCGCCCTCCCAGACGTCGTCGGCTTCCTGGGGGCGTCCGTTGACGGTGAAGTTGAGGCGCATTACGCGGCTCCCTCCGTGGTGCGGTGGGCGCCGCGGTACGACTCCCAGGTCCAGGTCAGGGTGCGTCGGGCCATGACGCCGACCGCGTGACGGCGGTAGTTCGCGGTGCCGCGCACGTCGTCGATGGGGTTGCAGGCGGCGGCGCACAGATCGGCGAACTGCTTGGCGACGGACGGGGTGACGATCTTCCCGTTGTCCCAGAAGCCGCCCTCCTGCAGGGCCGCGTTGAGGAAGTCCTCGGCGGCCCGGGCCCGTACGGGGGTCGGGGCGGCCGAACCGATGCCGGTGCGGACCGTACGCGTGCGCGGGTGCAGGGCGAGCCCGAAGGCGCACACGGCGATGACCATGGCGTTGCGGGTGCCGACCTTGGAGTACTGCTGGGGCCCGTCGGCCTTGTCGATGTGGACGGCGCGGATCAGCTCGTCGGGCGCGAGCGCGTTGCGCTTCACGCCGGTGTAGAAGTCGTCGATGGGGATGCGGCGCGAACCGCGCACGGACTCGACCTCGACCTCGGCGCCGGCGGCGAGCAGTGCCGGGTGGGCGTCGCCGGCCGGGGAGGCGGTGCCGAGGTTGCCGCCGACGCCGCCGCGGTTGCGGATCTGCGGGGAGGCGACCGTGTGGGAGGCGAGGGCGAGGCCCGGCAGCTCGGTGCGCAGGTGCTCCATGATCGTCGAGTAGGGGACGGAGGCACCGAGCCGTACGCTGTCCTCGCCGACCTCCCATTCGTACAGATCACCGATGCGGGTGAGGTCCATCAGGTACTCGGGACGGCGGTGGTCGAAGTTGATCTCGACCATCACGTCGGTGCCACCCGCAATCGGCACAGCGGTGGGGTGCTCGGCCTTCGCGGCGAGCGCCTCCTCCCAGCTGGCGGGGCGAAGGAAGTCCATGACCGGCTCTCTTCTTCGTCTCGTGGGGCGTACAGATTGAGCCAATCCGTGTGCGGCGGGCCCGGCTCGTTCATGCGGTGTTCACGCGGAGTGCGCCCAGTACACCGCCGCGTACTCCGCCCGGGTCAGTCACGGAAACCATGAAGGAGTTGGCTGGCCATCGCGGGCATCTTGTAGATTCGTATGAACGGAGAGCCTCAGTAACCTCCCTGTCTTCCCACAGAAACAGAGAAGTGGACCAGGGAGCGGTAGACCTCGCTGATCGGCCACCCCACGGGCCTCCCGGAACCATCCCTTCATTGCCTCACGGCTACCGAGACAAGGAAACGGCGGCGACGAGAATGCGGCTGCGCGCACTGCTGGACACCGACGCGCTGGGCCTGAAGCTGCTCGGCGGCGAGGACGAGCTGGACCGCGGTGTGCGGGGCGTGATGACCACCGACCTGCGGGACCCCAGCCGCTACCTCGCGGGCGGCGAGCTGGTGCTGACCGGACTGGCCTGGCGCCGCGACGCCGCCGACTCCGAGCCGTTCGTACGGATCCTGGTGCAGGCCGGGGTGGCCGCGCTGGCGGCCGGCGAGGCGGAGCTGGGGGACGTCCCGGACGACCTGGTCGTGGCGTGCGCGCGGCACCGGCTGCCGCTGTTCGCGGTGCACGAGTCGGTGGCCTTCGCGACCATCACCGAGCACGTGGTGCGGCAGGTGTCCGGCGAGCGCGCCGGGGACTTGGCGGCCGTGGTGGACCGGCACCGGCGGATGATGACCTCCGGCCCGGCCGGTGGCGGCCCCGACGTGGTCCTGGACCTGCTCGGCTCCGACCTGGACCTGCGGGCCTGGGTGCTGTCGCCGACCGGCCGGCTGATCGCGGCGCCGAAGGAGCACGCGGGGGCGCGCGGGGCCGCGCCCGCGCTGTCCGCCGAGGCGTGCGCGCGGCTCGCCGCGGAGCACCTGGCCGCGGTGCGCACCGGGCGGCGCGGGCCGCACCGGGTGGTGCTGGGCCAGACGACGTACAGCCTGTTCCCGGTGCGCGGCAGCGGGCACGCCCCGTCCCCGGCGCGGGAGGGCCGCGAGACGGCGCTGTCGGACTGGCTGCTGGCGGTCGAGGCGGACGCCGGGGACTGGGCCGAGGAGCGGCTGGACCTGCTGCAGGGCGTCACCCAGCTGATCGCCGTCGAGCGGGACCGCCGGGACGCGGCGCGCACGGTGCGGCGCCGGCTGGCGCAGGAGGTGCTGGAGCTGGTGCAGACGGGCGCCGCGCCCGCGGAGATCGCGGCGCGGCTGAGGGTGGCCGCGCCGGTGCTGCTGCCCGGTCTCGGCACCGCCCCGCACTGGCAGGTGGTGGTCGCCCGGGTCGAGTGGGAGGACGGGGCCGACGACGCCGGCGCGGTGACGCGGGCGCTCCTGGAGGAGATCCTGGTCGACCCGGCGTCGACCGGAACCGAGCCGTCCGACCGGATCGCGGTGGCGCACACCGGGGACGAGGCGATCGCGCTGGTCCCGCTGCCCTCGGTGACCGGCGAGCACGACGACGGCGGCCCCGGGGTGCTCGCCGACGCGCTGCTGGAGTCCGTGCGCGGCCCGCTGACCGAGGGGCTGGACGGCGACGGCCGGCTCACCGTGGGCGTGTCCGCCGCGGTGCACTCGGCCGAAGGGCTGCGCGGGGCGCTGGAGGAGGCGCGGCACGCGCGGCGGGTGGCGGCGGCCCGTCCCGGCCGGGTGTGCGCGGCCGGGCACCAGGAGCTGGCCTCGCACGTGCTGCTGCTGCCGTTCGTCCCCGACGACGTGCGCCGCGCGTTCACCGCCCGGCTGCTGGACCCGCTGCGCGAGTACGACCGGCGGCACCGCGCCGAGCTGATCCCCACTCTGGAGGCGTTCCTCGACAGCGACGGCTCGTGGACCCGGTGCGCGTCCCGTCTCCACCTGCACGTCAACACGCTGCGCTACCGCGTCGGCCGTATCGAGCAGTTGACGGGCCGTGACCTGTCGCGCCTGGAGGACAAGCTGGACTTCTTCCTGGCGCTGCGGATGAGCTGAGCCCGCACTCGGACTCCCCCGTTCCGGTCCGCGGCCCATGACTTTGTGAAATCCTTCACCCGCCCTCTTGGCCGGGCCCGGTGGTTCGTGCTGAGATGCGGCCACCACTCAACAGCTCGATGGCGTGCTCGGGGAGGGCAACGTGGCGCATACCGCCATGTCCGGTGACGGAACGACCGCCGATGACGATCCCCTCCAGACGGCGGTGTGGCGGCTGCGCTCCCGCGCCTGCTGGGTGGACGCGGCCGCACTGCTCACCCCCACCACCCCCCATACGTCCCTGCAGCGGGCCTCGCTGCTGGTGGAGCGGTGCCTCTACACGCAGGCCGGGTGGGAGGACGCGGAGGACGCCCTGCGCACGGCCGAGGCGTTGGCGCACACCGACGACGAGCGGGGCGCCGCCGCTTGTGAACGCGGGTACTTGGCCTACGCCGCCACGCTGTTCCAGGTCAGGGACCGGGCCGACGAGGCGCGCGCCGCGCTCGGCCGGGCGGCGGCGCTGATCGCGCCGGGCGCGGCGGGACGGGCGCTGCTGGACTTCCGCCGGGGGCTCATCGCGGAGAACCTCACCCGCTCGCCGCAGGCGGCGCGGGCGGCCTACCGGCGGGCCCACGCGGGCGCCACCGCCCACCCCGACCCGCTGCTGCTCTCCGCCACCTGGCGCCACCTCGCCGGACTCGCGCTGCGCGAGGGCGAGTTGAAGGAGGCCCGGCACGGGTTCGCGGAATCGCTGCGGATCCGCGAGGAGCTGGGCTACCTCGTCGGTACGGCGCCCGCGCTGGTGTCCCTGGCGGACACGGAGACGGAGACGGAGGCGTCGCGGCTGCGCGAGGAGGCCCGTCGGCTGTTCCGCCTCCTGGGCGGCGTCCCCACCTGGCTCGCCCACCGCCTCGCCCCACCGGAGACGGACGCGGCCACGGCGTGAGGCCCCTGACGGGTGCCTCGTTCGGGTGAACCGGGGGTCGAGCGCGTTCCGGGATCCGGGACTCGCCGCGCCCACCCGGGGACGTCCGCGGAACCCGGCTCAAGGCACCCGAGCGGGTTCAACGCCCCAGGACGCGGGGCACCTGGGAGGCCGTTCGAGGATGCGGCGCGCGGGGATCCGGGGTGCGGGGCGCTCGCGGCGCGTCCGAGGGGCCGGGGCGCCCGGAGGTCCGTGCGAGGGGCCGGGGCGCCCGGGAGGTCCGTGCGAGGGGCCGGTGCTCGATGCAGCCAGGGCTGTCGGAGGGTGCCCCCTCCTACTCCGCCCCGTCGAAGTGCTCCCCCACCAGTGCGCGCACCTCGTCCAGGTCGCCCGCGATCAGCGCGTCGAGGAGCGCGGTGTGTTCGTGGGCGTCCGCGATCAGTTCGGCGCGGCTGCCGCCGCCGGGGGCGCCGCCCACCAGCGGCCACTGGGCTCGGCGGTGCAACTCCTCGGCGATGCCGACCAGTTGTTCGTTGCCGGCGAGGGCCAGCACCGCACTGTGGAAGGCGCGGTCGGCGTCGGCGTACGTGGCGCGGCAGCCGGAGGACGCGGCGCGGACGGTGGCCTCGGCGAGCGGCCGGAGCCCCGCCCACCGTTCGGCCGGCACGGTACGGGCGAGCCGCAGCATCACCGGCACCTCGATCAGCGCCCGGACCTCCGCCAGCTCGGCGATCTCCCGCGCGCCCCGCTCGACGACCCGGAAGCCGCGGTTGGGGACGACCTCGACCGCGCCCTCCTGGGTGAGCTGCTGCATGGCCTCACGGACGGGCGTCGCCGAGACGCCGAACCGCTCGGCCAGGACGGGCGCCGAGTAGACCTCGCCGGGCCGCAGGTCGCCGGAGACGAGCGCGGTGCGCAGGGCGGCCAGGACCTGGCCGCGCACGGACGACCGCTGGACGGCGTGCCGGGGCCGGGCAAGGGCGGGCTCGCCGTGCGTGTGCTCACCGCGCGCGGAGCCGCCGTTCTCGGGACCGGCGAGCCGGTCGCGCCCTGTGTCGCGGCGCCGGTCCGCGTCGGAGGCCGCGGGCTGGGCGGGCACCCGGCAGCGGCCCTGCGCGGCGGGGGTGGCGGCGACCGCCTCCTCCGTCCCGGCGGAGCCCGTGCCCTCCTTCACAAGGTCCTCCAGCGGACGTGTCGGTACTTGGGGTCATTACGGGGGGTTGGCACCCGTGCGTCAAGCACCTTATGCGCATCGGACGCCAGTTCACATCTCACCGATCTTCGGTAAGGTGAGGCTTACCTTTTATTGCCCGGCTCCACGAGACGTGAAGGGGTGGTCCCATGGCCGTGCCCGGTTCGGCCGTCGCGGACGCGTACGCCCGCCTGGCGGAGGCCTTCCCCGCCTTCGCCGTCACCGAGCTCGGCGCCGACGAGGCGACCCCCCGGGGCGGCGGCTGGATCACCGCCGACGACCTCGCCGCAGGCGGGGACGCGCTGGAGGCCTTCCTCGCCTGGGACGACACGCAGGTGCTGCGGGACTACGGCCGGCAGGCCCGCCCGGACGTGATCGCCAGCTTCGGCCTGCACCGCTACGCCTGGCCGGCCTGCCTGCTGATCACGGTGCCGTGGTTCCTGCACCGCCGGGTGCCGCGCTACCCCGTGACGCATGTCTCGTTCGACCGCGGCGCCCCCGGTCTCGCCGTCGGCCGCATGGCGGTCCGCCCCGACGGCTTCGCCTGCCTGCCGGACGACCCCGCCGCCACCCTGCCCGGCGCCCGGGTGGTGCCCGACGAGGAGGCCCTGCGGGCGGAGGTGCGCGCGGCGGTCGCCGAGCACCTGGAGCCCGTGCTGGCCGGATTCGGCCCGCGGATGCGCCGGCGCGGACGCGCACTGTGGGGCATGGCGACCGACGAGATCGTCGAGAGCCTCTGGTACGTCGCCCAGCTGCTCGGCGAGGAGGAGCGGGGCATGCGCGAACTGGAGCTGCTGCTGCCGGGCGCGACCAAGCCGTACGTCGGCGCGGCCGCCTTCCGCCGGCCCGCGGGTCCGGACGCCGAGCCGGCCGCCGCCACCCGGGAGCGGGTGAGCTGCTGCATGTTCTACACGGTGCGTCCGGCGGACATCTGCGCCACCTGCCCGCGCACCTGCGCCAAGGAGCAGGCCCCCGCACGGACCCGCGAGCGGGCCACCGCCCTGGCCGCGCAGGCCGGTTGACACGACGTCGACAACGGCGGGACACCGCGCGGCCTAAGATCGTCCCGCCGGTACGTCAGGGCGGTCGCCGCGTCGGCGCGCCCTGTCGGTGCGCCGCTCCGGCGCGCACCGCGCCGCGGAGGTCACGAGCACTTCACAATTTCCTCACCTCTCGCGGGAACTCTCCACGGAACCATCCGTACGGGTAGTCTTATTCGAACTCAACTCCCGCCCCTCACAAGGCAGTTCGAGCAGAATGCCGCCCTGGGCACCCCCCTCGCACTTCGTTGGCGGCCTCTTGCCCCGAAACCCCCTGAGGGTCGCCGGGATTGGGCCACTATGGCGGGCGTTACGCCCTATCCCAATGCAAGGGACCCCTAGATGAGACTGACCGACATATCGCTGAACTGGCTCCTTCCGGGCCTCGTGCTGCTCCTGGGCATGCTGACGGCGGTGGCGGTGCTGGCGCGCGGGAAGCGTTCCTCGGTCAAGGACACCGGTGCGGACGACTCGTGGGAGCGCAGCGAGGAGCGCCGGCGGCGCAAGGAGGCCCTCTACGGCACCGTCTCCTACGTCCTGCTGTTCTGCTGTGCGGCCGTCGCCGCCGCGCTCTCCTTCCACGGACTGGTCGGCTTCGGCGAGCAGAACCTGGGTCTGTCCGACGGCTGGCAGTACCTCGTCCCCTTCGGTCTGGACGGCGCGGCGATGTTCTGCTCGGTACTCGCCGTACGCGAGGCCAGCCACGGTGACGCGGCCCTCGGCTCGCGCATACTCGTGTGGACGTTCGCCTTCGCGGCCGCCTGGTTCAACTGGGTCCACGCGCCCCGCGGCATCGGTCACGCGGGCGCCCCGCACTTCTTCGCGGGCATGTCCCTCTCCGCCGCGGTGCTGTTCGACCGGGCGCTGAAGCAGACCCGCCGGGCCGCCCTGCGGGAACAGGGCCTGGTGCCGCGGCCGTTGCCGCAGATCCGGATCGTCCGCTGGCTGCGCGCCCCCCGCGAGACCTACCGCGCCTGGTCGCTGATGCTGCTGGAGGGCGTGCGCAGCCTCGACGAGGCGGTCGAGGAGGTGCGCGAGGACAAGCTGCGCAAGGACGAGACCAAGCGGCGCCGGCGGGAGCAGGAGCGCATGGAGCGGGCGCGGCTCAAGGCGATCAGCCGGGGCCACCGCGGGGGAGGCGGCGGCCGGGGCGGCGGGCGCGAACTGGAGGCGCCCACCATGGAGCGCGACTCCGACGTGGTCTCCGCGGAGCCTGCCATAGCGGCTCCGGAGGCCCTGCCCGCGCGCGCCCCGCGTCCCTCCCTGCAGCCCGCGCGCCGTTCCGGCGGTGACGCGATGACCGTCGACCTCACGGCCGAGGACGACACGCAGGCGCTGCCCCGCCTGGACTCCCTGGAGCGCAAGCTCAAGGACCTGGAGCAGCAGTTCGGCTGACGCCCTTGCGCCGCGACGCGGCGTGAGGGACGCGGTGCGGGACCGCGTCCCTCACGCCGCGTCGGCGTCCGCCTCCGTGTCCGGGCGGAGGGCGAACCAGACGGACTTGCCCACGCCGTGCCTGCGGACGCCCCAGGCGTCGGCCAGCGACTCGACCAGCACCAGGCCCCGACCGTGCGTGCTGTCGTTGCCGGCCGGCGGGCGCGGCCGGGGCTCGCGGGCGGTGAAGTCCCGTACCTCCACGCGCAGTCCCCAGGGGCCCACGGCCGCCGTGAGGACGGCCTCGCGGTCGGTGTGGACGAGTGCGTTCGTCACGAGTTCGCTGGTGAGCAGTTCGGCGACCGCGGAGCGTTCCGGGTCGCACCGGTGGCGTAACAGTTCGCGCAGGGCGCGGCGGGACTCGGACACCGCCCGAAGGTCCGCACGTCCCAGTGTGCGCCTCAGCCGATCCGCCGAAGCCTGACTTCTCATGACCCCCGCCCGCGTGCCGATGTCGATTCCCCCTGCTGCTCGAACACCTACACGGGAATGCTTGCCCGGTCGTTCACCCGGCAGTCATACGGAGCGGACGTGAGCCGTTGTTGGCCGAAGTGCAACGGCCACACAACCGCGCGGGGCCGTCCTCCCGACCCCCGTGGCGAGAGGACGACCCCGGCTTCTCACAGTGGTCGCAGAACTCACGAACCTCAGTAGAGCTTCGTGACGGCCTTCTTCGCGGTCTTCTTGAACGCGGCCACCGGGGCGCCGTCGAAGTCGCCCATCTGACCCCAGCCGACGACGGTCACAATCCTGCCGTCCCGTCCCACGGCCAGCAGGTTGACGTCCGTGGCCCCGTACGACGTCTCCGTGTGCAGGCCGTGCACCGTCGCCCCCTCCTCGACGGGCAGCGTGCCGTAGAACCGGCCCTCGGCCGTGACGTCCGGGTAGGTCCGCTCGATCCGGTCCGCGCAGGTGCGGATCTCCTTGTTCAGCCGGGCGGCCAGCGCCTTGCCCTTCGCGGCGGACCCGGTGACGACGGTGACCTGCACGGCGCCCGTGTCCAGGTCGGTGTGGAACAGCCGGTGCCGGTAGTCGTACGCGGGCACGCCCTCGCCCAGGCAGTAGGCGAGCTGCTCCGGGAAGCCGTCGGCGACCGGGCCGGCGGTCCAGCCGGTCGGGTGCGGGGGCAGCTCGGAGGCCGCCAGGAACTTGGGCGCCGGGGCCTTCTTCGGGGCGGCGCCGGCCGGTGCGGTGGCGGCCGCTCCCACGGCGAGGGTGGCGGCGGTGAGCGCGGCGAGCGCCGCGACACGGGTGCGGATGGGCATGGGTGTCCCCCGTGAGGTGTGCGTGGTGGAATGGCGAGACGTGCACCGCGACGGCCGGGATGGTCCGTCCGGGCCGTCGGGGCGGTTCGCGATACCCAGAGCTTCGGCCGCCGCCGGGGGCCGGCGCAAGCGTCGCCGCCCGATTCCCCGGCATGGAACCATCCCAGCCCGTCTGACGTGCAGTGATATGGGGTGCCTGGGATGCCCGTCCCAGGGCCCGCGCCGTGCGGGACGGACGAGGTGGGGGGTGACCGGGCCGGTGTCGGCACAGGACGACGACGTCAGGCGGTTCGCGGAGCTGCTGCGGGAGCTGAAGGGGCGTACGGACCGCAGTTACGGTTCGCTGGCCCGCCGCCTGCACATGAACACCTCGACCCTGCACCGCTACTGCGCCGGGGACGCGGTCCCCGTCGACTTCGCCCCGGTCGAACGCTTCGCGGCCCTGTGCGGCGCGTCGGACGCGGAACGCCTGGAACTCCACCGCCGCTGGCTCCTGGCGGTCGAGGCACGACGCCGGCCACGGGGTGGTACGGGGTCGGCACCGGGGCCGGAGGGGACGGCGGCCGATCCGGCGGGGGAGGCCGGGGCACCCGGCGGGCCCGGGGTACCCAGCGGGCCCGGGGTACCCAGCGGGCCCGGGGTACCCAGCGGGCTCGGGGTACCCAGCGGGCTCGGGGAATCCGGTGTAGCTGAGGAGTCCGGCGGGCCCGGGGAATCCGGTGTCACCGAGGAATCCCGTGAGCCCGGTGAGCCCGGGCGGTCCGGTGCGCCCGGGGAGCCCAGTGGATCCGAAGAAGCCTGTGAACCGAGAGGGCACGCGGAGCCGCCCGAAGGACACGCCGAGCCAGGCAAGCCCCAAGGGCACGCCGAGCCGGTCTCGTCGCCCGACGGCGACCGGCCCGATGCCGCGCCGCACCGGGACCCGGGCGCCTCCGTCCGGCGCGGGGAGCGGTCCTCGGAGCAGGAACCCGGACACCGCACCCGGACGAGCCGTGACGCCGAAGCCGGGTCCGCCGGCTCACCGGCGGACGGCGCGGGCGAGGACCGTGCTCCCGTGCCGATCTCCGGCGCGCCTGGAGCCGGTGACGAAGCGTCCGGGTCGGCCGACGCGGCTGCGGAGGGCGCCGGCCGCTCCGGCGGCGAGGTGGCGAACGGATTCGGCCACTCGGAGTGGGCGAACGGGCACGACGGCGACGTCGTCAGTGGGCCCGTCGAACACAACGGCGGACGCAAGAGGCGCGGGTGGCGGCGGAAGCGGGTCGTCGCGGCGGCCGCCGCCGTGTGCGCCGTACTCGCCACCGTCGGAAGCCTGTCGTTCCTGCCGGACGAGCGGCGGGCGCCGGCCGGGAGCGAGGCCGCCGCCGGAGCAGCCGAGGAGGAGGCGTCCGGGGCCCGCCCCGGCAGCAGCCCGGCGCCGGGACGGTCCGTCGCACCCTCCGTCTCCGGTTCCGCCTCGGCCTCACCCTCCCCGTCCGGTTCCGCCTCCCCCGGCCGCGGAGGAGGCGGCAGGGCGTCCGGCGCACCGCGTGACTCCGGCGCCCCCACGGCGTCACGGCCCGCGCCCGCCGGGCAGGCACCCCTCACCTGGTCCGCCGACTCCCACGCCTGGTCGCACGGCTGCGGACACGACTACGTCGTGGCCAGGCCGCCCGCGCGGGTGCCCCCGCCGCCCGCCCCCCAGGACGCCCGTGCCTGGGCCTCCGCGCAGGGGGCCGTGCACGGCGGGGAGACGCTGGTGGAGCTGTCCGTGCAGGGGACGTCGGACACGGCCGTCGTGCTCACGGCGCTGCGCGTCCGCGTGGCCGGCCGTTCCGAGCCCGCGCAGGGCAACGCGTACGCGATGGACCAGGGCTGCGGCGGCGCGCTGACCCCGCGCTACTTCGACGTGGATCTGGACAAGGACCGGCCCATCGCCCGCGCGGTCGCCGGGAACGACGCGGGGACGCCGATCCCGGCGGTGCGGATGCCGTACCGGGTGTCCGCGTCGGACCCGGAGGTGCTGAGGGTGACCGCCCGCACCCGGGGCTGCGACTGCCGCTGGTACCTGGAGCTGGACTGGTCCTCGCAGGGCCGCACCGGCACCGTGCGGATCGACGACCGGGGCCGCCCCTTCCGCACCAGCGCCGTCGACGGCCTGCCGCACTACGAGTACGACACACTCAACCGCTCCTGGCGCCCGCGCACCAACTGAACGCCCCTACGGGCGGGGCACGTTGCGCAGGTTGGAGCGGGCCATCTGCACCATCCGGCCGACCCCGCCGTCCAGCACGATCTTGGACGCCGACAGCGCGAACCCCGTCACCATCTCCTTGCTGACCTTCGGCGGGATGGAGAGCGCGTTGGGGTCGGTGACCACGTCGACGAGCGCCGGGCCCTTGTGCTTGAACGCGGCCTTCAGCGCCCCCGCGAGCTCCTTCGGCTTCTCCACCCGCACCCCGTAGGCGCCGCAGGCGCGGGCGACGGCGGCGAAGTCGGGGTTCTTCATGGCGGTGCCGTGCGAGGGCAGTCCCGCGACGAGCATCTCCAACTCCACCATGCTCAGCGAGGAGTTGTTGAACAGCACGATTTTCACCGGCAGGTCGTACTGGACGAGGGTGAGGAAGTCGCCCATCAGCATGCTGAATCCGCCGTCGCCGGCCATCGCCACGACCTGCCGGCCCCGGTCGGTGAACTGCGCCCCGATCGCCATCGGCAGCGCGTTGGCCATCGAGCCGTGGGAGAAGGAACCGATGATCCTGCGGCGGCCGTTGGGCGAGATGTAGCGGGCCGCCCAGACGTTGCACATGCCGGTGTCGACGGTGAAGACGGCGTCGTCGTCCGCCATGTCGTCCAGCACGGACGCCACGTACTCCGGGTGGATCGGCACATGCTTCTCCACCTTGCGGGTGTACGCCTTCACCACCCCCTCCAGCGCGTCCGCGTGCTTCTTCAGCATGCGGTCGAGGAACTTGCGGTCGTCCTTGGCACGCACCCGGGGCAGCAGACAGCGCAGGGTCTCCTTCACGTCGCCCCACACCGCGAGGTCCAGTTTGGAGCGCCGGCCGATGATCTCGGGCCGCACGTCCACCTGGACGATCTTCACCTCGTCGCCGGGCAGGAAGGCGTTGTACGGGAAGTCGGTGCCGAGCAGGATCAGCAGGTCGCACTCGTGGGTCGCCTCGTAGGCGGCGCCGTAGCCGAGCAGCCCGCTCATCCCGACGTCGTAAGGATTGTCGTACTGGATCCATTCCTTGCCGCGCAGGGCGTGTCCGACCGGGGCCTTGATCTTCCCCGCGAACTCCATCACCTCGGCGTGCGCGCCCTTGGTGCCGGCGCCGCAGAAGAGGGTGACCTTCCCGGCCCGGTCGATCATGTCGACGAGGCGGTCGATCTCGTCGTCGCCGGGGCGGACCGTGGGCCGGGAGGTGACCAGGGCGGTCTCGGGCGCCTGGTCGGGGGCGGGTTCGTCGGCGAGGTCGCCGGGGAGGGACACGACGCTGACGCCGGAGCGGCCGACCGCGTGCTGGATGGCGGTGTCCAGCAGCCGGGGCATCTGCCGGGGGCTGGAGATCAGCTCGCAGTAGTGGCTGCACTCCTGGAACAGCCGGTCGGGGTGGGTCTCCTGGAAGTAGCCGAGGCCGATCTCGCTGGAGGGGATGTGGGAGGCGAGGGCGAGGACGGGCGCCATGGAGCGGTGGGCGTCGTAGAGGCCGTTGATGAGGTGGAGGTTGCCGGGCCCGCAGGAGCCGGCGCAGGCGGCGAGCCTGCCGGTGACCTGGGCCTCGGCGCCGGCCGCGAAGGCGGCGGTCTCCTCGTGCCGGACGTGGATCCAGTCGATGGCGGAGTGGCGGCGCACGGCGTCCACGACGGGGTTGAGGCTGTCACCGACCACGCCGTACAGGCGCTTGACCCCCGCGCGCACGAGGATGTCGACGAACTGTTCCGCGATGTTCTGTTTGGCCATGGGTTCCGTCTGCCCCTCGGGTACCGGAGATGCCTGACGGAATCCATGAATTCACACCGGACGCGCTCACGCCTCCCAGACGGCGACGGCCGTACGGTCGTCGGCGTACCCCTTCACCCGGACCTGGGTGTCGGCCAGATACGCCGTCAGGCCAGGTGGTTCGGGATCCGACCACCGGTCGGCCAGGTGGTCGCGGAGTCCCGGTTCGCCGCGCAGCGGTTCGGCGAACCCGGTGCCGCACATCAGCAGCACGTCACCCGGGCGGGCTACGGAGGTGCGGAAGCGGAAGGGTTCGCGGGGCGGTTCGGGGGCCGGCTCGTACGGGCTCGGGGGTGTGGGGATGTTCAGGTCCATGGTGAGGCGGTCGCCGTCCGGTGTCTCGTGCGGCGGCGAGCCGAAGCCGAGCACCGGTGCGCCCTTGATCTCGGCGACCTCCGGTTCGATGTCCTGCCACTCGCCGTCGCGCAGCCGGAACAGTCCGCCGGGGCCGACCCCGAAGAAGACCCGGGTCCGGCACTCGGGGTCGGCGGACAGCAGCAGGCAGCGCAGGGTGGCCGCGTAGTCGTCGGGGTCGAGTCCCTGTTCGGTCGCCTCGGCGCGGAGCCTGCCGAGGCTGCGGTCGGTGAGACGGTGCAGGCCGGACTTGAGGTCGCCGCGCCGGGCGGCCCTGATGTCGTCGGCGAGACGCTCGTGGCTGCGGCCCACCGCCGCGCCGATCCAGCGGCAGGCGTCGGCGGCGGCCCGGTGCGCCCCGGGGGCGGTCCGCACGCCGGTGGCCAGCGCCACCAGGACCAGGGCCCGCTCCCCCGTCCCGAACCGCGCGGTCAGCAGCGCGTCGCGGCGCGGCTCGCCCCGGTAGCGGGCGGAGTCCCCGCGTACGGAGGCGGCGCGCAGGGTGCAGGCGCCGTAGCGGGCGCCGTCCAGCACGGTGTCGGGGACGAGGGCGTCCAGTGCGTCCGGGTCGGCGGCCGGGAGTGCGGTGGGCTCCGCGTCGTAGGTGGGCGGGCGGGAGCCGACGTAGGCGCGGGAGGAAGGTGGGGGCGGGAGCGGTTCCAGGCGGGACCCTCCGGTGCCCGTTCCGGTTCCGTCCGGGGGCTCGTCGGCGGGCGGGGTGGGTACGGGAGCGGCGGGGGTCCAGGAGCCGTAGGCGGGGGCTGCGG